>NZ_DAOMFK010000104.1:0-10964 GCF_035429765.1 Nocardioides sp. | reverse complement strand
CAACAGCCACGTGGTGACTGGGATCTTCCGCGCTGTCCGGACCACCTCTGGTGCCGGTGTCCAAGCTCCCCCGCCCAACGGGAGTCTCGGCAAGATCGGGCCGCGGCAAGGTCCCATCCGCCAAGACGACTCGCGGCTAGGCCGTCTCCGGTTCGGCGATCTCTGCGAGGAGCTCCTCGGCGTCCGTGCGCACACTCTCGTTCTCGTCGTGGAGCATCGTTTGCAGGATGGGCAAGGCGTCAGTGCCGGCTCCGACGACCAGCGCCTTTCGGATCGCTTCCCACTTGCGGTACCCAGTGATGTCGGGATCGCCGTAGTGCGAGCGTCCCGGCTCGGAACGGTCCAGCTGCACGTGTCTGTCGTGCGCTTCAGAGTGCTTGCGCAGATTCTGCCCGAGTACCTCCAGTCCCGCGGGGCCGATCATCGCCAAGGCACGGGCCGCCTCTTGCTCGCTTTCATCGCCCCAGTATCGCGGCGCACCGATCAGCACCGCGAGTGGCTGAACGGCCGGTTCTCCTATCCGCCGCAGAGCACCGGCCGCCGACCGTCGAACCGAAGCGCGTCCGCTTCCCCAGAGACCGTTCAACTCCGCCGAGAGCAGCTGCACCAGGGGTTCGACGGTGCGTGAATCGCCGGTTGCCCCGAGCGCGTCCGCGATCGCGACGATCTTCTCGGACTCATGCCCGTGTGCGTCCCCGTTGCCGAAATCACCTGACCGCTTCATCCACCGCTCACCCACGAGCTCGCAGCCGAGGTTGAGAAGCAACGGCTCGACGGCCATTGCCCCCACCTCTCCAGCCGCGACCCAGTCCTCACGTGCCAGGGCGCGGGCCAGGCGCTCCTTGTCTGACTGGGGTTCCCAATCCAGCTTCTCGAGCGCGAGAAAGGCCGTGCTGTTGTGCGTCTCCATCGCGCTCGATACCAACGTCGGCACTACCTCTCGCCCGCAGACCGCCAAGGCGTCCACCACAGCCGCTTCGAGCTTCTCGGTCACCCCGAGGTCATACACGGCCCGCGTGTTGATGCTGGGGTTGGAGCGCCAGTCAAGAAGTGCATCCACGGCCCTCGGATCTCCGATCGCCTTGAGGGCCTCCGCCACATCAAGCCAGAGGTTGACCTGGATCGTCGACACGATCGCCAGCTCGTTGAGGAGGCGCGCAAGAGGCATCACCGCGTCTGAGCAGCGGAGGTGACCCAGGCCTCGAACGGCCCAGTCGGTGTCCATGTCCGGGCGGTGATCGAGGGCGCTGAGCAGCACGGGGGTAGCTCGCGGGTCGCCCAGTGTCGCCAGGGCATATGCCGCCCTGACTCGTAGAGCGTCTGTCTCGTCCGCGGTCACCTCCAGCAAGGCGGGTGCCGCGCGCCGATCGCCGAGCTCTGCGAGCGCACGAACCGCATCCTGGCGGGTCGAGGTGTTCTCGCTGCGCAGCATCTCGACCACACCGTCGACGTCGACCGGCGCCTTCTCCCCAGCGACTTTCGGTGCTTTGGGCCGCCGCCTGAAGATTCCCATCGTCAGCACCTCCCGCGGTATGCCGGGCCGGCTCTGCGGCGCGCATTCCGGTGTCCGGATGAGCTCCGGTACGTCGGGCGGTCCGAAGAGCCCCATGGCCCACCCTGTCTTGAAGGTCGGCGCCATCGTGCTCCCACGGTTGCGCGACACTGCTCAGCACAGTATCGGCATCCAGCTATCGCCACAGTGTCGGGGCGCGAAACGTGCCAAGCGGCGTGATTCACCTTTGTCAGGCGGTCTGATTGGGGGCTACCTGGTCCCTCGGACCGGGGAGATGGCGACCGCACCAGCCGCCGCGCAACCCCCGGCGACGAGGTACAGCGCGGTGTAGCTGTGGTGGGTCAGCCCGAGGATGACGGGCGCGAGCGCCGGGGCGAGTGCGAACGGCAGTGCGCCGGCGATGTTCAGCACACCGAGGTCCTTGGCCGAGGACCGGGTCGGCGGGAGCACGTCGACCACGAGAGCCAGGTCGACGGCCATGTACATCCCGAATCCGAGGCCGCTGATGGCCATCCCCGCCAGGTAGCCGGCCGGGCTGCTCGCGGTGGCGATGGTGACCATTGCCACCGCATAGATGCCGGCGGCGGCGGCAACCAGCACCTTCCGTCGACCGAGCCGGTCCGAGAGCCGCCCCGCCAGCGGCGAGACGACCACCAGGACCGCGGACTGCAGCAGGGTCGCGACGTAGATCTGGTGCGGCACGTCGCGCTGGTCGGTGCCGAGGTGGTCGAGCAGGTCGTAGGCCTGGTAGGTGACGAGGAACGCGTACGCCATCACCATCATGAACCGGCTGGCGAACGCCCAGGCGAAGTCCGGGTTGGCGCGGGGGTTGACGTAGAACGAGCCCAGGAGCTCCCGCAGTGACCAGGCCGGCCGGTGCGCCGGGTCGAGCCGCCGGTCGTTCAGCCTGGTCGTGAACACCGCCACCAGGAGCCCACCGACCAGGCAGGGTGCGAGGAACATGGTCAGGTCGGTCCGGTCGAACGCCTGGACGAGGTAGGTGGCCGCGACCGAGGCCGCGGGAAGACACACGCCGAGCACGCCGGAGACCAGCCCCCGCTGGGCGACGGGGACGTGGTCGGGGAGGATCGCGGTCTGGGCGGCCAGGAGGGCGTTCAGGAACACCTGCGCGAGGCACCACCCGACCAGAACGACTCCGATGGTGGGTGCGAGTGCGATGGTGAGCGTTCCGAGGACGCCGCCGGCCAGACCGGCGAGCATCCACGGCCGGCGCATGCCGAGACGGGCGGTGGTCCGGTCGCTGAGCCTGCCGAAGAGCGGGTTGCTCACCATGGCCAGCACGGATCCCACCCCGGTGACGAGCGCCAGGTTCTTGGGGGCGTCCTCGAGACCGACGAGGTCGTTGACCTTCAGCGCGAGCGACACCAGGAGCGGGCCGAGGAACAGCAGTGCCCCGCCGGCGTAGGACAGTGCGTACAGCGAGATGAACTGCCGGCTGACCGGCGCGGCGCCGTCAGGGGTGGAGCGTGGGCTGAGCGCCGTGGCGTGCTCAGGAGCGTCCACCCCGCCCTCCCGGTTCCCACTCAGAGACCGCGTCGAGGACAAGCATCCAGCAGGCGGGTGCGGCGCGCCAGCGTCGTGGGCTGACCGTTGTCCTCAGGCGGTCGCGCGGCGGGTGAGCAGCTGCACCCGGAGGCGGTGCAGCCGCGGCATCAGTCCGTAGATGACGATCGGCACGGCGATGGTCGCCAGGACGAAGGTCCGCAGGACCGGTCCGGCGTCAGAGAGCCAGGGGCCGATCGTGACGTTCAGGAGCGTCAGGGTGGGGAAGACCGCGATCCAGATCATGAGCGCCAGCTGGTGCTTGGTCGGTGGCCCGATCGGCTTCGCCGGCGGGGTGGTGGATGAGCTCGGTGCGTCGGACATGGGGTTCTCCTTGGTAGGTGAGTCGGCGTCAGTGTGTGTGGTCACGGCGGTGCTCGCGCACGGCGTTGCGCACGTCCTCGTCGACGAGGTGGGCGTTGAGGGCGATGGCTGCCGTGGAGCCCTCACCGGCGGCCGTGATGACCTGGGCTCGTGGGTTGCTCACGTTCCCTGCTGCCCAGACACCGGGAACGGTCGTCTGGCCGGTGCCGTCGGTGACGACCCAGCCGGCCTCGTCGAGGTCGCACCCGAGGCCGACCAGCACGTCGTTGTTCGGCACGAATCGGGGTGGCACGAACAGGACCTCTCTGGGGACCGTCCGGCCGTCCTCCAGCGCTACGGCGTGCAGGGCGTCCTCCTGGACGACGACCTGACTGACGTGGCCTTCGACAACGGCGATCGCGCGCGCCGCCAGCTGCTCCTGCTCGTCGTCCGCCAGGCTGCCAGGAGCAGCGAACAGCACGACGTCGTCGGACCACTGCCGGACGATCTGGGCGTACCGGGCGGATTCGGCTGACCAGCCCAGTACGCCGATCGCCCGGCCGCGGACCTCGTAGCCGTGGCAGTAGGGGCAGTGGAGGACGTCTCGCGCCCACCGCTCGCGCAGACCGTCGACGTCCGGCAGCTCGTCGCGCAGGCCGGTGGTGACCAGGACCCGTCGGGCCGTGACAGTCGTGCCGTCGCCCAGGGCAAGTGCGAAGCAGGACCCGTCACGACGGGCGTCGGTCACCTGTCCGGCGACGAACCGGCCGCCATAGGACTCGACCTCCCGCCGGCCCACAGCCAGCAGCTCAGCCGGAGGCATGCCGTCGCGCGACAGGAACCCGTGCATGTGCTGCGCGGGCGCGTTGCGGGGCTCGCCGGCGTCGATCACGAGCACCGTCCGCTGCGCCCGTGACAGGACCATCGCCGCCGAAAGGCCGGCTGCTCCGCCACCGATGACTGCTACGTCGTACTGGTTCATGCCTCATAGCGTGCGGGCTCGTTCCCGGGCCGACAACTGATGTTGCGCTTTCTGGGAAAACTGCGGAGCATGACGGGCGTGATCGACCACGAGGAGGCCATCGCCACCGCGCTCGACCAGGTGGGTCCGCGGCTGCAGAGGCTGCGCAAGCAGCGCGGCATCACGCTGACCAGCCTGTCCACCGCGACCGGCATCTCGAAGAGCACCCTGTCCCGGCTCGAGACCGGCCAGCGCCGGCCCAGTCTGGAGGTGCTCCTGCCGTTGGCGCAGGCGTACCGGGTCCCTCTGGACGACCTGGTCGGGGCTCCCGAGGTCGGGGACCCGCGGATCCGGCTCAAGCCGCGACGGGTCAACGGCCGCACGGTGCTTCCTCTCACCCGCCCCGGTGGGGTCCAGGCGTGGAAGATCCTCATCCCCGCCTCCCAGTCCAGGCCCCGGCCCAGGGCCCACGACGGCTTCGAGTGGCTCTACGTGCTGTCCGGGCGGATGCGGCTCATCCTCGGCAGCCAGGATCTGGTGCTGGGCGTCGGAGAGGCGGCCGAGTTCGACACCCAGGTTCCACACTGGTTCGGAAGCACTGGCGAGGGCCCCGCAGAGGTGCTCAGCATCTTCGGCCGCCCCGGCGAGAAGATGCTGGTCCGCGCCGGAAGCGGCGGCGCACCGGAGGAACCAGCAGATCCGCACCTCCCCTGAGCGCCCACGGCCGCATCTGGCCGAAGGATCGGCGACCGAGGGCGCGGCCGGATGGGATGATCAGCCGCACGCGGCTCGGGGTCCCGCAGCCGCGCAGGCCGCGATCCGAGGAAGGGAGGCGACGGTGCCCGAAGCAGTGATCGAGACCAAGCTCCTCCTGCCGCGGCTGCGCCAGCGGACGGTGCCCCGTCCCCGGCTCGAGGAGCTGCTCATCCGGGGCGCAGAGACGACGCTGACCCTCATTGCCGCACCCGCGGGGTTCGGCAAGACCACCCTGCTGGGAGGCTGGCTGGGTCGGCGCGCTCGTGGGTGCCCGGTCGCCTGGGTGTCCCTCGATGAGCGCGACATCGACCCGTTGGTGTTCTGGACCCACGTCCTGCACGCGGTGGGCCGGGCCGTTCCCGGGGCGGCCGCCTCCGCGCTGGCCGAGCTCGGCTCCAGCCACGCGCGGATCGAGGAGGTGCTGTCGGTGCTGGTCAACGAGCTCGGGGTCACCGCGGCCGACCTCGATCTGGTGCTCGACGACTACCACCTGGCCGAGTCGCCGGCCATCCAGCCGGGCATGGCGTTCCTGCTCGAGCACCTGCCGCCACAGGTCCATCTCGTCATCAGCACGCGTGCCGACCCCGCACTTCCGCTGGCGCGCCTGCGGGCCCGCGGTGAGCTGGTCGAGATCCGGGCCGTCGATCTGCGCTTCACCAACGACGAGGCAGCCGCCTACCTCAACGGGGTCAGCGAGCTCACCCTCGACGCCGACGAGGTGGCCGCGCTGGAGGCTCGTACCGAAGGCTGGGCCGCGGCGCTGCAGCTCGCAGCGCTGTCCCTCCGGGGCAAGGCGGACCCCGCGGAGTTCATCGCCGGCTTCGCCGGCGACGACCGCTTCGTCGTCGACTACCTCGCCGACGAGGTCCTCGGCCGGCAGCCCGCGGACCTCCGGGCGTTCCTCCTCGACACCTCCGTCCTCGAGGAGCTCACCGCGTCCCTGTGTGATGCCGTGACCCGACGAGCTGACGGCAGAGCCATGCTCGAGCAGCTCGAGCGGCAGAACCTGTTCCTCGTTCCCCTCGACGACCAGCGCCGGAGGTACCGCTACCACCACCTCTTCGCCGACGTGCTCCGCGCCCACCTTCTCGACGAGAGACCCGCGGACGTGCCGAGGCTGCACCGCCACGCGAGCGACTGGTACCAGGAGGCCGGCGATCCTGAGGCAGCGGTGCGTCACGCGGTCGCCGCCGGAGACCTCGACCTCGCAGCCGAACGCATCGAGCTCGCGATCCCCGCACTGTTGCAGGACCGTCGCGAAGCCGTCCTGCGACGGTGGGCCCGCGACCTGCCCGCCGACCTCGTGAGGAACCGCCCGGTGCTGGCGGTCGGGTTCATCGGCGGCCTGATGTCGAGCAACGACTTCCAGGGGGTCGCCTCGCGGCTGGCGTACGCCGAGAGCCTGCTCGACGCCCCCGCCGCGGACCTGCGGGTGGCCGACGCAGCCGAGCTCGCACGCCTCCCGGCGACCGTGCACACCTACCACGCCGCACTCGCCCTCGTGGGCGGCCGACCGGAGCACACCGTGCAGCACGCCGAGCTCGCCCTCGCCCGGGCCGCCGAGGACGACCACCGCTCCGTGGCCGCCGCGTCGGCACTCCTCGGGCTCGCGTCCTGGAGCAACGGCGACCTCCAGGCAGCGCACCGGGCCTACCGGACCGCTTCTGAGCACCTGGAACAGGCCGGACACGTCGCCGACGTCATGGGCTGCGCCATCACACTCGCCGACCTCGAGATGACGCAGGGCCGGCTCCGCGAGGCGCGGCGGACCTTCGAGCACGCCCTGGCCCTGTCCGGTGGCTCGCGGGTGCGTGGCACGGCCGACATGTACGTGGGGCTGAGCCGCGTGGCATGGGAGCGGGGTGATCTCGCGGCCGCGAAGGAGCACCTGCGCCAGGCCGACGAGGTCGGCGACGGCTCCGGGCTCCCCCAGAACCCCCACCGTTGGCGGGTGATGATGGCCCACCTGCGGCAGGCTGAGGGTGACACGGCAACCGCCGTCGCGCTGCTCGAGGAGGCCGACCGGGTCTACGTCGCCGACTTCTCACCCAACGTCCAGCCCGTGGCCGCCACCCGCGCGCGGCTCCTGGCTGCCTCCGGGGACGTCTCCGGTGCCCGCGCCTGGGCACGTGAGCACACCGTCACCGCCGCCGACGAGCTGACCTACCTCAGCGAGTACGACCACCTCACGCTGGCCAGGGTACTGCTCGCCGAGCACGCCGCCACCGCGGACCAGGATGCCCTGGGGGAGGCGGCCACCCTGATGAGCGGCATCCTCGCCGCCTCCCGGCTCGGTGGACGCACGGGCACCGTGATCGAGACGCTCGTCCTCCAGGCCGTCGCCCAGCGCGCCGCCGGCGACCTCGACGCAGCCACCGGCACCCTCGCGGAGGCCGTCCACCTGGCCGAACCGGAGCACTCCGTCCGCGTCTTCACCGACGAGGTTCCAGCGGTGCGTGCGCTGCTCGACGAGCTCGTCCGGCGCCAGCCGCAGGACACGTTCGCCCGGCACCTGCTCCACGAGTGCGCCCGCCGCAGCGCCGGCGAGGCCAGCACCGCCGGGCTCGGGACCCAAGCAGCAGATGCGGCCGGCGTCCGGCTGGGCCCGGGGTCCCAGCCGGCCCCGGGCCTGGTCGAGCCGCTCAGCAGCCGCGAGACCGACGTACTGCGTCTCCTCGCCTCCGACCTCAGCGGGCCGGACATCGCCCGACAGCTGCACGTGTCTCTGGCGACCGTCCGCACCCACACCCAGCACATCTACGCCAAGCTCGGCGTGAACAACCGGAGGGCGGCTGTCCGGCGCGCCCACCAGCTCGACGTGTTCCCCCGCGCGGGCCGCTGACGCTCTCCGCGACGTCCGGTCCGACGTCGGAGCGCTCGCGAAACTCATCATCGCCCTCATCACACCTGATGACGCCCGCTCATCACCTCGGCTCCTAGCGTCGCGACATCGAGACGGCCCGCCACACACGGCAGGCAGACCGTCCGGCAGGAGAGGAGCAGCCCGTGACCGGCGTCGAGAACCAGTCCCACCCGGACCACTGGTACGAGATCCGGCTTCAGGGACACCTGGACCAGCGGTGGTCGGCATGGTTCGACGGCATGCAGCTGGCCCACCTGGACGACGGCACCACCGTCGTCCAGGGAGAGGTGGCTGATCAGACAGCCCTCCACGGTCTGCTCGAACGCATCCGCGACCTCGGGTTGCCGCTCATCTCTGTCGTGGCAGTCGACCGCGACTGACGCACTCCCCCACCCAACCCCACACGCAAGAAGGAGATCGCAATGACCACTGTCCAGACGCCCGTCGAAGGGCCGGTGCGCACGCCGACCGGGTCGACAAAGAAGACAGCCCACCTCGTGGGGTGGCTGTTCGTGATCACCTACGTCACCTCCATCGCAGCCAAGTTCGTCTTCTACCCGCCGCTGTTCGACACCGACTACATCACCGGGTCGGGGGAGGACGGGCGGGTCACGTGGGGCGCGCTGTCGGAGATGATCCTCATCATCGCCAACATCGGCACGGCGGTCGCCCTGTTCTCCCTCCTGAGGCGGGTCCACGAGAACCTGGCCCTGGCGTTTGTGACCGCTCGGGTCATGGAGTCCGTCTTCATCGCCGTAGGCATCCTCAGCGTGCTGACGATCGTGACGCTCCGGCAGGATGACCTCGGCGCAGCCGACACCGCGTCCTTGACGGTGGTCGGTGACGCGCTGACCGCACTCCAGGAGTGGACCTTCGCCCTTGGCCCGGGCTTCGTGGTCGGCGTCGGGAACGGGATCATCCTGGGCTACCTCATGTACCGCTCCCGCCTGGTGCCGCGAGGGATGGCCATGCTCGGCCTGGTCGGCGGGCCCCTGATCTGCCTCTCCGGAGCAGCCGTCATGCTCGGCCTCATCGAAGCCGGCTCGACCTGGCACAACCTCGCCGTGGTGCCCGAGTTCTTCTGGGAGCTCAGCCTGGGCATCTACCTCATCGTCAAGGGTTTCCGGCCCACCCGCTACACCGAGGTCGACGCCTGAGACGCACCCCAGACCGTGGGGCGGCAGCCGCTCGGGCGGCTCCGCCCCCTCTCCGCACCGTCTCCCCACCGTCTCCCCGCCGTCTCTCCGCCGACGTCCCCGAAGGAGTCCACGTGATCACCGTCCAGAACCTCACCAAGCAGTACGGCGACTTCACCGCCGTCGACGACGTCACCTTCACCGCCGCGGCCGGCCGCGTCACCGGATTCCTGGGCCCCAACGGCGCCGGCAAGTCCACCACCATGCGCATCATCGTGGGTCTCACGCCGCCGACCACCGGCACCGCGCACGTCCTGGGCCGCCGGTTCGCCGAGCTGCCCAACCCCGGCCTCGAGGTCGGCGTGCTGCTCGACGCCTCGGCCCAGCACGCGGGCCGCACCGGTCGCGAGATCCTGGCGCTCGCCGCCACGACCATGGGACTGCCGAGGAACCGGGTGGACGAGCTGATCCACCTCGTCGGCCTCACCGACGACGAGGCGGCGCGCCGCCTCCGGGACTACTCCCTCGGGATGCGGCAACGGCTCGGCCTCGCGCACGCGCTGCTCGGGAACCCCGAGGTGCTCATCCTCGACGAGCCCGCCAACGGCCTCGACCCCGCCGGGATCCGGTGGATGCGCGATCTCCTCCGGGGCTACGCGGACCGGGGCGCGACCGTGCTGCTGTCCTCACACCTGCTGCACGAGATCGAGGTCATCGCCGACGACCTCGTCGTCATCGGGGACGGCCGCATCGTCGCCTCCGGCCCGAAGAAGACCCTGCTCGCCGGTGCCGGCACCCAGGTCCGCACCCGCCAGCACGACCGGTTGAGCACCGCGCTCACCGCCGCCGGCATCGCCTTCACACTCACCGGCCGGTCCGCCCCGGGGCTCTCCGGGGCGCCCCAGTGCCACACCTTCCGCGTCGAGGCCGAGGCAGAGTCCGTCGGCCGGCTCGCCTCCACGGCCGGCGTACCACTCGTGGAGCTGCGCAGCGGCGACGCCGGCCTGGAGGAGATGTTCCTCGAGCTCACCGCCGACACCCAACGAGACTCCCGACGCGAAGGAGCGGTCGCATGACCACCACCAGCACCCAGGCCCCGCCGACCACGACCACCGGCTCGGCCCTCGGCCCCGGCCGGGGGATCCCGCTCCGCCGCATCGTTAGGGTGGAGCTGCGCAAGTCCCTCGACACCCGCTCCGGCGCCTGGCTGCTCGCCGGCATCGGGATCGCGTCGCTCCTGACCACGGGCGCGGTCATCGCCTGGGCACCGACGGACGAGCTGACCTACAGCCAGTTCACCCTGGCCATCGGTGTGCCGATCTCGATCCTGCTGCCCATCATCGCCACGCTCTCGGTCACCGCGGAGTGGACCCAGCGGAGCGGTCTGGCAACCTTCACCCTGGTGCCGCACCGGGGCCGGGTGCTGCTCGCCAAGGCGCTCGCCGCTCTGGTGGTCGCGGCCACCGCAACCGCAGTCGCGTTCGCTGTGGGCGCCGCCGGGAACCTCGCCGGCTCGGCTCTGGCGGGTGTCAGGACCACCTGGGACCAGAGCCTGTCCGACGTCGGCTGCTTCGCCCTCGCCAACACGCTGCTGATGCTCGTGGGCTTCACCCTGGGAGCGCTCATCCGGAACAGCCCCGGCGCCATCGTCAGCTACATGATCTACGCGTTCGTCGCACCAGGGCTGCTGGCGTTCCTGGCGTTCAACCAGCGCTGGTTCGAAGAGGCCCGGCCGTGGGTCGACGCCAAGTACAACCAGGACGCCCTCCTGCGCGCCGACGGCCTCACCGGCGAGAGCTGGACGCAGCTCGCCGTGACCAGTGCCTTCTGGGTGGTCCTCCCGATGGCCGTCGCCGTGGTCCGGCTGCT
>NZ_DAOMFK010000103.1:0-11134 GCF_035429765.1 Nocardioides sp. | reverse complement strand
GGGCGGGGGGGTTCCCCCGCTACGTCCAGCGCCGGTCGGAGGCCGGGACGGCGCTGTTGTTCCCGTCCTGGACGAACAGCGTGAGGGCCGCCGTCCCCCCCTGGTCGACCCCGCCGAGGAAGGAGGCTCCGTCCATCACGCGGCCGGCGGTGGCCCCCGCCGCCGCCACGAACGTCGGCGCCACGTCGACCAGGCTGACCGGCCGCTTCTGGGTGGTGCCCGGGACGGTCCCCGGCCCGGCCACCGCCATCGGCACCCGGAGCGACTCCTCGAAGGCCAGGCTCTTCCCGAACTGACGGTGCTCGCCCAGCAGGAACCCGTTGTCGCTGGTGAGCACGACGAGGGTGTGGTCGAGCACGTTGGTCTCGGCCAGCGCGGCGAACGTCGCGGCCACCGCTTCGTCGACGGAGGCCAGCGTCTCGATCCGCCGGGTGAACAGCCTCTGCATCTTGGCCCTGCGGACCCGGTCGTGGTTCACCCCCGAGGGGGTGTCGCCGAGGATCGCCTTGTTGAACGACGGCGCCGAGAGTGACGGCGCCGGTACGTCCTGGTAGAGGCCGGCGTGACGAGGCGCCGGGCGGGCGGGGAGGTGCGGCGCGACGTACGCCGCCCAGAGGAAGAAGGGCTGGGGCTCGGCGGCGTACTCGTGGACCAGGCGCACCGACGCGTCGCGGACGTAGTCGGTGATGTACCCGTCCGGCACCGTCAGTGGCTCTCCGTCGTTGGCCTGGGTGAAGTGGGTGTAGCTGTAGACATCCTCGATCGTGGGGTCCCAGAAGTCCCATCCCGGCTGGCGGCCGTCGACCTCCCAGGAGTACCCGTTGAGGTACTTGCCGACGAAGGCGGTGTGGTACCCGGCCGCCTGCAGCCAGGTGCCGACGTGGTTGGCAGGGTCGGTGAGCGCAGCGAAGCCGCCGAAGGGCCCCTGGTTGGTGAGCACGCCGTTGTTCTGGGCGTACTGCCCGGTCAGGAGCTGCGCCCGCGCCGGGCAGCACAGCGGGTGCGGGGCGATCCCCTGGGTGAACGTGGTGCCGTAGCGCTCGAAGAGCGCCCGACTGAGGGGCATCCACGCCAGGTCGTCGGCCCGCATGTCGTCGGTGAGGATGAGCACGATGTTGGGGCGCGGGGCGGCGGGCGCCACCCCGGAGGCCACCGGGGCGCCGCTGAGGAGCGTGGCGGGCCCGGCGAACAGGGCCAGGGCCACGGCGAGCAGCCAGGCGGGCACGGCGCGACGACGCGGCATGGTCCCCCCTCGTGACGGCACGCTTGACCACGGTGCGGCGCACGGTACCAGCCGTCCGGCACTACAGTGCACCTGTGGCGGAACCCCAGCCGAGCGGCCTGCAGTTCTTCGCCGACGCGTTCCCCGACGGCATCGTCGGGGCCGACCTCTCCGGCACCGTCACCGTGCTCAACGAGACCGCCTCCCGCATGCTGCAGGTCCCGGTGCCGGACGCCGTGGGGGCGCCCCTGACCGACGTCCTGCGGCTGCAGGACAGCCACGGCCGCACGTGGGTGGAGATGAACCGGCCGCTGGACTCGATCAACATCCGCACCGCCGTCCCCGAGCAGAGCTGGCTGCTGCCCAGCGGCGACGAGGTGCTGGTGACCGCGCGGATCGTGCGCCGCGGGCGGCTCGGACCCGTGGCCGGCGTCGGGATCGGGCTGCGCAGCGGGCGGGGCCGGGCCCGGCTGGACCGCGACCGCTCCGACCTGGTCGCCACCGTCGCCCACGAGCTGCGCTCCCCGCTCACCGGTGTCAAGGGGTTCGTCCAGGCGCTGGTGAACCGGTGGGACAAGCTCAACGACGAGCAGAAGAAGCTGATGCTCACCACCGTCAACGCCGACGCCGACCGACTCAGCCGGCTCATCGCGGAGCTCCTCGACGTGGCCCGCATCGACACCGGTCGGCTCTCGCTCTACCCGCGTCCGGTGGACGCGGTCGTGCTCGTCCAGCGCGTGGTCGACTCGGTCCAGGCCGGGACCGCCCGGACGATCGACTTCACCCCGCCCGCCGAGCTCCCCGAGCCGAACGCCGACCCCGACAAGTTCACCCAGGTGGTCACCAACCTGGTCGAGAACGCGGTCCGCCACGGCGAGGGCACGGTCACGGTGACCCTGGCCCCGCTGGGTCCCGGCCACGACGTCGAGGGCATCTGCCTCACCGTGGACGACGAGGGCGAGGGGATCGCTACCGAGATCCGCCGCCGCGTGTTCACGAAGTTCTGGACCGGCGGCGTCCGCGGGGGCTCGGGCCTGGGCATGTACATCGTCAACGGGCTGACCCGCGCCCACGGCGGCACCGTGACCATCGACGACGCCCCCGGCGGCGGTGCCCGGGTGCGCATCGAGTGGCCGAGCGCGGACCCCGAGGACTGACCTCCCCCGGGCCGGACCGCCTGTCGCCGGCGGCCTCTCCGGATCGGCTACCCTGTGCCGGTGGCACCGACGCGGCGATTTCTGCGCCCCGGACCGGCAGACGGTCCGGGGGCCTGCCTGCCTCGCTGACACGTCGACGGCCGGCCGACTCCTGGCCTCGCCGGCTCCGGGGAGTGTCCGGCCGATCCACCCGACCACCCCACGAGAGGCACCGATGTCCGGCCCCAACACCGACTACGACCCCGTCGAGGTCACCCCGCTGCGCGCAGAGGAGGTCGAGGCCGTGCGGGACGCGGCGCTGGCCGCGATCGCCGCCGCCGCGGACCTGGCCGAGCTGAAGGAGGCGCGCCTCGCCCACGCCGGCGACCGGTCCCCGCTGGGCCTGGCCAACCGCGAGATCGGCGCCCTGCCGCCCCAGGCCCGCAAGGAGGCCGGCCAGCGGGTCGGCCGGGCCCGCGGCGAGGTCTCCCAGGCCCTCGCGGCACGGCAGGCGGTGCTGGAGGCCGAGCACGAGGCGCGGATGCTGCTCGAGGAGACCGTCGACGTGACCCTCCCCGTCGAGCGCCGTCCCCGCGGCTCCCGGCACCCGGTCACCACCGGCTCGGAGCTGGTCGCCGACGTCTTCGTGGCGATGGGCTGGGAGGTCGCCGAGGGGCCGGTCGTCGAGGCGGAGTGGCTCAACTTCGACGCGCTCAACCTGGGGCCCGACCACCCGGCCCGCACCATGCAGGACACCTTCTGGACCGAGCCGGCCGACCACCACGTCGTGCTGCGCACCCACACCTCCCCCGTGCAGGCCCGCACCATGCTCACCCGGACCCCGCCGATCTACGTGGTCTGCCCGGGCCGGGTGTTCCGCACCGACGAGTACGACGCCACGCACTCCCCGATGTTCCACCAGGTCGAGGGGCTGGTGGTCGACGAGGGCATCACCATGGCGCACCTGAAGGGGTCGCTGGACCACTTCGCCACCGCGATGTTCGGGGAGGGGATCGACACCCGCTTCCGGCCGTCGTACTTCCCCTTCACCGAGCCCTCCGCGGAGGTCGACCTGCGCTGCTTCGCCTGCCGCGGCGCCGCCGACGCGGTCGGGACCTGCCGCACCTGCAAGGGCGAGGGGTGGATCGAGTGGGGCGGCTGCGGCGTGGTCAACCCGCGGGTGCTCACCGCGTGCGGCGTCGACGCCGAGCGCTACACCGGCTTCGCGTTCGGCATGGGCATCGACCGCACGTTGATGTTCCGGCACGGGATCGGCGACCTGCGCGACCTGTTCGAGGGCGACGTGCGGTTCTCCGCGGCGTTCGGGAGTGAGATCTGATGCGTGCCCCGCTCTCCTGGATCCGCGACTACGTCGACCTGCCGGCCGACCTGACCCCCGACGCCCTGGCCCACAAGCTGACCGCGCTCGGCCTGAAGATGGAGGCGCTGGAGCGGCACGGCCACGACATGCGCGGCCCCCTGGTGATCGGCCGGGTGCTGTCGTTCGAGGACGAGCCGCAGTCCAACGGCAAGACGATCCGGTGGTGCTCGGTCGACGTCGGGGCCGCCAACGGCACGGGTGAGCCGCAGTGGGTGGTCTGCGGTGCCCACAACTTCGCCGTCGGCGACCTGGTCGTGGTGATCCTGCCCGGTGGGGCGCTGCCCGGCGGCCTCGAGATCTCCGCCCGCAGGACCTACGGCCACGTGTCGGCCGGCATGATCTGCTCGGCCCGCGAGCTGGGCCTCGGCGACGACCACACCGGCATCATCGTGCTGCCGCCCGACGCCGGAGCCCCGGGGGACGACGCCTTCGAGGTGCTGTACCTGCGCGACGAGGTCATCGAGTTCGAGATCAACCCCGACCGGGCCTACGCGCTCTCCCTGCGCGGGGTGGCGCGCGAGGCGGCGCTGGAGTACGCCGTCCACGGCGACGGTGCGGCGTACCGCGACCCCGCCCTGCGCGAGGTCCCCGCCCCCAACGACCGCGGCTACCCCGTGGTGGTCGAGGACCCCGAGGGCTGCCCGGTGTTCGTCACCCGGACGGTCACCGGGTTCGACCCCGCCGCATCGACCCCGGCCTGGATGGCGCGCCGCGTGCAGCTGGCCGGGATGCGGCCGATCTCGCTGGCCGTGGACGTCACCAACTACGTGATGCTCGAGCTGGGCCAGCCGATCCACGGCTACGACGGGGACCGGCTGCACGGGCCGATCCGGGTGCGCCGGGCGGTGCAGGGGGAGCGGCTCACCACGCTCGACGACGTCGAGCGAGCGCTCTCACCCGAGGACCTGCTCATCACCGACGACTCCGGGCCGATCGGCCTGGCCGGCGTGATGGGTGGCCAGACCACCGAGCTGTCGGAGACCACTACCCACGTGGTGATCGAGGCCGCGCACTTCGACCCGGTGTCGATCTTCCGGACCCAGCGTCGCCACAAGCTGCCCTCGGAGGCGTCGAAGCGGTTCGAGCGCGGCGTCGACCCGGAGCTGCCCGAGGCCGCGGCCGACCGCGTGGCCGAGCTGCTGACGACGTACGGCGGCGGCACGGTCACCGACGGCGTGACCAAGGTGGGCGGTGCTCCGCGGCCGCGCACGATCACCATCGACGCGGGGCTCCCGGCCCGGATCAGCGGCATGGACATCCCTGCCTCGACCAGCGTCGCGCACCTGCGGGCCGTGGGCTGCGACGTCGTCGTGGACGGGGACGAGCTGACCGTGACGGTGCCGTCGTGGCGCAACGACCTGCGCGACCCCTTCGACCTGGTCGAGGAGGTCGCCCGGGTCGTCGGCTACGACCAGGTGCCGTCGGTGCTGCCGCCCGCGCCTCCCGGGCGCGGGCTCACCCGGGAGCAGCGGCTGCGCCGCCGGGTCGGCCGCACCCTCGCCGGGGAGGGCCTGGTGGAGGTGATCAGCTTCCCGTTCGTGGGCCCGGCCGACCTGGACGCGCTGGGGCTGGACCCGGCCGACGAGCGGCGCAGCGTGCTGCGGCTGGCCAACCCGCTCTCGGTGGAGGAGCCCGCGATGACCACGACCCTGCTGCCGGGGCTGCTCAAGGCGGTGGCCCGCAACGTCGGCCGCGGCGCCCAGGACGTCGCGCTGTTCGAGACCGCGACCGTCACGCTGCCGCACGCCACCTCCCCGGCCCCCATCCCGCCGGTGGACCGCCGGCCCACCGACGCGGAGCTCGCCGCGCTCGACAAGGCGCTGCCCGCCCAGCCGCTGCACCTCGGTGCGGTGCTCACCGGTGAGCGCGAGCGCTCCGGCTGGTGGGGATCCGGGCGCACCGCCGGGTGGCAGGACGCCATCGCAGTGGTGCGGGCGGTCGCCGACGCGCTCGGGGTGGAGGTGCAGCTCCGGGCGGTGGCCCGCGCCCCCTGGCACCCCGGGCGGTGCGCCGAGCTCGTCGCCGGCGACGTCGTGCTCGGTCACGCCGGGGAGCTGCACCCCGCGGTGTGCGCCGCGTACGGCGTACCGCCGCGCTCCGCGGCCGCGGAGGTCGACCTGGACCGGATGCTGGCCCTCGCGGTCGACGTGGTGCCCGGGCCGGTCCTCTCCTCCTACCCGGTCGCCCGCGAGGACGTGGCGGTGGTGGTCCCGGAGACGGTCACCGCGGCGGAGGTCGAGGGGGCGCTGCGGGAGGGCGCGGGGGGGCTGCTGGAGTCGATCCGGCTCTTCGACGTCTACTCCGGGGACCAGGTCGGCCCCGGCCGGCGCTCGCTCGCGTTCCGACTGCGGTTCCGGGCCCCGGACCGCACCCTCACCGTGGAGGAGACCAGCGCGGCGCGGGACGCCGCGGTGGCTGCGGCGGCCGCCCGCTGCGGCGCCGTCCAGCGCACCTGAGGAGCCGGGCTCCTCAGTCGATCGCGTGGTGGATCGCGGTGCGGAAGTGGTCGACGATGGCCAGGTCGCCGGCCACCTTGATGGAGTCGCCGTCCCCGCGCCGCCACAGCCGGGCGTCGACCACCGCCGCTGGGCCGGAGATCACCGCGTCCGGCTCGGTCCCGGGGTCGGCGACGACCCGGATGTCGTCCTCCTCGTGCTCGACCCCGTCCGGGTCGGTGCCGTGGAAGCGGCCCAGCTGGACCCAGACCGTGTCGCCGGTGTCGGTGAGGTCGACGCGCACGTAGTGCTCCAGCGGCGAGAACTCCCCCCACGTCGGGCACCCGCCGTAGATCACGTCGAGCACCTCGCGGACCCCGTCGGCCGCCAGCCGCGGGTCCAGCTCGGTGACGGCGCCCGCGGTCTGCTCGGCGTCGAGTCGGTGGATCAGCGCCTCGTGCGCCTGCCGGCGGAAGGTGAACCCGACGGTCTGCTCCTCCGACCACGACCACGCCTTCTCCTCCGGTGACGCCTGCTCGAGCGCGGCGACCAGCCGAGCGGAGGCCTCCTCGAAGGCGGAGAGCAGCTCCTGGTAGCTGCCGGGCCGCTCCAGCTCGGTCGCCGACTCCGGTCCGGCCGGCCTGGCGCTGATGATCGATGCCCAGAAGTGCTGCACGCCGGTGAGGTGCCACAGCAGGTCCGCGGCGTCCCACGCAGGACACCCGGGGACCCGGGCGTCGGGCGCACATGTGGAAAGCACCTCGCGGAATCGAGCGGACTCGGACCGGAGGTGCCTGAGGTAGTCAGGGGCTTCGAGAGATGCCATGGACTGAACGTAGCGCCGTCGTCCCCCGGTCTCCACCCCCGGGGTGCCCTACCGTCCCCCCGGGCCACGAGGCCATGCACAAACATGTATAGTCATGCACATGACGTCGTTTCGGGTCGCTGTCGCAGGAGCCAGCGGGTACGCCGGCGGGGAGGCGCTCCGCCTGCTGCTCGGCCACCCTGCGGCGACCGTCGGGGCGCTCACCGGGGGCAGCAACGCCGGTGAGCGGCTGGGCACCCTCCAGCCGCACCTCCTGCCGCTGGCCGACCGGGTCCTCGAGCCCACCGCCGCGGAGGTCCTCGCCGGGCACGACGTGGTTCTGCTGGCGCTCCCGCACGGCCAGTCCGGACCGTTGGCCGAGCAGCTGGGGGAGGACACCGTGGTGATCGACTGCGGTGCGGACTTCCGGCTCGCCGACCCGGCCGAGTGGGAGCGGTTCTACGGCAGCCCGCACGCAGGCACGTGGCCCTACGGACTCCCCGAGCTGCCCGGGCAGCGCGAGCGGCTGCGCGGTGCGCGGCGCGTGGCGGTCCCTGGCTGCTACCCGACCGTGTCGACCCTCGCCCTCGCCCCGGCGCTGGCAGCCGGTCTGGCCGAGCCCGACGTCGTGGTGGTGGCCGCGAGCGGCACGTCCGGCGCGGGCAAGGCGGCCAAGCCGCACCTGCTCGGCAGCGAGGTGATGGGCAGCTCCTCGGCGTACGGCGTCGGCGGCGTCCACCGGCACACCCCCGAGATCGTGCAGAACCTGAGTGGCGTCGCCGGCCGGTCCGTCCGGGTGAGCTTCACCCCCCTGCTCGTCCCGATGCCCCGCGGCATCCTGGCCACCTGCTCGGCCCCGGTAGGTGCGGGAGTCACCACCGAGCAGGCCTACGACGCCTACGTCGCGGCGTACGCCGAGGAGCCGTTCGTGCACGTGCTCCCCCCAGGGACGTGGCCGCAGACGAAGGCGGTGACGGGGTCGAACGCGGTGCACCTGCAGGTGGTGGTCGACGACCGGGCCGGCCGCCTGGTGGTGGTCGGCGCGGTGGACAACCTCGCCAAGGGCACCGCCGGCGCCGCCGTGCAGTGCCTCAACCTCGCCCTCGGGCTCCCCGAGAGCACCGGCCTCAGCACCGTAGGAGTCGCCCCGTGACCGTCACCTCACCGGCCGGGTTCCGGGCCGCGGGAGTCTCCGCCGGCCTCAAGTCCACCGGCGCGAAGGACCTGGCGCTGGTCGTCAACGACGGGCCACGTTTCGACTCCGCCTCGGTGTTCACCACCAACCGCTGCCAGGCCAACCCGGTCCTGTGGAGCAGGGAGGCGGTGAAGGACGGGGTGGTCCGTGCGGTCGTCCTCAACTCCGGCGGCGCCAACTGCTACACCGGGCCCGAGGGCTTCCAGACCACGCACGCCGTCGCCGAGCGGGTCGGCTCCCACCTGGGCATCGGGCCGATCGACGTGGTCGTCTGCTCCACCGGGCTGATCGGGCTGGCCAACGACCGCGACCTGGTGCTGGCGGGCGTGGACGCCGCGTACGCCGCGCTCGACGCCGGTGGCGGCCCCGACGCGGCGCACGCGATCATGACCACCGACACGGTCGCCAAGCAGGTGCTCGTGGAGGGGGCCGGCTGGTCGGTCGGCGGCATGGCCAAGGGAGCCGGGATGCTCGCCCCGCAGCTGGCCACGATGCTGGTCGTCCTCACCACCGACGCCGTGGCGAGCCCTGCCGACCTCGACGCCGCGCTGCGAGCGGCGACCCGGGTCAGCTTCGACCGGCTCGACTCCGACGGGTGCATGTCCACCAACGACACGGTCACCCTGCTGGCCAGCGGGGCCAGCGGCATCACGCCCACCCTGCCCGACCTCACCGCGGCGCTCACCCAGGCGTGCACCGACCTGGCGATGCAGCTGCTCCACGACGCGGAGGGCGCCGACCACGAGATCGCCATCACCGTGCTCCACGCGGCCACCGAGGACGACGCGGTCGAGGTCGGCCGGAGCGTGGCCCGCAGCAACCTGTTCAAGGCCGCGGTGTTCGGCAACGACCCCAACTGGGGGAGGGTGCTGGCCAGCGTCGGGACCACCCGGGCCGCCTTCGACCCGGCGGACCTCGACGTCGCGATGAACGGCGTCTGGGTCTGCCGACGGTCCACCCCCGACGCCGACCCGGCCACCGTCGACCTCACCCCGCGCGAGGTCACCGTGACGATCGACCTGAAGGCGGGCGACGAGCGGGCCACGGTGTGGACCAACGACCTGACCCACGCCTACGTCCACGAGAACAGCGCGTACGCCTCATGAGCACCCAGCCTGATCTCGACCTGGCCGACCCCGACCGGGCCAAGGCTGCCACCCTCGCGGCTGCGCTGCCGTGGCTGAAGACCTACCACGGGAAGATCATCGTGGTGAAGTACGGCGGGAACGCCATGACCGACAGCACGCTCAAGGAGGCGTTCGCCGAGGACGTGGCCTTCTTGAGGTTCGCCGGCTTCAAGCCGGTCGTGGTGCACGGCGGCGGGCCGCAGATCTCCACCATGCTCACCCGGCTCGGCATCGAGTCGGAGTTCCGCGGTGGCCTGCGGGTCACCACGCCCGAGGCGATGGACGTGGTGCGGATGGTGCTCGTCGGCCAGGTGCAGCGCGAGCTCGTCGGCCTGATCAACCAGCACGGCCCGCTGGCCGTCGGTCTCTCCGGCGAGGACGCCGGCCTGTTCACGGCGCAGCCCACCAACACCATCGTCGACGGCGAGGAGGTGGACCTCGGCCTGGTCGGGGAGGTCGCGCGGGTGCGGCCGGAGGCCGTGCTCGACCTGATCGAGGCGGGGCGGATCCCGGTCGTCTCGAGCGTGGCGCCCGACGAGGCCGGCCAGGTGCACAACGTCAACGCCGACACCGCTGCCGCCGCGCTCGCCGTCGCGCTGGGTGCCGAGAAGCTGTTGGTGCTCACCGACGTCGAGGGGCTCTACCGGGACTGGCCGGCCAGCAACGACGTGATCGGGGAGATCAGCCCCGAAGCCCTCGCCGAGCTGATGCCCGCGCTCGCCAGCGGCATGGTGCCCAAGATGGGCGCCTGCCTGCAGGCGGTCCAGCAGGGCGTCCCGCGGGCCACGGTCGTCGACGGCCGGGAGCCGCACGCGGTGCTGCTGGAGATCTTCACCGACGAGGGCGTCGGCACCCAGGTGCTGCCGGGCGTGGCCACCAAGATCCGCAAGGCCAGGGCCGCGTCGTGACGTGGGGGGAGCGGTACGCCGCCGCGCTGATGAACACCTTCGGGCCCCCCCGCCTGGTGCTGACCCGCGGCCGCGGTGCGCACGTGTGGGACGAGTCCGGTCGCGAGTACGTCGACCTCCTGGGCGGCATCGCGGTCAACGCCCTCGGCCACGCCCACCCGGCCCTGGTCGCCGCGGTGACCGACCAGCTGTCCACGCTCGGTCACGTCTCGAACCTCTTCGCGAGCGAGCCCCAGATCGAGCTGGCCGAGACCCTGGTGACCCTGCTGGAGGCCGGCCGGCCGGCCGGTACCCGGGTCTTCTTCACCAACTCCGGGACCGAGGCCAACGAGGCCGCCTTCAAGCTGACCCGGCGCACCGGCCGCACCCACGTCGTCGCCGCCGAGGGGGGCTTCCACGGGCGCACCATGGGGGCGTTGGCGCTCACCGCCAAGGAGGCCTACCGCACGCCGTTCGAGCCGCTGCCCGGCGAGGTCACCTTCGTGCCCTACGGCGACCCCGAGGCGCTGGCGGGAGCCGTCACCGAGCGAACCGCCGCGATCCTGCTCGAGCCGGTGCAGGGAGAGGCCGGGGTGGTGGTCCCCGACCGCGACTACCTGCCGGCCGCCCGCCGGATCGCCGACGAGCACGGCGCGCTGCTGTGGCTCGACGAGGTGCAGACCGGTGCCGGCCGGACCGGCACGTGGTTCGCCCACCAGAACCCCGCCCTCACCGACCCGGTGCGACCCGACGTGGTCACCGTGGCCAAGGGGCTGGCCGGCGGCATCCCCATCGGCGCCTGCCTGGCCAGCGGGACGGCGGCCGGGCTGCTCCAGCCCGGCCACCACGGCACGACCTTCGGCGGCAACCCGGTGGCCTGTGCCGCCGGCCTCGCGGTGCTCCGCACCATCAGGGACGACGGCCTGCTGGGGCGCGCCGCCGAGCT
>NZ_DAOMFK010000102.1:0-11335 GCF_035429765.1 Nocardioides sp. | reverse complement strand
GACGCCCTGGGTCAGCGGGGGGACGCCCTGGGTCAGCGGGTGACCTTGCCGGCCTTGAGGCAGCCGGTGCACACGTTGAGCCGCTTCGGGGTGCCGTTGACGGTGGCCCGGACGCGCTGGATGTTGGGGTCGAAACGACGCTTGGTGATCTTGCGCGACCAGGGTCGGTTGTTGCCGAAGGTGGGCTTCTTCGCGCAGATGTCACAGACGGCAGCCACCGTGCACTCCTGAATACGTTCGAGGTCTGAGGTTCGCCCTCCGCGGCACGGACGAGTGGCCGGCCGGGTGGACAACCGCCCAAGAGTATCCGACGCCCCCACCGGCGAGGAAATCGAAGCCCAGCCACTACCCTGTGGGCCTCACCCCTGCCGTGACCGAGGTCACGCCCCGCAGCCCCAGGAGCGGCCACCCCATGCAGACACCCCCCGGCGGCGGCGTCGAGCTGAGCGTCGTGCTGAGGTTCGTGGACGCCGCCACCGATGCGCTCAGCGCCGCCCGGGAGGAGATCGACGCCCTCAACGTCTACCCGGTGCCCGACGGTGACACCGGGACCAACATGTTCCTGACCGTCTCCGCGGCGCGCGACGCCATCCGCGAGGTCGTCGACGCCGACCCGGACGTGCCGCTGGACACCGCGCTCGGGGCGTTCGCGCGCGGCGCGCTGCTCGGGGCGCGCGGCAACTCCGGGGTCATCCTCAGCCAGATGCTGCGGGCCTTCGCCCGGCGGGTCTCCACCCCGACCGGCGGCGAGTCCACGGCGCAGGTGATCGCGGACGCCATGGCACAGGCCACCGACGCGTCGTACGCCGCCGTCGGGGTGCCCGTCGAGGGCACCATCCTCACCGTCGCCCGGGCCGCCTCAGACGCGGCCGTCGCGTACGTCGCGAGTCCTCGTGCGCGGACCAGGGGACTGTTCACAGCAGCCGCCGAGTCGGCGCGTGAGGCGCTGCTGCACACCCCCGAGCAGCTCCAGACCCTGGCGGACGCGGGGGTGGTCGACGCGGGCGGGCGCGGCTTGAGCGTGATCCTCGACGCCGCCGAGACCGTGCTGACCGGGCGGCGGCCCCCGCCGGTCGCGACGACGATGGGACGGCACACCATCCCTGTCCCGGCGGACGGCCACGACCTCACCTCCGACGGTCCGGCCTACGAGGTGATGTACCTCCTCGACGCCCCCGAGCACGCCCTGCCCGCGCTCCGGTCCACCCTCGGCGGGCTGGGTGACTCCCTGGTGGTGGTCGGCGGGTCCGGCCTGTGGAACGTGCACATCCACGTCGACGACGTCGGCGCGGCGATCGAGGCGGGGATCGTCGCCGGCCGGCCCTACCGGATCAGGGTCACCCACTTCGCCGAGCAGGTGGCCGCGGCCCGGGCGAAGGTGCCGCCCAAGGGACGGGCGGTCGTCGCGGTGGCCGCCGGCCCGGGGCTCTCCGCCCTGTTCTCGGGGGCCGGCGGGACGGTGGTCGGCGGCGGTCCGGCCAAGCGCCCGTCCACCGGGATGATCCTGGAGGCGATCACCGCCAGCGGCGCCGCGGAGGTGATCGTGCTGCCCAACGACCCCGACTCCTTCCGCGTGGCCGAGATCGCCGCGCGCACCGCGGAGGAGGACCACGGGGTACGAGTCGCCGTGATCAACACCCAGACCCAGGTGCAGGGCCTGGCCGCGATCGCGGTGCACGAGCCGGGCCGGCGCTTCGAGCACGACGTCACCGAGATGACCGCCACCGCCCGCCATGCCCGGCACGGCGCGGTGACGGTGGCGGTGAGGGAGGCGATGACCATGGCCGGCCCCTGCGAGCCCGGCGACGTGCTCGGGGTCATCGGCGGCGACTTCGTGGTCGTCGGGGACGACCAGTACGCCGTGGCCCGCGAGATCGTCGACCGGCTGCTCGGCGGCGGGGGCGAGCTCGCGACGCTGGTGTCGGGGGCCCAGGACACCGAGCGGCTGGCCGCCCGCTGCGCGGCGTACATCGAGGAGCGGTACCCGCATGTCGACGCCGTGGTGTACGACGGTGGCCAGGAGCGCTACCCGCTCCTGATGTCGGTGGAGTAGCCGGGAGGAGGACGCACGATGATCTCCCTCGACTCCCCGGTGACCGCGGTCCTCGGCGGGGCCGCCAGCCGCGCAAAGGAGAAGGCGATCACCGAGGGCCTCGGGCTGCGCACGGTCGGCGACCTGCTGCGCCACTTCCCCCGCCGTTACCTCGACACCGGCGAGCTGACCCGGGTGGACGAGCTCGTCGAGGGGCAGGTGCTCACCGTGATCGGGCGGATCACCGACAGCACGGTCGTGGAGTACCGCGACCGGAGGACGAACCGGGCGGCCTTCCGCCAGGAGACCGTCCTGGCCACGGATGGGCCGGCGCTCCGGATGACGTTCTTCTCCAAGAAGCGCAGCGTCGCGCAGTGGCACGCCGAGCGGCTGCCCGTCGGCAGGCACGGCGCCTTCACGGGCAGGGTGAGCAGGTTCCGCGGGGAGTGGCAGCTCACCAACCCCACCACGGTCGTCTTCGCCGGCACCGACGCCGACGACCCCCAGACCCGGCTGCTCCTGGACAGCATCCGCGGGCTCTACCCGCTCTACCCGCTCACCAAGGGCCTGGACTCCAGCGACCTGCAGCGCCCCATCGCCTTCGCCCGCACCGTGGTCGAGGAGCTGCCCGAGATCGTCCCGCAGGAGGTACGCCGGCGCCACCGGCTGCCGGACCCACGGACCGCCCTGGACTGGGTCCACGGCCCTGACACCCGCGCCCAGGTGGCCGACGCGCAGCGCTACTACCGGTTCGAGGAGGCGCTGGTCACCCAGCTCGTGCTGGCGCGGCGCCGGGCCGAGCTCAGCGCAGAAGGGGCGCTCGCCCGGGTCGGCGGAGGTGGCCTGCTGGCCGCGTTCGACGCGCGGCTCCCCTTCACGCTCACCGACGGGCAACATGAGGTGAGCGAGGTGCTGATGACCGAGCTGGCCCGCGACCGCCCGATGAACCGGCTGCTCCAGGGGGAGGTGGGCTCGGGCAAGACGGTGGTGGCCCTGCGCGCCATGCTGCGGGTGGTCGACTCGGGCGGCCAGGCGGCGCTGCTGGCACCCACGGAGGTGCTGGCCCAGCAGCACCACCGCTCCATCCTGGCCCTGCTCGGCGACCTCGCCCAGGGTGGCATGCTCGGCGGGGCCGAGCAGGGCACCACGGTGGCCCTGCTCACCGGGTCGCAGCCGCGGGCCCAGCGGGCCCGAGCGCTGCTCGACCTCGCCTCCGGGGAGGCCGGTCTCGTCGTGGGCACGCACGCGCTGCTCCAGGAGCACGTCTCCTTCGCCGACCTCGGCCTCGTCGTCGTCGACGAGCAGCACCGCTTCGGCGTGGAGCAGCGGGCGGCGCTCACCGACAAGGCGGGCAGCCCGCCGCACCTGCTGGTGATGACCGCGACGCCGATCCCACGGACGGTGGCGATGACCGTCTTCGGCGACCTGGAGATCTCCACCCTCACCGAGCTTCCCGCCGGGCGCGCGCCCATCCAGACCACGGTCGTGCCGCTGCTGGAGCAGCCGGGCTGGCTGGAGCGGGTCTGGGCCCGGGTGCGCGAGGAGGTCGAGCGTGGCCGCCAGGTGTACGTCGTGTGCCCGCGCATCGCCGGCGACGAGCCCGAGCAGGGCGAGACCGACGTGGTCGACGTCGACGCCGAGGGCGCCGTCGTCACGGCCGAGCCCGGCAGCCTGGCCGCGGTCGAGGAGGTCGTCGGCCAGCTCGCGGCGGGTCCGCTGAGCGGGCTGCGCGTAGCTGCCCTGCACGGGCGGCTCGCAACGGAGGAGAAGGACTCCACCATGCGCGCCTTCGCGGAGGGAGCCGTGGACGTGCTGGTGTCCACGACCGTGATCGAGGTGGGCGTCGACGTCGCCAACGCCACGATGATGGTGGTCCTGGACGCCGACCGGTTCGGGATCTCCCAGCTCCACCAGATCCGCGGCCGGGTCGGCCGCGGTGGCCACCCGGGGCTGTGCCTCCTGGTCACCCGGGCCGCGCCGGGAACCCCGTCCCGTGAGCGCCTGGAGGCCGTGGCGGCCACCACCGACGGTTTCGCGCTGTCCCGGACCGACCTCGAGCTGCGCCGGGAGGGCGACGTGCTGGGCGCCTCGCAGTCCGGGTTCCGCAGCTCGCTGCAGAACCTGCGGGTGCTGCGCGACGAGGACACCATCCTGGCGGCGCGCCAGGAGGCGGAGGCGCTGCTGGCGGCCGACCCGACGCTGGCCGGCACCCCCGACCTCGCTCGCGCGGTGGACGAGCTCGCCCGGTCGGTGGAGTCTGCCTTCATGGAGAAGTCATGACCCGCATCATCGCCGGCTCCGCCCGCGGACGTCGCCTCACCGTGCCCCGCGGCACGCGCACCAGGCCGACCAGCGACCGGGTCCGCGAGGCGCTGTTCTCCGCGGTGGAGTCGTGGTGCGGCTCGCTCGCAGGCCTGCGCTTCCTGGACCTCTTCGCCGGGTCCGGCGCGGTCGGCCTCGAGGCGTGGTCGCGTGGCGCAGGGGTGGTCACGCTGGTCGAGCAGGACCGTCGCACCGCGGCCCTGATCAGCGCCAACGCCGCGGCGATCGGCTGCACGAGGGCCCAGGTGGTCACCGCTCCGGTCGCGTCCGTCGTGGCGAGACCGCCGCAGGCGCCGTACGACGTGGTCTTCCTCGACCCGCCCTACCCGCTGCCGGACCCGGCGGTCGTGGCCACCCTGGAGGCGCTGCGCGACCACCAGTGGCTGGTCCCGGGAGCGCTGGTGGTGGTGGAGCGCTCCGCCCGCGGGCCGGCGCTGCCCTGGCCGGAGGGGTTTCGGCCGGACCGGTCGCGCAGCTACGGCGAGACCATGCTTTGGTACGGTCACGCGAGCCCCCGGATCGACGCCCCCAGCCCTGAGGAGTGACCGTGCGCCGCGCCGTCTGCCCCGGATCCTTCGACCCGGTGACCAACGGTCACCTCGACATCGTCTCGCGTGCCTCCCGGCTCTTCGACGAGGTCGTGGTCGCCACGGGGGTCAACGCCTCCAAGAACAGGCTGTTCACGCCCGAGGAGCGCATGGAGATGCTCCGCGAGGCGTGCACGCCGTACCCCAACGTGCGGGTCGCCGGCTTCGGTGGGCTGCTCACCGACTTCTGCCGCGAGCACGACATCACCGCCATCGTCAAGGGGCTGCGGGCGGTCAGCGACTTCGACTACGAGCTGCAGATGGCGCAGATGAACGCCAGTCTGGCGCCCGGGCTGGAGACCGTGTTCGTCCCCACGGCCCCGGAGTACTCCTTCCTGGCCTCCTCGCTGGTCAAGGAGGTGGCGTCCTTCGGCGGCGACGTGTCCCGGCTGGTCCCGGACTTCGTGAACGACCGGCTCGTCCGGCGCCTCGCCGAGCGGCGTACCTCCTCCGGCTGAGGCCGGGCGCGGTTTTGCCGCCGCGCGGCCACGGCGGCTAGGATTCCCCCGATCTGTTGTGCCCGCACACCGGAAGTGAACTCCTGAGCAGCTTGGACCCGAGAGCGCCGCTCGTGCTCGACACCCGCGAGCTCGGCCGCCGCCCGGGGTCCCAGCGTCTGGTGTCACTCTCGGTGCCGGCGCCGGCGGATCTGGGTATCGAAGTCCTCCATGTCCCCGCGGGGTCGCGGGTCGAGCTGGACCTGCGTCTCGAGGCGGTCATGGAGGGGGTGCTGGTCACGGGAACGGCGAGAGCCGGGCTCGAGGGCGAGTGCGTGAGGTGCCTGGCGCCGGTCACCGACGAGGTGACCGTGTCGTTCCAGGAGCTGTTCATGTACGACGACCGCGACCAGCACCACGGGGGCGACCCCGACGACGATGTCCGCCGGCTCGAGGGCGACCTGCTCGACCTCGAGCCCCTGCTGCGGGACGCGGTGGTGCTCGAGCTGCCGTTCCAGCCGCTGTGCGAGGACGACTGTCCCGGGCTGTGCGCCGAGTGCGGCGCCCGGCTCGCGGACGACCCGGACCACGCACACGAGGCGGCGGTCGACCCGCGCTGGGCCACGCTGGCGGCGTTCGAGCAGGACCAGGACTGATCGAAGGAGAGAACAGTGGCTGTCCCGAAGCGGAAGATGTCGCGCAGCAACACGCGTCACCGTCGCTCGCAGTGGAAGGCTGTCGCGCCGTCCCTGGTGACGTGCGCGAACCCGGCCTGCGGCGCCAAGCACCTCCCGCACCGGGCGTGCGGTGAGTGCGGCCAGTACGGCGCCCGCTCCAGCCGCCGCCAGGTCCTCTGACCCGCGCGGTCCGCTGATCGACCACGAGGCGCTCCGCAGAGCGCTCGGTGACCCTCCGTTGGACGCCGAGCTGCTGGACCGTGCACTGACGCACCGCTCCTACGCCTACGAGAACGGTGGGCTGGCCACCAACGAGCGGCTGGAGTTCCTGGGCGACTCCGTCCTCGGCGTGGTGGTCACCGAGACCCTCTACCGCACCCACCCCGACCTCTCCGAGGGACGGCTGGCCAAGCTCCGTGCGGCGGTGGTGAACGCCCGGGCGCTGGCTGAGGTGGCGGTGGCCATCGACCTGGGCCACGCCATCAAGCTGGGCCGGGGGGAGGAGACGACCGGTGGTCGGGAGAAGGCCTCGATCCTCTCCGACACCGTCGAGGCGCTGATCGGGGCGGTCCACCTCAGTGGCGGCCTCGAGGCGTCCTCGGCCGTGGTGCACCGTCTCTTCGACCCGCTGATGGAGGCGGCCGCCGACATGGGGGCCGGCCTGGACTGGAAGACCTCGCTGCAGGAGCTCACCGCCCACCACAGCCTGGGGGTCCCCGAGTACGTCATCGAGGACGACGGCCCGGACCACCAGAAGGTCTTCACCGCCCAGGTCCGGATCGGCGACGCCCTCTACGGCCGGGGGACGGGCCGCTCCAAGAAGGAGGCCGAGCAGGGGGCCGCCGAGACCGCCTACGGCGAGATTCATGCCGGCTTCGCCGGCGACGCCTGAGGTGCCCGAGCTCCCCGAGGTCGAGGTCGTCCGCGCCGGCCTGGAGCGTCACGTGCGGCACGCCACGATCACCGTCGTCGAGGTGCTGCACCCGCGCCCGGTGCGGCGCGACCCGGGCGGCCCGGCCGGCTTCGCGGCCGCGCTCAGAGGGCGCCGCATCGACACGGTGCGCCGTCGCGGGAAGTACTGGTGGCTGGGTCTGGACAACGGTGACGCGCTCCTCGGGCACCTCGGCATGAGCGGACAGATGCTGGTGCGGCCCCCCGGCGCCCCGGACGAGCGGCACCTCCGCATCCGGTTCGGCCTGGACCGTCCTCTCGAGCTGCGCTTCGTCGACCAGCGGATGTTCGGCGGGCTGCTGGTCTCCCCTGGGGGTGCCGACCTGCCCGCCGAGATCGCCCACATCGCGCGGGACCCGCTCGACCCGGAGTTCGACCAGGTCGAGGTGGCGCGCCGTGTGCGCCGGCGTACCTCGGGGATCAAGCGGCTGCTGCTGGACCAGACACTGGTCAGCGGGATCGGGAACATCTACGCCGACGAGGCGCTGTGGCGGGCCGGGGTGCACGGCGACCGCCCGGGGACGCGCCTGAGCCGCGGTCAGGCGCTGGAGGTGCTGGGCCAGGCGCGCGCGGTGATGGCCGAGGCGCTCGCCGAGGGCGGGACCTCCTTCGACGCGCTCTACGTCAACGTCAACGGGCAGTCCGGCTACTTCGACCGCTCGCTGCACGCCTACGGTCGCGAGGGGTCCCCCTGCGACCGCTGTGGCACGGCGATCCGCCGGGTGGCGTTCATGAACCGCTCGTCGTACTACTGTCCCGGCTGCCAGCGCCCCCCACGTCGCGGCCCGGAGCCCACTCCCCGCTGAGCCCTCGTGGCCGGGTCTCTTCCCCCACTGCCGCGGGGTTGTGGTCGCTCCTGGCCCCCCAATCGGGCCCGCTGACGACCACAACCCCGCGGCAGACGGAAAGGGGCGCGCGCCCGCTCGAAGCGGTGTCGTGGCTGGGTCCCGTGAGTCACGAGGTCGGTTTGACCCCGGAGGGCTTCGGTGGGACTCTTGAAGGCAGCCCAGTTCGGGCAGCCCGGATCGGGCACATCCACCAGACCCCGGAGGGCCCATGGCCAAGGCGCTGATCGGCTACATGACCAGCGACCTGCGTACTCCCGCCCGACTTGCCGGCGACAACGCCCGGCTCCGGGCACGCGTCGGCGAGCTCGAGGCTCTCGTCCTGCGTCTGCAGGCGGAGAACGACGCCCTGCTGGCCGCGCGGGCAGAGGCGCTGCTCGACCTCGACGACTCCGGCACGCTGGAGTCCGACGCGATGGTCCCCGCCGGCTGAGACTGTCGGCGCTCCCTGCGGTCACGAGCCGGAGCGGTAGACGCTCACCGCCCAGTCGCTGTCGTCGGTGAACGGGTCGAGCTGCCAGGTCGCGAAGCGGTGCTCGCGGACCCAGCCGACCGACGCCGCGTCGCGGTCCAGGTCGTCGTGGTCGTAGTCGCGGCCGGTGAAGAAGCCGAAGGCTGCGCGCCCGCCCGGGCGCAGCACGGAGTCCAGCCCGCGCAGCACCTGGGCCTCGGTCCCCTCGGCCAGGAACAGCATGACGTTGCCCGCGCACACCACCACGTCGTACGCGGTGGGGAGACCGAGCCCGCCCAGACCGGCGGGCGAGAGGTGCCAGAGGTCCAGGGTCGCCAGCGGGAGCCCCGGGTAGAACTCCCGCCCCTTCCCGACCAGCGTGGGGTCGACGTCCACCCCGACGGCGTGGTGACCGGCGCGCGCCAGTGCGGCGGCCACCCGCCCGGTGCCGCAGCCGGCGTCCAGGATCCGCGAACGGCGGTCGGCGAGGGCGTCGACGAACCGGGCCTCACCGTCGATGTCCTCCCCGCGCTCGGCGATCCGCACGAACCGGTAGGCGTACTCGTGCCGCTGCCGCGGGGTGCGGTGGTCGAACCACCGGGGTCGCGGTCCGGCGCCCGACGCCGGGGCCCGACCAGCGGTCGGAGGGACTTCGCTCATCCCGGCATGGTGCCACGCGCCGCGGGTCCTGACCGAGGTGTCCCACGGCGGGTTCATCCCCCCGGGGTGATGCGTCGACCAGGGTCCTCGGTCGACCCTGGGCAGGGGAGCGGAGGGCACCGGATGACCAGGTACGAGATCACCGTGGAGGGCCAGGTGGGCCCGCTGGTGACCGCTGCCCTGGAGGGGTTCCAGACCCGGCCCGCCCCGCCGGGACGCTCGTGCCTGGTGGGCGAGGTCGTCGACCAGGTCGCCCTCACCGGTGTGCTCGGCTGCCTGCAGGACCTGCACGTGGAGATCTGCGAGGTGCACCGGGTCGACGCCCCGCAGTGAGCAGGCTCGACACCCCGACGCGAGCGGGATCACCGGCTCTGCCGCGGCGGTGGAATGATGTCCCCCATGGCATCCCGCCGGGTCCTTCGTCACCCGCTGCCCCGGATCCTGGTGAAGCGCCCTCGTCTCGAGGCTCGGCTGGACCGGGTCCCGCCGGGGGGGCTGGGGCTGCTGGTCGCCTCCGCCGGGTCGGGCAAGTCGGTTCTGGTCGGCGGGTGGATGCGAGGGCGAGCCCACCAGCGGGTGGCGGCGCTGACCGTCGAGGCCCACCACGACGACGCCGTGGTGCTGGCCCGCGACCTGCTCGCGGCGCTCAGGGAGGCGGCACCCGAGCTCCCCGCGGAGCTGGCCGGGCGGGTCGTCAGTGGTGGTGCCACGTTCGGTGACACCTTCGTCACGGACCTGCTCGCGGCGCTCGACCGGCTCACCGGCGACCTCGTGCTCGTGGTCGAGGACGCGCACCTGCTCACCAACCGATCGGTGCGAGACGACCTCGGCCGGATCCTCACCGCCCTTCCGGACTCCACCCGCGCCCTGGTGACGACTCGCCGTGATCTCGGCTGGCCGGTGCGGGACCTGAGGCTCACCGGTCGGCTGGTCGAGCTGCGCGGCGCCGACCTGGCCCTGGACGCCGCGGAGGCCAGGGAGCTGCTGGTCGGCGTGTCCGAACGGGAGCTGACCGACGCCGACGTGGAGCGGCTGCTGGACCGGACCGACGGGTGGGTGGCCGGGCTCCAGCTCGCGGCCATCTCGCTGCAGAACGTCCCCGACGTGGCCTGTGCCGTCCAGAACTTCGCCGGCAGCGACCGGCTGGTCGCCGACTACCTGCTGGAGGAGGTGATCGAGCAGCAGGAGCCCGAGGTCCGCCGCTTCCTGCTCGAGACCTCCGTGCTCGAGTGGCTCTCCGCCGACGTGTGCGACGCCGTGACGGGCCACGGCAACGCCCGCAGGCTGCTCGCCGAGCTCGACCAGCGCTCCCTGTTCCTGATCCCGCTCGACCGCTCCGGCGAGGTGTTCCGGTACCACCACCTCTTCGCCGACCTCCTCCGCTACCGGTTGCGCGTCGAGCAGCCCGAGGCGGCGGCGCCGCTGCGGGCCCGAGCCGGTGACTGGCTGCTCAGGCACGGGAACCTGGAGGAGGGCATCGACCAGCTGCTGGCTGCGGGGGAGCACGCGCGGGCCCTCGACGTGATCGCGACGTCGGGCCACCTGCTGTTCCACCGTGGTGAGTGCGCGACCTTGGTCAGGTGGCTGTCCGCGGTCCACGACGCCGACCCCGCGCCGTCGGTGCGGCTCGGCATCAACCTGATGGCCGCCCAGATGGCGGCCGACCAGTCCGAGGCTGCGGCCGAGACCTACCGGCACCTGCTGCGCCGTGGGGACCTCGCGCCCGGTGAGCGGGTGGCGATCGACACGCTGTTCGCGTTCATGGTGTTCCGGGGCCTGCCCCCGGAGACGGTGCTCGCGGTCGCCGCACGGGTGCTGGCCGCGCTCCCCGAGGTCGGCGAGAGCCGGGTGGTGGACTTCCTGGGTCTGGGTGGGCTCGACTCGGTCCAGGCCATGGCCACCTACGCGTCCGGGGTCGCAGAGCTGCTGCGAGGCGAGGTGCCCACCGCCGCGGCCACCCTCGAGCACCTCTTGACGCTGCCTGGCGGCACCTACCCGATCTGGCGGATCTACGCGCTCGGGACACTGGCCCTGGCCAAGGCCTGGCTGGGGCAGCCGGGCGAGGCGCTGCGCCTCGCCGAGGCCGCCCTGAAGTCGGCCGGGTCGATCATCGTCCCCACGCACTGGGCGATGACGCACGCCCACCTGGCTGCGGCGTTGGCCCACCTCGACCGGCTCGAGCTGGAGCCGGCCGCCCGGGCCCTCGCGCACGCCGACCTGCAGAACCGGCTGCGCCCGTCGAGCGTGGTCAACCACGACCTCCAACGGCTGATCGCGGCCCGGCTGGCCGCGCTCCAGGAGGGGCCCGCCCAGGCGCTGGAGCTGCTCGCGACACCCGCCGAGGCACCCCTCGAGGCGCCGGCGCTCGCCCGC
>NZ_DAOMFK010000101.1:4457-11498 GCF_035429765.1 Nocardioides sp. | reverse complement strand
GCCCGGGGGGGCCGTCGGGGGTCGTCGGTTACCGCATCCGGGTCCGCCACCGCAGCCCGCTCCCCGGGGGGTCGTCCCCCGGGAGCGGCTCCACCCGGACGCCGACCTCGAGGCCCGCGATCCGGGCCAGCTGCTCGTGGACCACCGCCGCCTTGAGTGCGCGCTGGCCGGCCGGCGAGACGTGCTGGAAGTCGCAGCCGCCGCAGCCGCCGGGCCGTGCGAGGGGGCACGGCGGCTCCACCCGGTCCGCAGCGGCGACCCGGACCTCGACCGCGTCCGCACGCCAGAACCGGTCTCCGTCGCCGCCCTCGGTCACCTGTGCGACCACCCGCTCCCCGGGCAGCGTGTGCCGGACGAACACGACCCGGTTGCCCTCGTCGGGAACCCGGGCCACGCAGAAGCCGCCGTGCGCGACGGCTCCGACCTCGAGCTCGAACCGCTCCCCCACCCGGGACCGGCCCCGCTGACGGCGGGGCCGGGGCGTGCGTCTCAATCCTGCCTGCTCAGCGGCACCTGGGAGTCGTCGCCGCCGGGCTCCACCCGGCCACGGCGCAGGTCGCCGGCGTGGGGGCGGCTCGCCTCCCGGTCCTCGCGCTCGGCACTGTGCACGGAGGAGCGCAGCTGGTAGGGCACCGAGATCATCATCACCCCGGGCGCGAACAGCAGCCGCGCCTTCAGCCGCAGCGCCGTCTGGTTGTGCAGCAGCTGCTCCCACCAGCGCCCCACGACGTACTCGGGGATGTAGACGGCCACCACGCCGCGCGGGCTCGCCTTGCGGATCTGGGAGGCGTAGTCGACGATCGGCTTGACCACCTCGCGGTACGGCGAGTACAGGATCTTCAGGGGCACGTCGATGTTGCGCTCGTCCCACTCCTCCAGCAGCCGGTCGGTAGCGGCCTGGTCGGTGCTGACGTAGACCGCCTCGAGCACGTTGGGCCGGGCCGCCTTCGCGTACGCCAGCGCGCGCAGGGTCGGTTTGTGCAGCTTCGAGGTGAGGACCATCGCGTGCACCCGGGTCGGGAGCACCTTGTCCTGCTCGTCGGCGGACAGCTCGGCCTCGACGCTGTCGTAGTGCCGGCGGATCCCCCGCATCACCAGGAAGAACAGCCCCATCGCCAGGATCGTGATCCAGGCGCCCTCGAGGAACTTGGTGAGGAGGACGACCACGAGGACGACGGCGGTGAACGCCAGGCCGATCGCGTTGATCAGGCGGGAGCGCACCATCAGCCGGCGGGCGGCCGGGTCGGTCTCGGTGCGCAGGTGCCGGGTCCAGTGCCGGATCATGCCGAGCTGGCTGAGGTTGAAGGAGACGAAGACACCCACGATGTAGAGCTGGATCAGCCGGGTCGTCTCGGCGTTGAAGGCCTGGATCAGCGCGATCGCCATCAGGGCGAGGAAGACGATCCCGTTGCTGTAGGCCAGCCGGTCGCCCCGGGAGCCCAGCGCCCGGGGGGCGTAGCCGTCGTGCGCCAGGATCGAGGCGAGCACCGGGAACCCGTTGAAGGCGGTGTTGGCCGCCAGCACCAGGATGATGCCGGTGACGGTGACGACCGTGTAGAAGCCGATCGGGAAGTTGTGGAACACGGCTTCGGCGATCTGCGCGATCACCGTGTGCTGGGCGTAGTCGGCGGGGAGCGGGCTCCCGTCGGGCAGGGTAAGGCGCTCCAGCTCGTGCGGGTCGACGTACTTCAGGCCCATCTGGTCGGCCAGCACGATGATGCTGAGCATCATCGTGATCGCGATCATGCCGAGCAGCAGCAAGGTCGTGGCGGCGTTGCGGCTCTTGGGCTTGCGGAAGGCGGGCACGCCGTTCGAGATCGCCTCCACGCCGGTCAGGGCCGCACAGCCGGAGGAGAACGCCCGCGCCAGCAGGAACATCAGCGCGATCGTGGTGAGGGGGCCGTCGAAGCCCGGGCTCGGCTCCATGACCAGGTCGGCGCTCTCGACGTCGGGCAGCGTGCCGGCGGCGAGCTCGACCATGCCCAGGGCGCACATGCCCAGGATCGCCACCATGAACAGGTAGGTGGGCACGGCGAAGACCGTGCCGGACTCGCGGATCCCGCGCAGGTTCACGGCCATCAGCAGCAGCACCATCACCGAGGCCACGGTCGCACGGTGGTCGTAGATCGCGGGGAAGGCGGCCGCGGCGTACTGCGCGCCGGAGGAGATCGACACCGCCACGGTGAGCACGTAGTCCACCAGCAGGGCACTGGCCACGGTCAGGCCGGCGGTCGGCCCGAGATTGACGGTGGCGACCTCGTAGTCGCCCCCGCCGCTGGGGTAGGCGTGCACGGTCTGCCGGTACGACGCCACCACGGCCGCCATGACGAGGGCGACAGCGATGCCGATCTTCCAGGACCAGACGTACATCGAGGCGCCGGCCACCCCGAGCATGATGAAGATCTCGTCGGGTGCGTAGGCGACTGAGGAGAGCGCGTCGCTGGCGAACACCGGGAGCGCGATCCGCTTCGGCAGCAGCGTCTCGCCGAGCTGCGAGCTGCGCAGCTTGCGACCGACCAGGATGCGCTTGGACACATCGCCGATACCCACGTTTGGCAAGGCTAGTCCACGCGAGGGCAGGGACAGGCTCTGGCTGGGATACCGTTTCGGTGTGCACGTCGTGATCATGGGCTGCGGCCGGGTCGGGTCGACCCTCGCGCGCGGCCTGGAGGACCGTAACCACACCGTCTCGGTCATCGACAGCGAGCCCGACTCGTTCCGCCGGCTGGGGCCGGCGTTCAACGGCGACAAGGTCACCGGCTACGGCTTCGACCAGGCGGTGCTGGAGAAGGCCGGGATCCGCCGGGCCGACGCGTTCGCCGCGGTGTCCAGCGGCGACAACTCCAACATCATCGCCGCGCGAGTCGCCCGGGAGACCTTCGGCATCCAGCAGGTCGTGGCCCGGATCTACGACCCCGGACGCGCCGAGGTGTACCAGCGTCTGGGGATCACCACGGTGGCCACGGTCAAGTGGACCGCCGACCAGGTCATGCGCCGACTCCTGCCGGTGGGCGCCGAACCCGACTTCCGCGACCCCACCGGCACGATCCGGCTCGACCAGGTGCCGGTCCCGGACGCGTGGATCGGCCACCGAACCATCCACTTCCAGGACCAGAGCCGCAGCCGGATCGCGTGGATCGACCGCCTGGGTGACGGCATGCTGCCCAACCGCGACTCGGTGCTTCAGGAGGGCGACCTGATGCACCTGGTCATGCGGGAGGAGAACGCCGCCCACGCCTACGCCGTCCTCACCCGCGGCCCCGAGGAGCACTGACCCATGCGCGTCGCCATCGCCGGGGCGGGAGCGGTCGGCCGCTCCATCGCCCGTGAGCTCATCGCCAACGGTCACCAGGTGCTGCTGATCGACAAGCAGCCCTCGGCGATCAAGCCCGAACGCGTCCCGGACGCCGAGTGGCTGCTCGCGGACTGCTGCGAGCTGTCCTCACTGGAGGAGGCCCAGCTGAGCCACTGCGACGTGGTGATCGCGGCGACCGGCGACGACAAGGCCAACCTGGTGGCCTCCCTGCTCGCCAAGACCGAGTTCGGCGTGCCCCGCACGGTCGGCCGGGTCAACCACCCCAACAACGAGTGGCTGTTCACCGAGGCCTGGGGCGTGGACGTGAACGTCTCCACCCCGCGGATCATGTCGGCCCTGGTCGAGGAGGCGGTCACCGTCGGCGACCTGGTCCGCCTGTTCACCTTCCGCAAGGGCAACGCGAACCTGGTGGAGATGACGCTGCCGGAGGACTCGCCGTACGTCGGTCACCCGAGCGGGCTGATCCCGTTCCCGGAGAACTGCGCGCTGGTGACGATCCTGCGCGACGGCAAGGTCTACGAGCCCGACGACGAGCAGCCGCTGGAGGCCGGCGACGAGCTGCTGTTCGTGGTGGCCACCGAGATGGAGTCGGAGCTGGAGCGGCTGCTGGTGCCGCGACGGCACGACGGCTGAGCCCGGCCTCCGGTCAGCCCCGCTCGACGACGTCCACGGCAGCGGCCGGCTGCTCCAGCGGGGTGTGGTCGCGGGCCAGCAGCCAGGTCATCGTGGCGAGCGCGGCCAGGCGCAGCGGCCAGCCGAGGCCGAAGCGCAGGGTGCCGAGGGCCAGCACGGCCGTGTCCGCGTCCATCATCCCCGACCACCCGGCGAGCCAGACCGGTCCCTGCAGCGCGACTCCGACGATGCCCGGCAGGACCAGCACCCACGTCAGTCGGCTGCACAGCCGGACGATCTGCCGGTCCTGGTGCCAGGCCGTGGGCTCGCCGGTCACTCCCCCGAGCATGAAGCCCATCAGCGGCCACCCGGCCAGGCAGCTGCCCGCCACCCCGATCGAGTAGACCGTCGTCCAGATCAGCCCGGGGAGGAAGAACGCGAGCGCCTGCTCGTCGGCGCTGCCCCCCGAGCGGGCCGAGAGCTGTACGAAGAACCAGCCCAGACCGATCCCGAACAGGGCGTTCATCACGAACTGCACGGTGGTGCGCTGCACGAGGCGGGCGACCAGGAGCACGAGCGCGGTCACCACGCTCACCGCCAGGGCCGACTGGATGTCCTTGCCGACCAGCCAGACGAAGGTGAACAGCAGCGTCGGCAGCGCCGCCTCGAGCATGCCGCGCCGACCGCCGAGCGCGGTGGCGAGCTGCTGGCGAACGACCGCCTCGACGGTGGCCACCGATGCAGGTTGGTGCCCGGTCACGGCATCAGCTCGTAGCGGGGGTTGAACATGATCCTGGTGCCGTCGTGGACGCCGATCCGCCCGCGCACCTGCACGGAGCGCCCGGGGGCGACCCCTCCGATCCGTCGGCGCCCCAGCCAGATGACGGTGATGGCGCCGGTGCCGTCGTACAGCTCGGCCTCGAGTGCGGGAACGCCGCCCCGTGGGCGGAGGGTGACGGTGCGCAGGGTGCCCTGAAGCCGCACCTCTACACGGTTCGGCGACTTCGCGATGGTGTTCAGGCCCGACTCCGCGAACTCCGCACGGAGGTCGCGGTCGTGCTGGTCGGCGCTGCTCGCCCACGCGGAGAGGGCGGTGCGCAGCCGGGCTCGGTGGTGCATGGGCCGAGTGTACCGGCGGTTCAGGAGGGGCGCCGGACCTCCGGGGGCAGGGTGATCGGCAGGGCGTCACCGGGCGGCATGGCGTGGCTGCCGCGGTTGACCACCACGTGCGCCAGGGTCTCCTCCCAGTCGGCGGCGTCGTCGGGGTCGACCGCCGGCCGGCCCAGGAAGGTCGCCCGGAGGAACCAGCGCGGGCCGTCCACGCCGACGACCCGGGAGGGCTGCAGGCCGACCTTGCCGTCGGGGCGGCGCAGCGGCCGCTGGCACACGAGCTCGGTCCCGAAGCGCCCCTCCCGCTCGGTGGCGGTGCCGCCGTGCCTGGCGGTCTCGGCGGCGATGTGCTGGCGGTGCTCGGGCCACAGCTCCCCGTGGCGTGGCGCGGCGAAGGCACGCAGCTCCAGCGCACCGTCCGGCCCGGCCAGCAGCACCGACTGGACGACCTGGCTGGCCTCGTCCACCTGGAGCCGCAGCTCGCGGTCCGGCTCCGGGGTGATCAGCAGGCTCCCGAGGTCGACCCGGTCGACGTCGTCGTCGGCGACGTCAGCCGCGTCGTAGGGGCCCGACAGGCCGGCCGCCTCCATGGCGACCGGCTCCTCGCGCTCGACCGCCGGCTCGGGGGGGGCGTCGACGGACTTGCGACGGAACCTCACACCTACTCCTCCACGTCAGGAAGGGCGAACCCTCCGGTAGAACCGTAGCCCCCCGCGCCGCGCGCCGACTCCGGGAGCACCTCGACCTCCACGAACCGGGCGCGCTCGACCCGCTGGACCACCAGCTGGGCGATCCGGTCGCCGCGGCGCAGCCGGACCGGCTCCCGGGGATCGAGGTTGACCAGCAGCACCTTCACCTCGCCGCGGTACCCCGCGTCGACCGTTCCGGGCGCGTTCACGATGGACAGCCCGTGCCGGGCGGCCAGTCCCGAGCGGGGATGGACGAGACCGACGTACCCGGCGGGCAGGGCCAGCGCGACCCCGGTCGGCACGAGGGCACGCTCCCCCGGCTCCAGCGTGACGTCGACGGCGGTGACCAGGTCGGCACCGGCGTCCCCCGGGTGGGCGTAGACCGGGCCGGGCAGTCCGGGGTCCAGGCGCAGCAGCGCCACCTCGAGGTCGGGGTGCGGTGCAGGCACCGGGTCAGGTTCGACGGGCACGGCTGGTGACCCTACCCCGCCCGCCGGGCGGGGACGTGCGGGCCCTGCGCCGTCAGCGCATAGGCTGGCCCCGTGGAGTTCGAGGAGCGTCTGGCGGTGCCGCTGCGCTGGTGGGTGCAGGGCACCCTGCTGGTGGCCAGCCTGTGGCTCGCGCTGGTCGTGGCTCTGCCCTCGAGCTGGGCCTGGTCGGTGACCGCGGCTGCGCTGGCGGGGATGACGGTGTTCCTCCGGTCCTACGGCGGTGCGGTGGTGCGGGTCCGGGACGGTCGGCTGCAGGCGGGGCGGGCCGAGATCGAGGTGGCCCTGCTGGGCGAGGCCGTCGCACTGGACTCCGCGCAGACGCGCCGGCTGGCCGGGGTGGACGCCGATGCCCGCGCGTACCTCCTGCTGAGGCCCTACCTCGCCCGGGGGGTGCGCGTGGACCTGGCCGATCCCGCCGACCCCACGCCGTACTGGCTGGTGAGCACCAGGCGACCCGACGAGTTGGTGACCGCCCTGCGTCGGGCGAGCGCTACGCTGAGCGTCGGCAGAGTCCCCCAGGAGGAGTGATGGCTTCGAGCTCGAAGGCGTGGTCCGCGCTGTCCCTCGGCGCGACGCTCGGGGCCGCAGTGCTGGCCCGCAAGGCGGTGAACACCTCGTGGCGGGTGGCAACCGGGAAGCGTCCGCCCGAGAACCCGGCCGACCCCGACGTGGACCTGCGCGAGGCGATCGCCTGGGCGGTGGTCAGCGGGACGATCGTCGCCCTGGCGCGCATGCTCGCGACCCGCCGGGCGGCCCGCTACTACGCCCGGACCACCGGATCGCTGCCGCCGCAGCTGGCCGCCGACGACGCGCGCGACTGAGC
>NZ_DAOMFK010000101.1:0-4357 GCF_035429765.1 Nocardioides sp. | reverse complement strand
CGCGACTGAGCGGAGCCTGACAGACGGTGCGGCCGGCCGTCAGGCAGCGCAGTCGCGGCAGATCAGCCGCTCGGCGTCGGCGAGCTGGCTGCGGTGGTGGACAAGGAAGCAGCTCATGCAGGTGAACTCGTCGTCCTGACGAGGCTTGACCTCGACCGCCAGCTCCTCGTGGGACAGGTCGGCACCGGGCAGCTCGAAGGACTCCGCGGCCTCGGCCTCGTCCTCGTCGACCTTGCCCGAGTTCTTGTCGTGGCGCCGCGCCTTGAGCTCCTCGATGCTCTCCTCGGACTGGTCCTCGTCCGTCTTGCGCGGTGCGTCGTAGTCGGTCGCCATTGCGTCCTTCCGTAGGTGGGTCGTCGCGCGTCGGCGCCCAGATTGTGCACCATCGACCGGCCTGCGTCCACGCCGGTCCCTCGTCCGAGTCGGAAACAGGCGGGCGAGGCGCGCTATTCCCGCTCGGCCGCCAGGAAGCCCGCGTCGGCCACCGCCGCGCAGAACTCGTCGAACCCGTGTGCCGGAGCACACAGCAGGACCGGCCGGCCGCCGGCCCCCGGGAGGAGCAGGAACCGTGCCCCGGCCTCCGTCGCGACCAGGCCGCCGGCGGCGTAGTCCCACAGGTGGGTGCCCTCCTCGACGTAGCCGTCGGCGGCGCCCTCGGCCACGTGGCACAGGTCCAGCGCGCACGAGCCGAGCCGGCGAATGTCGCGGACGCGGGGCAGCAGCCGGGCCGTGGCCGCCGCCTGCACCGCCCGCAGGCCCGCGTCGTAGCCGAACCCGGTGAGCACCAGCCGCTGATGCAGCGGGGCGGGTGGCCGGACCCGGAGGGGGATGCCGTCGCGGGTGGCGCCCAGGCCCTTCGCGGCGGCGTACTCGACTCGGGTGGCGGCGTTGACCACCACCCCCGCCACCACCTCGCCGTCGGTCTCGGCGGCGATCGACACGGCGTACTGCGGGAGGCCGTAGAGGAAGTTGACGGTGCCGTCGATGGGGTCGATGACCCACCGGACGCCCGAGGTGCCCTGGCGGTCGCTGCCCTCCTCCCCGACGAGGCCGTCGTGCGGGCGGCGGGCGAGCAGCCGCTCCACGATCAGCGTCTCGCTGGCCCGGTCGGCCTCCGTGACCACGTCGACGTCGCTGCTCTTGGTGGCGGCGACCTCGACCCCCGCCTCCCGCCGCTGGCGCACCAGGGCCGCGGCCTCCCGGGCGACCTCGAGCGCGAGGTCCCGCAGCTCGGCGCTCATGCCTCGGAGAGCGCGGGACGGGCACCGCGCGGGTTGGGGCAGCAGCCGGCCGCGCACAGGTCGGGGCGCGGGGGAAGGGACCCGAGGGTGGCCCGGGACGGCTCCTCGCCCCGCTCTGCGGCGGCCCGCTCCAGCAGCAGGTCCCGCACCAGGGCGACGAAGCGCGGGTCGACCCCGGGGGTGGGGACCCGGACCGCCGCCAGCCCGACGCGGGCGGCGGTGGCCAGCGCCTCGGTGTCCAGGTCGTAGACGACCTCCATGTGGTCCGAGACGAACCCGAGGGGGACGAGCACGACGCCCCGCACGCCCTCGGCGGCCAGCTGCTCGAGGTGGTCGTTGACGTCGGGCTCCAGCCAGGGGACGTGGGGCGGCCCGGACCGCGAGCAGAAGACCAGCTCGTGCGGGACCCGCCGGGCGGTCTCCAGGCGCACCCGGTCGGCGACCTCACCGGCTGCGCTGCGGTGCTGCTGCAGGTAGGCACCGCCACGACCACCGCTGCTCTCGTTCATCGCCACCGGGATGGAGTGGGTGACGAAGACGAGGTGGGCGGACTCGCGAACGTCCTCGGGCAGGTCGGCGAGACCGGCGAGAGTGGCGTCCACGACCGGCTCGAGGAAGCCGGGGTGGTTGAAGTACACCCGCAGCTTGTCCAGCCGGGGCGCTCCCGGGACGGCGGCGACGGCGTCCGCGAGGTTCTCCCGGTACTGACGGCACGAGGAGTACGACGAGTACGCCGAGGTCACGAAGCAGGCGGCGCGGGTGACCCCGTCGGCTCTCATCCGGGCGACCGTGTCGGCCAGGAAGGGGTCCCAGTTGCGGTTGCCCCAGTAGACCGGCAGGTCGAGCCCGGCGCCGGCGAGGTCCTCGCGCAGGGCCGCGAGGAACGCCCGGTTCTGGTCGTTGAGCGGCGACCTCCCACCGAACCGGTAGTAGTGCTCCCCGACCTCCTCCAGGCGCTCCCGCGGGATGCCGCGCCCCCGGGTGACGTTCTCCAGGAAGGGCACGACGTCCTCCGGCCGCTCGGGGGCACCGAACGAGACCAGCAGCAGGGCGTCGTACGGGCGGGGGTCCGCAGGATGCATGGGGCCATCGTAGGAGGACGGCGATTCCGTGGCGTCGACCCCGACCCCCTAGGCTCGCCGGGGTGCTCTCCCCCTACCGCGCCGTGCTGTCCCGACCCGGGGCGGCGGCGTTCTCGGGCACCGGGTTCGTGGCGCGGCTCCCGATGTCGATGGTGGGGCTGGGACTGGTGCTGCTGGTCTCCTCGGTGACCGGGTCCTACGGCCTGGCCGGAGCGGTGAGCGCGGTCTTCGTGGCGGCCAACGCCCTCCTGGCGGTGGTCCAGGGCAGGCTGCTGGACCGGCTCGGGCAGGACCGCGTCCTGACGGCCCTGGTTCTCGTGTTCACCGGGTCGCTCACCCTGACCATGTGGTCGGTCCAGCAGGGTTGGCCGCACCTGGTGACCTACGCAGGCGCCGCGCTGGCGGGTGCGACCCTCCCCGCCGTGGGCAGCTGCGTGCGGGCGCGCTGGTCCCACCTGCTGGAGCGGCCGGCCGAGGTGCAGACCGCCTACGCCCTGGAGTCGGTGGTCGACGAGGCCGTCTTCATGCTCGGGCCGGTGCTGGTCACCGTGCTGGCCACCTCCTGGCACCCGCTGGCCGGCCTCGGGAGTGCGGTGCTGGCCGCGCTTATCGGCACCCTGGCGCTCGCGGCGCAGCGTGCCACCCAGCCGCCGCCCCACCCGCGCCGCGCCGACGGGACGCGTCGCCCGCGGATGCCCTGGGCGCCGACCGGGGTGCTCGCCGCGGTCGCCCTGGCACTGGGGATGCTGTTCGGCGGTGCCGAGGTCGCCACCGTGGCCTTCAGCGAGGAGCAGGGCAGCACTCGCAGCTCCGGCATCCTGCTGGCACTGTGGGCCGCCGGCAGCCTCATCGCAGGTCTGGTCACCGGGGTGGTCCGCTGGCGCCGCGGGCCGGCGGTCCGGCTCCGGTTCGGCGCGGCGGGGCTGGCGATCGCCATGGCTCCCCTGACGCTGGTCGGCTCGGTGCCGGTGATGGCGCTCGCCCTGTTCGTGGGCGGCTTCGCGATCGCGCCCACGCTGATCGCGATGATGTCCCTGGTCGAGCAGGTCGTGCCCCGCACCCGCCTGGTGGAGGGGATGGCGGTCATCCAGACCGGGCTCGCGGGAGGCGTGGCGCCCGGGGCGGCCGTGACCGGCGCGCTGGTCGATGCGCACGGCGCCTCCACGGCGTACCTGGTGCCGGCGCTGGCGGGCATCGCGGCCGCCCTGCTGGCCCACGCCACCCCCCGTTGACCCCGTGCCACGCCGCCTCGGGAGCCTGCACGACCCGGGCCGCTGGCGTAGGCTCGGGCCACCGGAGACCCCACTCAGGAGCCGACCACCGATGGCGCACCTCACGCTCGTAGGACTGAGCCGTGACAAGACGCGCCTGCTGCTGGTCGACGACGCCGGCGCCGAGTTCACCCTCGACATCGACGCCCCCCTTCGTGCCGCCGTGCGCGGCGACTCAGCCCGCATCGGCCAGTTGGAGATCCACATGGAAAGCGCGCTCCGTCCCCGTGACATCCAGGCCCGGATCCGGGCCGGCGAGACTCCGGAGACCGTGGCCGAGGCCGCCCGGACCACCGTCGAGCGGATCATGGTGTTCGCGGCCCCGGTGCTCGCCGAACGCGCCCACATGGCCGACCGTGCGCAACGGGCCTCGGTACGCCGCCGCTCGGGCGAGCCCGGGGCCCGCACGCTGGGGATGGCGGTGACCGAGCAGCTGGGCGCGGAGAACGTCGCCGCGGACGCAGTGGTCTGGGACGCCTGGCGCCGGGAGGACGGTCGGTGGACGCTCACCGGCGACTTCGCGAGCCCGGGCCGCTCCGGGGGCGCGCGGTTCTCCTTCGACCCCCCCGGGAACTACGTGGTCGCCGAGAACGACGACGCCCGGTGGCTGGTCGGAGAGCTGCCCCCCGCCGCCTCACGCGCCGACCAGACCCCCGGTGTGCCCGGCCGGCGGCTGGCGGCCGTCAGCGAGGGCGACCGGCCGCTGCCGGGCACCGAGCTGGGCGACGACGCGCTGGAGCTGGTGGCCGAGGCCGAGGAGCCG
>NZ_DAOMFK010000100.1:0-11502 GCF_035429765.1 Nocardioides sp. | reverse complement strand
CGTCCCCGCGACCGCCGCGCCGCCGATCCCGCCCGACGACGTCCGCGCCCTGGCCAAGCCGCCGGTGCGCAAGCTGGCCAAGGAGCTCGGCGTCGACCTCGCCGCCGTCGCCCCCTCCGGCCCCGGCGGGACGATCACCCGCGCCGACGTCGAGGCGGCCGCAGGCTCCGTGGCGTCGTACGACGAGGGTGCCCGGCCCCTCCAGCCGTCGGTCGGTGTGGCGGGGGAGCGGGAGCGGCGGGAGCCGGTCAAGGGCGTGCGCAAGATGATGGCGCAGGCGATGGTGGCTTCGGCGTTCACCGTCCCGCACGTCACCGAGTGGGTCACCGTCGACGTGACCCGGACGATGGAGCTCGTCGAGCGGCTCCGGGCCCGCCGCGACTTCGCCGACGTGCGGGTCTCCCCGCTGCTGGTCCTCGCCCGTGCGGTGATGCTCGCCATGCGGCGTACCCCCGAGATCAACTCCTTCTGGGACGAGCAGGCGCAGGAGGTCGTCTACAAGTCCTACGTCAACCTCGGTATCGCGGCCGCGACCCCACGAGGGCTGGTGGTGCCCAACGTCAAGGAGGCCCAGGCACTGTCGCTGCACGACCTGGCCGCCGCCTTGGGTGAGCTCACCGAGCGGGCCCGGGAGGGCCGCACCCAGCCGGCCGAGATGAGCGAGGGCACCTTCACCATCACCAACGTGGGCGTCTTCGGCGTGGACTCCGGGACGCCGCTGATCAACCCCGGTGAGTCGGCGATCGTGGCCTTCGGGGCGGCGCGCAAGCAGCCGTGGGTGGTCAGCACCGAGGCGGGCGACGAGATCGCCGTGCGCCAGGTCGCCACGCTCGCGCTGGCCTTCGACCACCGCCACATCGACGGTGAGAAGGGCTCGCGCTTCCTCGCCGACGTTGCCGGGATCCTGGAGGACCCGGCCACCGCGCTGCTCTACTGACCCCCCTCCCCGTTGAGTCGCGCCCCGCACCCCGTTGAGTCGCGCCTCGCGCCCCGTTGAGTCGCGCCTCGCGCCCGGTTGAGTCGCGCCCCGCGCCCCGTTGAGTCGCGCCCCGCGTGACCGGCCCCACCAGCCGGCAGGCTGGCGGCCGCGCAGCAGCGGGGGCAGCATGGTGGGATGGGCGCCGCCGTCGAGGTGGAGGGGCTCGCCAAGCGCTACGGCGGGACCGTGGCAGTGGACGGGATGTCCTTCCGGGTCGAGGAGGGCGAGATCGTCGGCCTGCTGGGCCACAACGGCTCCGGCAAGACCACGACCGTGGAGTGCGTGCAGGGGCTGCGCCGCCCCGACGCCGGCGTGATCAGGGTCCTCGGGTTCGACGCGGTCACCCAGCGCCGCGAGGTGCGACGCCTCATCGGCAGTCAGCTCCAGGACTCCGCGCTCCCCGACCGGCTGCGTGTCGGCGAGGCGCTGGAGCTCTTCTCCACGCTCTCACGGCGCAGCCGGCCCTGGACCGCGCTGATGGAGGACTGGGGGTTGTCCGCCCTTCGGCGTACCGCATTCGGCGACCTTTCCGGCGGACAGCGGCAGCGGTTGTTCGTGGCGCTCGCGCTGGTCGCCGACCCGCGGGTCGTGATCCTCGACGAGATGACCACGGGACTGGACCCGGTCGCCCGCCGGGTCGCGTGGGACCTGGTGGCGCAGGTACGTGACCGGGGTGCCACGGTGCTGCTGGTCACCCACTTCATGGACGAGGCCGAGCGGCTGTGCGACCGGCTGCTGGTGGTACGGCGCGGCCGGCTGGTCGCGGACGGGACGCCGGTCGGTCTGGTCCGCGCGCACCTGCCGGCCCAGCGGGTCCGCTTCAGCATGCCGCCAGGGACGGACACGGCGTTCCTGCGCGGCGTGCCAGGGGTGAGGACCGTCGAGCGCGTGGGGGCCTCGACCGTCGTGGTGACCGGGAACGGGCCGCTGCTCGCCCGGGTCGGGCACGCGTTGGTGGATGCGGGCCACGAGCCGGAGGACCTCGAGCCGGACACCCCGACGCTGGAGGACGCCTTTCTCGCCCTGACGGCGGAGGACCCGCCCGATCCTCCGAGGGGGCGGGTGGCCCGGTGAGAGCGTTCCGGGCCACCGCCTGGGTGGAGCTCAAGCTGCTCGTCCGTGAGCCGCTCACGGTGATGTTCGTGCTGGTGCTTCCGGTGGTCGTCCTCTACGTGCTCAACGGTGTCTTCGGGGCAGATCCGGCCGACCCGGCGGTGTGGGAGGGCGAGTCGGCCATCGACTTCTACACCTCGGCGTACGTCGCGCTGGTCGCAGCGACCGCGGGTGTGCTGTCCCTGCCGGTCCAGCTGGCGGGCTATCGCGAGAAGGGGGTGTTGCGGAGGTTCCGCGCCTCCTCCATGCCGGGTGCAGTGCTGATCGGTGCCCACATGTGCGTGGCGGTGGTGGTGGCCGCGGCCGGGGCCCTCCTCGTGACCGTCACCGCGCTGGTCGGGTACGACGCGCAGCCGCCGCGATCCTGGCCAGGTGTGGTCGTGGCGTTCCTGGTGGCAGCGGTGGCCTTCGCGGCCCTGGGCTCGCTCCTCGGTCTGCTGCTGCCGACCGCTCGTGCCGCACAAGGGCTCGGTGTGCTGCTGTTCTTCGTGTTCATGATGGTCGGTGGATCCGGCCCTCCCGTCGAGGCCCTGCCCGAGGGGCTCCAGCGGGCCAGCGAGCTGCTCCCGGCGACGTACGCCGCGGCGTTGGTGCGCGCTCCCTGGCTGCACGCGAGCTGGGACTGGGCGGCGACCGTCGTGCTCACGGTGATGCTCGTCGGGTCGTTGTCGCTGGCCGCGTGGCGGCTAGCGCGCGAAGAGCTGGGCTGAGCACGAGGCGCGACTCGGCGGGGCACGGGGCGCGACTCGACGGGGCACGAGGCGCGACTCGACAAAGGTACGGACATATACTGGACGAGGCGCCGGGGTCGTCGTCACCTCGACGACCGGCCCGGTCGGCGCCCGCTCGGCCGAGTCGCGGAGGTGTCGGTGCAGCACGGGCTCACAGCGACACCTCGGCTGGACCGGGCGGCGAGGGAGCCGCTGTGGTGCCAGCTGCGCGACGACCTGCTGCGGCGGCTGGAGGCGGGCGGGTTCGCCGAGCGCTTCCCGGGGGAGATGGAGCTGGTCGAGGAGTACGCCGTCAGCCGGCACACCGTGCGCGAGGCGTTGCGACGGCTGCGGGACGACGGGGTGATCGTCTCCTCCCGCGGCCGCTCCTCGGTGGCCAGACCCGGCGCGGTCTCCCAGCAGCTCGGCGTGATGTACTCCCTCTTCCACGAGCTGGAGTCCCGCGGCATCGAGCAGCGCAGCACGGTCCTCGCCGCGGACCGTCGCACCGACCCTGAGGCCGCCGCACGGCTCGGGCTGCCGCCCGGCACCGAGCTCGTCTACCTCGAGCGGGTCCGGCTCGCCGACGACGAGCCGATCGCCTGGGACCGCGCCTGGCTGGACCCCGAGCTGGGTACGCCGCTCCTGGGGGCCGACCTCGGCCACACCGGGCTGTACGACGAGTGGCAGCGCTCCGCCGGTGTCCGTCTCACCGGGGGCCGGGAGCGGATCGGTGCCGTCGTCCCCTCACCGGCCGAGCGCCGGCTGCTCGCCCTCCCGCGCGGGGAGGCGGCGATGCGGGTGGAGCGGACCGGCTGCCTGGGTGAGCGCCCGGTGGAGTTCCGGGTGACGCTGGTGCGGGGCAGCCGGTTCAGCTTCTCCGCGGAGTGGGAGTCTGGGCGCGCCTACCACGTCGACGTCACCGACTGAACGACGCAGAGCGCAGGCGGCGTCACGCAGGGTGCTCGACGTGCGGGCCCAGGGTGACGCCGAGGGAGTCCACGGCGTGGGCGACCGTGGTGTGCACCCGCCCGGCCCGTTCGGTGGCGCGGAAGCAGGCGTTGCGCTCCAGGATGTCGCGGACCGGCCCCCGCAGGGCGGCCAGGTGGACGACCACGCCCGCCTGCTCCAGGTCGGTGCAGAGGTTCTGCAGCATCTCCACGCCGGTGAAGTCGGCGGTGGTGATCGCGGAGCAGTCGAGCACCAGCCAGCGCGCCGCGGGTCGGCTGCCGACCACCTCGGTGACCCGGTCGGCGATCGGGCGCGCGCTGGCGAAGGTGAGGGGCGCGTCGATGCGCAGCACCACCAGGTCGGGGGAGGTGAGCACCTCGTGGCGCAGCACGTTGCGGTAGACCTGCTGGCCCGGCATCCGGCCGAGCTCGGGGATGTGCGGCCGGGCGGTGTGGCGGAGCAGCAGCACGACGCTGACCAGCACCCCGACGCCCAGCCCGGGCGCAGGTCCCAGGACGAGGGTGGCCACGAAGGTGACCAGCAGCGCGACCAGGTCGCCGCGCCGGACCCGGCCCATCGCGATCGCGGCGCCCACGTCGACGAGGGTGGCCACCGCGACCATGATCACCGCCGCCAGGGCCACCTTGGGCAGGTGGGCGAGCAGCCCGGTGGCGGTGAACAGGGCCACCAGGATCAGCGCCGAGGCGATCACCCCGGAGAGCGGGCTGCGGGCGCCGGCGTTGAAGTTCACCGCGCCGCGGGAGAAGCCCCCGGCCACCGGGAACCCGTGCGCGAGACCGGCGCCGGTGTTGGCCAGGCCGACCGCGATGAACTCCTGGTCCGGGTCGACCCTGGTCCGGGTACGCCGGGCGAAGGCGGTCCCGGTGCTGATCGACTCCATGTAGGAGATCAGCGCGATCGCCGCGGCGGAGGGCAGCAGGGTCCGTACGTCGCCCCAGCCGACGTTCGGCACGCCAGGGACGGGGAGGCCCGCGGGGACCTCACCGACCAGGGAGAGCTGGTCACCCCAGCCCGCGGCCCACACCACCAGGGTGAGCACGGAGACCACGACGAGCGGTCCGGGGACGCGGGGCGCCCAGCGCCGGAGCGCCACCAGTGCCAGGATCGCGGCCACCCCGAGCAGCGTGGTGAGCGGGTCCACGGTGGAGATCGCGTCGCCGACGTTGCGGACCGCAGCGACGAACGTCGTGGCCGGTGCGGTGACGTCCAGGCCGAGCAGGTCCTTGAGCTGGGTGGCGGCGATGGTGAGCGCCGCAGCGGAGGTGAAGCCGCTGATCACCGGCGCCGACACGAAGTTCACCAGCGCGCCGAGCCGGACGGCTCCCGCTGTGACCTGGAGCACCCCGACCATGACCGCCAGGGCGCTCGCCAGGGCCAGGTACGTCGTGGGGTCGCCCGCCGCCAGCGGGCCGACCGCGGCGGCGGTGAGCAGCGAGTCGATGGCCACCGGCCCCACCGAGATGTACCGGCTGGTGCCGAAGACGGCGTAGACCACCAGCGACACCACGGCGGCGTACAGGCCGGTGATCGGCGGGACCCCGGCCAGGGCGGCGTAGGCCATCGCCTGCGGGATGACCAGCACGGCGACGGTGGCGCCCGCGCGCAGGTCGGCCAGCAGGTCCGGCCTTCGGTACTCCGGCAGCCAGGCCAGCAGCGGGACGAAACGGCGCAGAGAGCTCATGGTGAGGCCCGTCCCCGGGCGGCCGCGAAGGCGGCGCAGCCACCCGGGTCGGTGCGTCAGGCGGGCTGCCCGACCAGGTCGGTGACGCCGCCGGGGTTGAGCACGCGGACGTCGAAGCCCTCGGCGGTCAGCCGGCTGGCCGCGATCACCGCTCGGCGGCCGCTCCCGCAGGCCACGAGGACCGGCTTGGCACGGTCCAGCTCCTCCGACACGCCCTGGGTGAACAGGTCGGCGACGAACTGCTCGACCGCACCTGGGTAGCGCACCTCCGCCCGCTCGCTCGGCATCCGCACGTCGAGCACCTGCATGTCGCCGTGCTCGGCGAGCCTGCGGGCGGTGGCGACGTCGACGAGCTCGAAGTCGGAGTGCAGGGCCGCGCCGGAGACGTCGGTGACCACGCCGACGACGTTGTCGAACTGGATCTGGGCCAGCTGGTTGATCGCGGCGTCCACGTCCTGGTCGGGGTTGGCGACCAGGACCACCGGCTCGTCGTACGGCACGAGCCACCCTGCCCAGGAGCCGAAGTCGTCGGCCATCTCGATGGCGACGGTGTCCTTCAGGACGCCCTTGGCCTGGTCCTCGCGGGGGCGCAGGTCGATGACGTGCACGTCGGTGCGGCCCTCGACCTCGGCCACCGCCAGCCGCGGCACCTGCCGCTGGGGCAGCGGCTTGACCCCGAGCGTGTTGGCCGGGCCCATGAACTTGTAGAACGCGGGGATGGGCATCGGCGCGCGGAGCATGGTCTCGGACAGCTCGTCGGGGGTGGCGCAGGCCAGCAGCGGGTTGGCCGCGATCTCGTCGCGGATGGTGGAGGTGAACTTCCCTGCTCCGCTCGCCGTGCAGAAGGAGCCCTCGCCGTGGGTGGGCAGCAGCTCGACGTCACCGGGCAGCTGGGCCAGGCGGTTGATCGAGATGTACTGCAGGCGGGCCAGGGTGTCGGCACGCTCCGGGCCGAGCAGGTCGGGTCGCCCGGCGGAGCCGACGAGGAGGCTGCCGCCGGAGAACAGCGCGACCTCCTTGCCGTCGATGAGCACGAGGTAGCTGGTGTGCTCGGGCGTGTGGCCGGGGGTGTGGATGGGGCGGATGGTCAGCCCGTCCTCGGCCTCGAGGTCCTCGAGGTGGAAGGCGGGCACGTGCCGGTACGCCGCGGCGGCCGCGGCCGGCAGGACCAGCTGCGCGCCGGTCCGCAGCGCGGCCTGCTCGCCGCCGGAGACGTAGTCGTTGTGCAGGTGCGTCTCCAGCACGAACTGCAGGTTGATGGAGCGCTCCGCGGCCGCGCCCAGGAAGCGGTCGATGTCGCGCTGGGGGTCGACCAGGATGCCCTTGCCCTCGTGCTCGAGCAGGTAGGTCTGGTCGCCGAGTCCCGGCGTGCGGAACGAGATGATCTCCATGCGTCCTCCTTGAATACCCTCTGGGGTATAAATGTACGGACTATTTCGCTGTGGTCAAGCCGAGCCCCCCGGTCGGCCCGGCGAAGCGTCGGCTGCGGGTCTCCGCGGTGCCCGGTCCGGCGGCCAGCAGCGCGGTCAGCTCGTGCTCCAGGACGGCGCCGGTCCGCCGGCAGAACGCCTCGGGCTCGTCCGCGGCGTCGGGCCGCTCCGCGACGACCCGGTCCACCACTCCTCGGGCGGCCAGGTCGAGTGCGCGCACGTGCTGGGCCCGGGCCATCTCGGGCGCGTGGGCGGTGTCGCGGTGGACGATCGCGCTCGCTCCCTCGGGGGGCAGCGGGGACAGCCAGGCGTGCTGCGCCGCGACCACCCGGTCCGCCGGCAGCAGGGCCAGGGCGCCGCCGCCGTTCCCCTCGCCGAGCATCAGGCACAGCGTGGGTGCCTCGAGGGTGACCAGGTCGGCCAGGCAACGGGCGATCTCCCCGGCCAGGCCGCCGTTCTCCGCCTCCGGGGAGAGCGCGGCCCCCTGGGTGTCGATCACCGTCACCAGCGGCAGCCCGAGCTCCCGCGCGAGCCGCATGCCGCGCCGGGCGACGCGCAGCGCCTGCGGTCCCAGCGGCTCGCCGACGGCCTGCCCGCGCCGGCACTGGCCGAGGAACACGCAGGGCGCCTGCCCGAAGCGTGCCAGGGCCATCATCAGCCCGGGGTCGGTCTCCCCCTGGCCGGTGCCGTTGAGCGGGACGACGTCGCTCGCGGCGTACTTGAGCAGGCGGCGCACTCCGGGCCGGTCGGGGCGGCGGGAGCGGAGCACCGCCTCCCAGGCGTCCACGTCGGGAACCGGCTCCTCCGGCGGGGTGTCGACCGGCGGCAGGGAGTGGCGCGGCGCCAGCAGCACCCTCAGCGCACGGTCGAGGATCGAAGCGATGTCCGCCGGTGCGACGACGGCGTCGACGATCCCCCGGGCGTAGAGGTTCTCGGCGGTCTGGATCCCGGGCGGGAACGGCTCCCCGTAGAGCGCCTCGTAGACGCGGGGGCCCAGGAAGCCGAGCAGGGCCCCCGGCTCGGCCACCGTCACGTGGCCCAGCGAGCCCCACGACGCCATCACGCCGCCGGTCGTGGGGTGCCGCAGGTAGACCAGGTAGGGCAGTCCGGCCCGGCGGTGCGCGGTCACCGCCGCGGTGATCCGCACCATCTGCACGAACGCCGGGGTGCCCTCCTGCATCCGGGTGCCGCCGCTGACCGGCGCGGCCAGGAGCGGCAGGCGCTCCCGGGTCGCCCGCTCCACGGCCGCCACCAGCCGGTCGGCCGCCGCCCGTCCGATCGAGCCTCCCAGGAAGCCGAACTCGCCGACCAGCACGGCGACCCGGCGCCCGCGCATCAGTCCCTCGCCGGTGAGGACCGACTCGTCCGCGCTGCTTCGCTCGGCGGCCCGGCGCAGCTCCTCGGCGTACTCGGGCCCGACCTCCGTGCGGACCGGCGGCGCGTCCCACGACTGCCAGGACCCGGGGTCGAGGACCAGGTGGATCAGGCCGCGTGCCGAGAGTCGCTCGCTCACCGTGGCAGCGTAACTCCGGGGTCGTGCCTCCTCACCGGGCCGGGGGTGTGGAGGGCCCCGTCAGCCGGGCGCGGAAGTCGCCGGCGCCCGGTGGGGGGTCGGAGCAGGCCTGATTGTCCAGTAATTCACCAGAGTTTCTTTTGCGGATTCGGCGACGGGGTGCGAGAGTCGTGCCATGCGCATCGCCCACGACGTCACCGAGCTGGTCGGCCACACCCCGCTCGTCAGGATCCGCAAGGTCACCGACGGGGCCGCCGCCCAGGTGGTGGCCAAGCTGGAGTTCTACAACCCCGCCCACTCGGTGAAGGACCGGATCGGCGTGGCGATGATGGACGCCGCCCAGCAGGCCGGGCTGGTCGGCCCGGACACCATCGTGGTCGAGCCCACCTCGGGCAACACCGGGATCGCACTGGCCATGGTGTGCGCGGCCCGGGGTGTGCGGTGCGTGCTCACCATGCCCGAGACGATGAGCGTGGAGCGCCGGATGCTGCTGCGGGCGTACGGCGCCGAGCTGGTGCTCACCCCCGGGCCCGACGGCATGGCCGGCGCCATCGCCAAGGCGGAGGAGCTCGCCGCGTCCGACCCGCGCTACTTCATGCCCCAGCAGTTCGCCAACCCGGCCAACCCGGAGATCCACCGGCGGACCACCGCGGAGGAGATCTGGGCCGACACCGACGGGCAGGTCGACATCCTGGTCGCCGGCGTGGGCACCGGGGGGACGATCACCGGCGTGGGCGCGGTCCTCAAGGAGCGACGCCCCGGGGTGCAGGTCGTGGCCGTGGAGCCGGAGGCCTCGCCGGTGCTGTCCGGGGGGGCCAAGGGGCCGCACCCGATCCAGGGCATCGGGGCCGGGTTCGTGCCCGACGTCCTGGACACCTCGGTGTACGACGAGGTGGTCCGGGTGCCCGCCGACGGCGCGATGCAGATGGCCCGCCGCGCGGCCACCGAGGAGGGCCTGCTCGTCGGCATCTCCTCCGGTGCCGCCCTCTGGGCGGCCCGGGCGGTCGCCCAGCGTCCCGAGAACGCCGGCAAGCTGCTGGTGGTCGTCATCCCGTCCTTCGGCGAGCGGTACCTGTCCACCCCGCTGTTCGCGGGGCTCGCCGACTAGCGCCGAAGGAGGAGTCGCTGTGGCCCGCATCCGCCGGCCCGGGTCGGTGCTCGAGGCTCTGCGCCGCGACATCGACTGCGTCCTCCAGCGCGACCCGGCCGCCCGCAGCGGCTGGGAGGTTGCGCTGCTCTACCCCGGAGTCCACGCCGTCTGGGCGCACCGGGTCAGCCACCGGCTCTGGGAGCGCGGCGCCCACCTGCCGGCGCGTGCCCTCTCGCAGGCCGCCCGCTGGGCGACGGGGATCGAGATCCACCCGGGGGCCCGCCTGGGATCCGGGCTGTTCATCGACCACGGGTCGGGCGTGGTGATCGGGGAGACGGCGGTGGTCGGCTCCGACGTGACGATCTACCACGGTGTGACCCTGGGCGGCACCAGCCTCGCGCACGGCAAGCGGCACCCCACCGTCGGGGACCGGGTCACCATCGGCGCCGGCGCCAAGGTGCTCGGGGCGATCGACGTCGGCCACGACAGCCGGATCGGGGCGAACTCCGTCGTGGTGAAGTCCGTGGGCGACAACTCCGTCGTCGTGGGGGTGCCGGGCCAGGTGCTGGCCCGCACGCGCGAGCACACCGCCGCCGACCTGCCCGACCTGGACAACGCGACCGTCCCGGACCCTGTCGGCCGGGCGGTCCGCTCGCTCCTGGACCGGGTCGACCGGCTGGAGACCACGGTGCTCGGGCAGCCGCGCCAGGCCGGCCGCGACGACGCAGACGGCTTCGTGTGGGAGACCCCGGACTACTCCATCTAGCGACGGCTCACGACCGGCTCGCGCCGTAGCCCAGCAGCGCCGCCAGGCCGAGCGCGCTGCGCGGCTCGTACGCCGCGCGCCACAGCCCGCCGTGCGCGGCCTGGTGCGCCTCCGCCTGCCACGGGTGGGCCACCGCCGGCGGTTCGGTGTGCAGGTCGTGGACGAGCAGGGCGGCCATCAGCACGCGGGTGGTCGCCGGCTCGAACACCCGGATCCCGAACCGGCCGGCACCGGCGTACGCCGCAGCCAGGGCCCGGTTCTTCAGCACCGAACGGGTCCGTGTCGGCGGGGCGACGTTGAGCGAGACCCGCCGCCCCTCCGCGGCCTCGGTGGTCGCCCGCCACCGCTGCAGCCGCTTCGCGAGGGCGTAGTTGGGTCCCTGCTGGGGCACCAGGCAGTCGTTCAGGCCGGGCTCGGCGCCTGGCCGGTAGGCGCGCCGCAGCAGCCGCCCGCCGCTCACGGTCCGCAGCGCCCGGGCCGGTACGGCGGTGAGGGGCGAGCGCGACTCGTAGGCCCGCACGGAGTGGGCCACCGCGTCGCCTGGCACCGCGAACACGTCGGTGGGGGTGGCCAGGAACGCCAGGGTGAGGTCGGGCCGGTCCCCGCGCAGCATCGTTGCCAGCGCGTCGACCGAGGCGGTCGCCCGGACGTGGGTGCCCCCGTCGGCGTACAGGTAGTTGCCGAGCACCAGCGAGCCCGGCAGCTCGCGCACCCAGGCGGCCACGTCGGGGAGCTCCGAGATCAGGTCGAAGCCGGCTCTCCTCTCCAGCGCCGGGCTGCCCTGGTGCGTCGGAACCAGCAGCCTGCCGGCGCCCTCGGCCGCGCTCTCGAGCACCCGCGACCAGATGTCGGGCCGGCGCAGGTCGATGCCGGCGACGGTGGCGCCCCAGCGCAGCAGCGGCGAGGTGGGCCCGATCTCCGCGCCCGCTCCGAGCGCGACCAGGGTCCGCCCGGGCAGCGACAGCCACTCCGGGTGCGCCGCCACCGTCCGCACCGACTCCGCCACCGACGGCTCGAGGATCCCGTCGGCGACCCAGCGGTCCAGCTGTCGGGTCAGTGCGTCGCCACTCAGCAGCGTGCCGTGGACCGGGACGGCGAGCTCGGCGGGCGGGCGGTGCCGGCCGGTGACGGTCTCGACGGCCGTGCGCACGGTGCCGGCCGGGCGTACGTCGGGCAGGGGGATCTCGTCCAGGCCGCGCTGCCAGCGCATCGCGCCGGTGGCGGCCCCCAGGCCGGTGGCGGCGATGG
>NZ_DAOMFK010000099.1:10148-11505 GCF_035429765.1 Nocardioides sp. | reverse complement strand
CCCCGGCAGGAGGAGACGTCGGCCAGGGTGGGGCTGCGGGGCCGGCACCGCGGCCCACCGAGGCGTCCGCGGGGCGCCAGGTCCCGTCGAACCAGGCGCGGGCGGGGTAGAGCCAGAGCATCACCGAGCAGATCGCCACCAGCGAGGAGAAGAACCCGCCGGTGACCATGCCCGCCAGGAACAGCGGGAGGGCGAGCACGGTCAGCGCGAGGCGGGCGGCCCGGTTCCGGCGCAGCACCTGGTAGCCCAGGATCGCCGCTGCGGTCGCGCAGGCGGCCGCCAGCATCGCCGCCACCCGGACCACCTGCTGGACCGCGCCGACCTCCAGCCCCAGCCCGGACAGGGGATCCTCGGCGAGCATCTGCTCGATCGCCTCACGCACCTCCATGCTGTGCAGGCCCGCGATCGTCTCGTAGCCGCTGACGACGACCAGCACCGAGCCGACCATGATCGACCAGGCGGCGAGGGTCACCTGGCGCGGTCGGCGGGTAGCGGTCACCGGGACATTGGACCACGCGGCACCCAACCGGGCCCCCGGTTCCCGCTAGACCCCTTCCACCGCCGGGGCCACGACGTCCACCAGGACCAGCTCCGGCACCCGTTCCGACGGCACGCCGATGGCGTGCGCGGGGAGCCCGCTGTCGGTGACCACGACGGAGGCGTCGGACAGCTCGGCCATCGAGCTGAGGCCGACGATCCCCCACTTGGACGAGTCGGTGAGGACGACCAGCCGCCGGCCGCTGCGGATCATCGCCCGGTTGGTCTCCGCCTCGAGGAGGTTCGGAGTGCTGAAGCCCGCCCGCTGGTCCATCCCGTGCACCCCCATGAACACCGAGTCGACGTGCAGCGGCGTCAGGGCGGTGATGGCGACCGGCCCGACCAGGGCGTCCGACGGGGTGTGCCACCCCCCGGTGCGTGTTCCGCCAGTACTGGCAGCTGACGATGCCACTGGTGCGCCCGGCCCTCGCCGCGCTCGCCGTGCTCGAGGTGACCTGGATCTACAACGAGTTCTTCTGGGCCACCGTCTTGATCTCCCGCGGCGACAAGTACCCGATCACCAGCGCGCTGAACAACCTACGTGGCCAGTTCTTCACCGACACCAACCTGGTGGCGGCGGGGTCGGTGATGGTGGCGCTCCCCGTCCTGATCGTCTTCTTCGTGCTCCAGAAGCAGTTCGTCTCCGGCCTCACGCTGGGCGCGACGAAGGGCTGAGTTTCCCCCGGGCCACCCCACCCTTGCTCGCGTGCCTCTTCCCGTCTGCCGCGGCTCTGTTGTCGTTCCCAGGGCCCGATCCGGGCGTCTTGGCGACAACAACCCCGCGGAAGACGGGGCGTGCGGGACCGCGGAAGACGGGGCG
>NZ_DAOMFK010000099.1:0-10048 GCF_035429765.1 Nocardioides sp. | reverse complement strand
CCGCGGAAGACGGGGCGTGCGGGACCGCGGAAGACGGGGCGCGGAACTTGTGCGGTGCCAGGTGCGCCCCGCCGAGGTGACGTCAGGACGTGCGGCGCGGGTGCTCTCGGGCGAACCGGGCGAGGTGCTCGGGCAGCGTTCGGCCATGGAGGGCGACGGTCCGGGCGTACTCCGCGTGGATGCGCCTCTTGGCTCGATCTCGTGCGGCTCCGAAGAAGTCGCCCCAGACCAGGCGAGACATGCCCAGGCCCTCGCCACAGATGTCGCGCTCGCGGACCTTCTCCCGCCACACGATGTCACTGGGCTCCTCGTCGCTGAACCCGCCCTGCTCGATGCGCAGGTACTTCTGGCGACCGTCGAACTCGAAGACGTGGCAGCCGACCCGCAGGTCACACCACACGGTCGCGTACCCGAGGTTGACGGCGAACTGGGTGAAGACCTGACCGATGCCGAGCTCGACGACCAGGTCACGAGCCAGCGTCTCCCCGATCGACTCGGCGCCGGGGTCGGACACTCCGAGGGCGGCTCGGGCGGTCCGTACGTACGGCCAGTGCGTCATCCGCGCGAGCTCTCGCTCGAACGATCGAAGGTCCGCTCCTCGGCGGCGCGCCGCGTCGATCGCCACCAGGCCGGAACGGTGGCCGTGCTCCCGCGCGAGATCCAGAGACGTCCTGGCGAGTCCGGTCACGGTGATCCCGCCGATCCCGACGGTCTCGGCGGGCGACTCCTTGCCGAGGTGGTGCTTGACGCCGTGCACGGTGCGTGTCCCGAGGACCCCCGGCCTGGTGATGTGGACGAGCGGGCTCCGGGGTCGGAGCATCGGCAGACCGAGGGCCCGGGCGGCGGAGTCGTGGCTCAACGCGTGCGGAGTGGCCATCGAGAGATGCGCGGCCACGTCCCGCAGCCACAGCCGGTCGTCCACGCCCGGTTGCGCCTCCCAGATCTCGACGGGGGTGTAGACGCCCCGACGGACCACGACCCACGATCCGCGCGCGATCAGCACGCGTACCTGCCCGGGCGGGTAACCGGCGGAGACGGCCTGCTGCCGGGTGAACAGCCCGAACTGCCGGCCGGCGGTGGGGACCAGACCCTCGCGGAGTGAGCCGAGATCCATGGGCGCAGCCTCGCCGGATCCCGGCACGGACGGCTCGTCGTACCGCCCTCACCTGTGGACAGCCCGCGAGCCTCGCCCACCTGTGGACGGAACGCTCCACCGGCCACCTGGTCGGTTCGAGCCGGCGGGTCCCCCTCCCCCCGTCTTCCGCGGGGTTGTTGTCGTCGAACGGCCCGATTCGGGCGCCCAGAGCGACCACAACCCCGCGGCAGTCAGGAAGACGCGACCACAACCCCGCGGCAGTCAGGAGGAGGTGACCACAGCGTCAGCGGGGGGTGAGCTCCAGCCCGGTGCCGTCGCCGGCTACCTCGACGTCCACCCCACCGCCGTCGGCGATCTCGCCGGCGATCAGCAGCCGCGCCATCGGGTCGCCGATCGCGGTCTGGATCAGTCGCCGCAGCGGGCGCGCGCCGTACGCCGGGTCGAAGCCCTTGTCGGCCAGCCAGTCTCGCGCGGCGTCGGTCACCCGGATGGCGATGCGTCGCACCGCGAGGCGATTCTCCAGCAGCGCCAGCTGCAGGTCGACGATGCGAGCCAGCTCGTCGCGGGTCAGCGCGTCGAAGACGACCACCTCGTCGAGGCGGTTGAGGAACTCCGGCTTGAAGGACTGCCGGACCACCGCGAGCACCATCTCGCGCTTCTCGGTCACACCCAGGGTCGGGTCGACGAGGTACGTCGAGCCCAGGTTGCTGGTGAGGATCAGCAGGGTGTTGCGGAAGTCGACGGTGCGGCCCTGGCCGTCGGTGAGCCGGCCGTCGTCGAGCACCTGCAGCAGGATGTCGAAGACCTCGGGGTGCGCCTTCTCGACCTCGTCGAGGAGGACCACCGAGTAGGGGCGGCGCCGCACGGCCTCGGTCAGCTGGCCGCCCTCCTCGTAGCCGACGTACCCGGGCGGGGCGCCGACCAGCCGGGCGACCGAGTGCTTCTCGGAGTACTCGCTCATGTCGATGCGCACGATCGCCCGCTCGTCGTCGAAGAGGAAGTCGGCGAGTGCCTTGGCCAGCTCGGTCTTGCCGGTGCCCGTGGGGCCGAGGAAGAGGAAGGAGCCGGTGGGCCGGTTCGGGTCGGAGATCCCCGCCCGCGAGCGGCGGACGGCGTCGCTCACGGCGTTCACGGCGTCCTGCTGGCCGATCAGCCGCTCCCCGATGACCTCCTCCATCCGCAGCAGCTTGGCGGTCTCCCCCTCGAGAAGCCGGCCGGTGGGGATGCCGGTCCAGGCCTCGACCACCTCGGCGACCTGCTCGGCGCCGACCTCCTCGCCGACCAGCGGCTCGGTGCCGGACCGCTCGACGGCCACCGCCGCCTCGATCTTCTTCTCCAGCTCCGGGATCGAGCCGTAGTTGATCTTGCTGGCCGCCTCCAGGTTGCCCTCGCGCAGGAACCGCTCGGCCTCGACCTTGAGCTGGTCCAGCGCCCGGCGCAGCTCGCCCTCGCCCTCGAGGCTGGCCTTCTCGCTCTCCCAGCGGGCCTCGAGCGCACGCAGCTCCTCCTGCTGGTCGGCGAGGTCCTGGCGCAGCTTGGCCAGCCTCTCCTGCGAGGCCGGGTCGGACTCCTTGGCGAGCGCGAACTCCTCCATGGTGAGCCGGTCCACCGACCGGCGCAGCCGGTCGATCTCCTCCGGGGAGGACTCGATCTCCATCCGCAGGCGGGAGGCGGCCTCGTCGATGAGGTCGATGGCCTTGTCCGGGAGCTGGCGGCCGGAGATGAACCGGTCGGAGAGCGTGGCCGCGGCCACCAGCGCGGAGTCGGTGATGCGCACGCCGTGGTGGGCCTCGTACTTCTCCTGGATCCCGCGCAGGATCTGGACGGTGTCCTCCACGCTCGGCTCGCCCACGAAGATCTGCTGGAAGCGGCGCTCCAGGGCGGGGTCCTTCTCGATGCGCTCGCGGTACTCGTCGAGGGTGGTGGCCCCGATCATGTGCAGCTCGCCGCGGGCGAGCATCGGCTTGAGCATGTTGCCGGCGTCCATCGAGGAGTCGCCGCCGGCACCGGCTCCCACCACGGTGTGCAGCTCGTCGATGAAGGTGATGATCTGGCCGCCGGCGTCCTTGATCTCCTCCAGGACCGCCTTGAGCCGCTCCTCGAACTCGCCGCGGTACTTCGCGCCGGCCACCATCGCGGCCAGGTCCAGCGACAGCACCCGGCGCCCCTTCAGCGAGTCGGGCACGTCGCCGGTGACGACGCGCTGGGCGAGGCCCTCGACGACGGCGGTCTTCCCGACGCCGGGCTCGCCGATGAGCACCGGGTTGTTCTTGGTACGCCGGCTCAGCACCTGCACGACCCGCCGGATCTCGGCGTCCCGGCCGATCACCGGGTCGAGCCGGCCCTGCTCGGCGGCGCGGGTCAGGTCGACGGAGTACTTCTCCAGCGCCTCGTAGGTCGACTCCGCCTCCGGGCTGGTGACCCGCCGGTTGCCGCGCAGCGCGGTGAGCCCCTCCCGCAGCCCGTCGGCGGCGAGCCCGGCGTCGCCGAGCAGCGTCTTCGCGCCCGACTCGACGGTGGCGCAGGCGATGAGCAGGTGCTCGGTGGCGACGTACTCGTCCTTCATCGAGGCGGCCAGGTCCATCGCGCTGGCCAGCGTGCGGGTGAGCGCGGCGGAGGCGCCCGGCTGCTGGACCGTGGTGCCGCTGGCCCGGGGCAGCGCGTTCATGGCGGCCTCGGCGCGCGCGGTGAGCAGCGCCGCGTCCACGCCGGCCTTGGCGACCAGGTTCCGCGCGGTGCCGTCCTCCTGGCGCAGCAGGGCGACGAGCAGGTGGATCGGCTCGGTCGCGGTGTTGCCTGCGGTGGTCGCGGACAGCTGGGCGGCCTCGATCACCTCGCGGCTGCGGGTGGTGAACTTCTCTGCTCCGAACTGGCTCAACGTGTCCCCTCTGGGCTGTGCTCGTGGCTGGTCGCGTGCGTGGGACCACTGTGGCCCCACGGGGTGCAACGCACCACAAGTTGAGTCCATTCCACTCAACTTGCTCCGGCGAGGGTCCCCCGGGGTCGCGTAGCGCACAGACGCTGGGCAGCCGGGTGCCCGGATGAGTAGCCTCGGAGGAGCCGGGACCCCGCCCGGGGCGAGCGGCGGGGAGGTGTCATGAGCACGCTGGCCGGGGAGCTCCTCGAGCGGTACGCCGCGGACCGCACCCGCCTGCTGGACATGCTCTGGGACGTCCAGCACGCCCGTGGCTGGCTGCCGGAGGAGGACCTGCGGGCCCTGGCCGCCGGCCTGGGCACGACGTACCTCGACGTCCGGGAGACCGCGTCGTTCTACCACCTGTTCCACGAGAGGCCCGCCGGCCGGATCCGGCTGCACCTGGCCGACACCGTCCTGGCCAGGATGCACGGGTACGCCGAGGTGCTCGCCGCGCTGGAGAGCGAGACCGGCGCCCGGCTGGGCGAGGTCGACCCGAGCGGCACGTTCGGGCTGTTCTCGACCCCGTGCATCGGGCTCTCCGACCAGGAGCCGGCGATGCTGGTCGAGGACGTGGTCCTCACCGAACTGACCCCGCAGCGCGTCACGGAGATCGTCGCCGCGCTGCGGGCGGGACGAACGCCCCAGGAGGTCGCCAACCCGCGCGGGCTGCCCACCGACACTCTCGAGTACGTCGACGCGCTGGTGGCCTCGCACGTCCAGACCGAGGGGCCGGTGTTCTTCCGGCCGCACACCGACGTCGGCGACCTGATCCGCTCGTGCCTGCGGATGACCCCCACCGAGATCGTCGAGCTGGTGACGGCCTCCGACCTGCGCGGGCGGGGCGGGGCAGGCTTCGCGACCGGCCTGAAGTGGCGGCTGTGCGCCGCGGCCGAGGGCCGGCACAAGCACGTCATCTGCAACGCCGACGAGGGCGAGCCGGGCACGTTCAAGGACCGGGTGCTGCTCACCCGGAGCCCGGACCTGGTGCTCGCCGGCATGGTGCTCGCGGCGTACGCGATCGGCGCCGACGACGGCATCATCTACCTGCGAGGCGAGTACCCCTACCTGGTGGACTACCTCGACCGGCAGCTGCGGGACCTCCGCGAGGCCGGGCTGCTCGGCACCGCGATCGCGGGGCGCGAGGGCTTCGACTTCGACATCCGGATCCAACGCGGCGCAGGCGCCTACGTGTGCGGGGAGGAGTCGGCGCTGATCGAGTCGTGCGAGGGCAAGCGCGGCACCCCGCGGCTCAAGCCCCCCTTCCCCGCCCAGGTCGGCTACCTCGGCGAGCCCACCTGCATCGACAACGTCGAGAGCTTCGCGGCGGTCACCCGGCTGCTCGAGAAGGGACCGGTGTGGTTCAACGGCCTGGGCACGATCGACTCGGCCGGCACCCGGCTGCTCAGCGTCGCCGGGGACTGCGACCACCCGGGGATCTACGAGGTCGAGTGGGGCACGACGCTCGGCCAGGTGCTGGAGCAGGTCGGTGCCCGCGACCCCTGGGCGGTCCAGGTCGGCGGGCCGTCCGGGGAGTGCGTCTCGGCGCTCCGCGACGCCACCCGACGCATCGCCTTCGAGGACCTGCCCTGCAACGGCGCCTTCACGATCTTCGACTCCAGCCGTGACCTGCTGGGCATCGTCCGCCACCACCTGCAGTTCTTCGTCGACGAGTCCTGCGGGATCTGCGTGCCGTGCCGGGCCGGGAACACCGCCCTGCTCCAGGGCGTCGACCGGCTCCTCGCCGGGCGCGCCGATGCCACCGACCTGGAGCGGCTGCGCGGCTGGAGCGAGCTGGTCCGCCGGGCCAGCCGCTGCGGGCTGGGCGGCACCTCGCCCAAGCCGCTGCTCACCACGATCGACCGGTTCCCGGAGGTCTACCGGGCCCGGCTGGCCGCGACCGACAGCGCGCTGCGCGCGTCGTTCGACGCCGGCGCCGAGGTGGAGGGGTACGCCGCCCTGGCGGCCGGACTGGAGGAGGAGCGCGCCCGATGAGCGTGGAGTTCACCATCGACGGCGTGAGCATCACCGCGCGCGAGGGGCAGAGCGTGGTCGAGGCGGCCGCCGAGCACGGCGTCTTCGTCCCCACCTTGTGCTTCAACCCCGAGCGCGACCCGCTCGGCACCTGCCGGGTCTGCTCGGTCCGGCTCAACGGGCACGTGGTGGCGGGCTGCACCGTGCCGGTCAGGGACGGGATCGAGGTCGAGGTCGAGGCACCGGACCTCGCCGTGATGCGCCGGCAGGTCGTCGAGCTGCTCTTCGTCGAGGGCGTCCACAACTGCCCGAGCTGCGAGAAGAGCGGACGGTGCCGGCTGCAGTCGGCCGGTTACGAGGTGGGGATGCAGGCTGCGGAGTTCCCGTACCGCTACCCCACCCGCGAGGCCGAGCACCGGCCGCGCGACCTCTGGCTGGAGCGCGACCGGTGCATCCTGTGCCACCGCTGCGTGGAGTACGTCCGCGACCGCCGGACCGGCCAGAAGATCTTCTCGATGAGCGGCCGGGGCGAGGGAGCGCGGATCGAGGTCGACGTCGAGCTCGCCGACGCGATGCCGCCCGACCAGGTCGACGAGGCGGTGGGGATCTGCCCCGTCGGCGCCATCCTGCACAAGGCGGTGGGCTACGACGAGCCGATCGGCGCCCGCCACTACGACCGGATCCCGCTGCGTGAGCGCGTCCTCGGCGACGTACCCCTCGAGCGTACCCCCGGGGAGGCGACCTCATGAGCAAGCGGCGACGGGCCTCCCACCAGCTGCCGGCCACCCCGCCCGCCCCGGCCACGGTAGCGGCACGGGAGGGCAAGATCCGGATCTCGACGATCTCGCTGTGCGGCTGCTGGGGCTGCACGCTGTCGATCCTCGACATGGACGAGCGGATCGTGCCGCTGCTGGACCGCGTGACGATCGTGCGGTCCTCGCTAACCGACCTGAAGCGGATCACCGGGCGCTGCGCGGTGGGCTTCGTCGAGGGCGGGGTGGCCAACGAGGAGAACATCGAGACCCTCGAGCACTTCCGCACGCACTGCGACGTGCTGATCTCGGTGGGCGCCTGCGCCCTCTGGGGCGGCATTCCCTCGCTGCGCAACTCCGTCGGCCTGGGGGCCTGCCTCGCCGAGGCATACCTCGAGTCCCCGACGGCGGTGGCCGGGGCGCGGCCGACGATCCCGCTCCACCCGGAGATCCCCCGGCTGACCGCGAAGGTCCACCCCTGCCACGAGGTCGTGCACATGGACTACTTCATCCCCGGCTGCCCACCCGACGGGGACGCGGTCTTCGCCGTGCTCGACGACCTGGCGCACGGTCGGCCGGTCGACCTGCCCCGCTCGCTCACCCGCTTCGACTGACAGGACACCCACCGCATGAGCCAGAAGCTGGTCATCGACCCGATCACCAGGATCGAGGGGCACGGCAAGGTCGTGGTCACCCTCGACGACGAGCGGCGGGTCGCCGACGCGCGCCTGCACGTGGTGGAGTTCCGCGGGTACGAGCGGTTCGTCCAGGGGCACCCCTACTGGGAGGCGCCGGTCCTGCTCCAGCGCATCTGCGGGATCTGCTTCGTCAGCCACCACCTGGCCGGGGCGAAGGTCCTCGACGACCTGGTCGGGATCGGCACCGCGCCCGGGCTGGAGCTCACGCCCACCGCGGTGAAGATGCGCCGCCTGGGGCACTACGCGCAGATGCTGCAGTCCCACGCCACGGCGTACTTCTACCTCGTCGTGCCCGAGATGATGTTCGGGATGGACGCGGCGCCCGAGCAGCGCAACCTCCTCGGCCTGCTGGAGGCGGACCCGGCGCTGGTGACCCGGGTGGTCAAGCTGCGCAAGTGGGGCCAAGAGCTGCTGCGGGCCATCTTCGGCAAGCGGATGCACGGCGTGAGCGCGGTGCCCGGCGGGGTGCAGAAGTCGCTCACCTCCGCCGAGCGGGACCGGTTCGTGCACGGCGACGAGGGGATCATCTCGCTGGCCGAGGTGATGGAGTACGCCCACGACGGGCTGGAGCTGTTCCGGCGCTTCCACGCCGAGCACCGCGACGAGGTCGACTCCTTCGCCGTCGTCCCGGCGCTGGACATGTCGCTGGTCGGCCCCGACGGGAACGTCGACTACTACGACGGCCGGCTGCGGGTGGTCGGCCCGGACCGGGAGGTCGTGGAGGAGTTCGACTACCACGACTACCTCGACCACTTCAGCGAGGCGGTCGAGGAGTGGAGCTACATGAAGTTCCCCTTCCTCACCCGGCTGGGCCGTGAGCCCGGGACCGTGCGGGTCGGCTCGCTGGCCCGGATGAACGTCACCCGGTCGCTGCCGACCCCGGAGGCGGCAGCGGCCCTGGAGGAGTTCCACGCCTACACCGACGGCCGTGCCAACGCCATGACGCTGCACTCCAACTGGGCGCGGGCGATCGAGATCCTGCACGCCGCGGAGCTGATCCGCGACCTGCTGGCCGATCCCGACGTGCTCGCCGGGGACGTCGTCCCGCCCGGGCTGGTCGTCGCCCCGGGGCAGGGCGCGTGGACCGGCGAGGGCGTCGGGGTCGTGGAGGCGCCACGCGGGACGCTCCTGCACCACTACCGTGCCGACGCCGACGGTGCGATCACCTCGGCCAACCTGATCGTGGCCACCACCCAGAACAACGGCGTCCTCAACCGGACGGTGCGCGCGGTGGCCGAGGAGCGGCTCGCCGGCCGCCTCGAGATCACCGAGGGGATGATGAACGCGGTCGAGGTGGGCATCCGCGCCTACGACCCGTGCCTGAGCTGCGCCACCCACGCGCTGGGCCAGATGCCGCTGGTCGTGACCATCCTCGACCCCTCCGGCGCCGTCGTCGCCGAGAAGGCCCGCTGACGTGCCCGGGCTGGAGCGGTACGCCGGGGCCGACTGCCTGGTGGTCGGCATCGGCAACGTCGGGCGCCAGGACGACGGGCTGGGCTGGGCGTTCGTCGACAGGGTGGAGGCCGCGGGACTCTGCGGCGAGGCGGAGCTGGTCCGGACCTACCAGCTGCACCTGGAGGACGCCGACCTGATCCGGGACCGCCGCCGGGTGCTCTTCGTCGACAGCACCACCGAGGCCGCGGTCGCCGACTTCAGCCGCGGGCGGCCGCAGCCCCGTCTCGAGGTGGCCTTCACCTCCCACGCCCTCACCGTCCCGACCGTCCTGGAGACCTGCCGGCAGTGCTTCGGAGTGCTGCCCGAGGTCGAGGTGCTGGCCATCCGGGGCTACGGCTGGGACCTGGTCGCGGGCCTCACCCCTGCCGCTGAGGCCAACCTCACCGCGGCGCTGGCCGCGATGGCCTCCCCGACGACCGTCGTACCCCCGCCCCTCCCCTCCCGAAGGACCAGCCGATGACCGCCACCGACCACGACCGCATCGTCTCCACCATCGAGCAGGCCCCGCTAGGCACGTACCTCGGCCGCCAGGGCGCCGAGGTCCTCGCCGGGTACGCCGGGGAGGAGCGGGCGCTGGCCGACGGCGAGTTCCTCTTCCACCGCGGCGACCCGCCGGAGACGTTCTTCCTGGTCACCCGGGGACGGCTCGCGGTCGTCCGCGAGCCCAGCCGGCAGCGCTCGGAGGTGATCGTGCACGTGCTGGAGGAGGGTGACCTGGTGGGCGAGCTGAGCTTCATCGACGGCGACGACCACACCCAGTCCGTGCGGGCGATCGACGGTGAGGCCGCGGTCCTTGCCTTCGAGCTCACCGACTTCGAGCCGCTCATCGAGGAGCATCCCCGGGTGATGTACGACTTCATGCGGGCGGTGATCGTCCGGGTGCACCAGACCGCCGCCTCCCTCGGCCAGCAGCAGCAGGAGCTCACCGACTACGTCTCCCGCGGCGGCAAGCGCCTCTGACCTCCTGGCGACCTCGCCGAGGTCGCCGCGATGGCGACCTACGGCTGGGGAGTGGTCCCGGTGCAGGCCAGGATCGGGGCCTCGCCCCCGGGGTCCGCGGTCGCGGTCGATCTCAGGGGGCGCATCCCCGGGTAGCGCGAGGGGAGCCCCCGGCGGGGAGCTCAGCGCAAGCGGCGCCAGACCACCACCGACTGGCCAG
>NZ_DAOMFK010000098.1:0-11659 GCF_035429765.1 Nocardioides sp. | reverse complement strand
GCCAGCGCCAGCCGGCGCCGCTGGCCCACCGAGAGCCTCGACACCGGCGTGCGCAGGTCGCGCGGGTGGAGCAGACCGAGCCGCCGCAACGGCGCGCTCTCCGCGGTCGCGTCCCCCACCGCGCGCCGGTACGTCGACTCCGCCGACCGGCCCGGGTCGGGGAACCGGGTGTCCTGCTCCAGCTCGACGACCCGGTCGGCGACGACCCGGACGGTGCCGCCGTCGGCGCGGACCCGACCGGAGAGCACGCCCAGCAGGGTCGACTTCCCCGACCCGTTGGCACCGGTCACCAGCAGGCGCTCCCCTGCCTCCACGTCGAGCCGGTCCAGCGCCACCCTGCCCCGGACGAGCAGGTCGCGGAGCTGCACGACCCGGCCGGTACGGCGCGCGCCGGTGAGCGGAGTGCTCAACCGCAGGGGAGCCGGTGGTCGCGGGACCCGGTCACGCTCCTCCACCGCCAGTCTCACCTGGGCGTTGCGCTTGCGGCGGGCGAGGGTCCGGTCGACCCCGGCCCCCTTGAAGGAGTAGATGAACTTGTCGTTGTCGCGCGGCTGCCGGTCGTGGGCGATGGCGGACGTGCCGCTCCTGGTGGCGGCGCGCAGCCCGGCGAGCCGCTCCTGCTGGGCGGCGTACTCCTCCTCCCAGCGCCGCCGAGCAGCGTCCCGGTGCTCCTGGTAGGCGCTCCACCCGCCGTGGAACCGGCGGGTCGAGCGACCGCCGGGCCCGGACGGGTCCAGGTCGACCAGGTCCGTGCAGACCTGGTCGAGGAGCACCCGGTCGTGGCTGGCCAGGAGTACCACGCCGGGCAGCTGGGTGAGGAAGTCGGCGAGCACCTCGAGCGCATCGTCGTCGAGGTGGTTGCTCGGCTCGTCGAGGAGCAGGGCGGTCGGCCGGGTGGTCATCACGGCGGCCAGGGCGAGGCGGGTGCGCTGTCCGCCCGAGAGGCTGCCGATCCGGCGCGCGCGGTCCAGGTCGCCGAGGCCCAGCCGCTGGGCCGCCTCCGCCGCCCGGCGGTCTGCGTCCCACGCGTCGTGGGACTGGGCCCACTCGAGCGCACGGGCGAACGCGGCGGCACCGGCCGGGTCGTCGAGACCGGTCGCCAGCCGCTCCACCTCCGCCACCGCCCTGCGCAGCGGGCCCAGGGTGTGCCCCAGCACCTCCTCGAGGGTCGAGGAGTCGGAGAACGGCGGCTCCTGGTCCAGCAGGACCAGGTCGGCGGGAGCCTGGACCGTCCCGGTCACGCGGGCCGGGGCAGGGAGCCGCCGGGCCACGGCGCGCAGCAGTGTCGACTTGCCGGCGCCGTTCTCCCCGACCAGCCCGATGCGGCGGCCGGGCTGGGCTGTCAGGTCGACCGCGTCCAGCACAGTGCGGTCGGGGTAGGCGACGGACAGGTCGCGGACGACAACCGGAGCGAGCGGGTCGGGGGTCTGGACGGTCACGCGGGATCCTCACGGAGCGAGCCGGGGACTCACCGGGCGAGCGCCGCGGACGTGAGTCGGGTCAGCGTGGGATCCACATGGTCGCACCAGCCTAGGCCGGTCGAAGGCCCGTCCGCCACCGGTTTACCGGCGGCGGACCCGGCCGACGACTCGTGCCATGTCTCGCGTGCTTCGTGCCGGTCAGCAGGCCTTGCCGTCGAGCACCGTGGCCCGGCCGCGGAGGAACGTGGCCACGACCCGTCCGGGGAGCTCCATCCCGGCGTACGGGGTGTTCCGCGAGAGCGAGGCCAGCTCGGCGGCGTCGACCACGCGTCGGACCGACGGGTCGTAGAGCACCAGGTTGGCCGGCTCGCCGACGTCCAGCGGGCGACCGTGGCCGGTGAGCCGGCCGATCCGCGCCGGGGCGAAGGACATCCGCTCGGCGACGCCGGCCCAGTCCAGCAGTCCGGTGTCGACCATGGTCTCCTGCACGATCGACAGCGCCGTCTCCAGCCCGAGCATGCCGAAGGCCGCGGCGGCCCACTCGCAGTCCTTGTCCTCAAAGGGGTGCGGGGCATGGTCGGTGGCGACCACGTCGATGACGCCCTCGGCCAGCCCGGCCCGCAGCGCGGCGGTGTCCTCGGCCGACCGCAGCGGCGGGTTGACCTTGTAGATCGGGTCGTACGTCGCCGCGAGCTGGTCGGTGAGCAGCAGGTGGTGCGGTGTCACCTCGGCGGTGACGGCCCAGCCCTGCTCCTTGGCCTGGCGGACGATCTCGACCGACCCGGCCGTGGAGACGTGGCACACGTGCAGCCGGGAGCCGACGTGGGCGGCGAGCAGGCAGTCGCGGGCGATGACCGCCTCCTCGGCGACCGCGGGCCAGCCGGCCAGCCCGAGCTTGCCCGAGAGCTCGCTCTCGTTCATCTGCGCACCCTCGGTGAGCCGTGGCTCCTGGGCGTGCTGGGCGATGACCCCGTCGAAGGCCTTGACGTACTCCAGCGCCCGCCGCATCAGGAGCGGGTCGCTCACGCAGTGGCCGTCGTCGGAGAAGACCCGCACGCGGGCCGCGGAGTCGGCCATCGCCCCCAGCTCGGCGAGCCGCTGACCGGCCAGGCCCACGGTCACCGCACCCACGGGGAACACGTCGCAGTGGCCGGCCTCGTGGCCCAGCCGCCACACCTGCTCCACCACCCCGGCGGTGTCGGCCACCGGGTCGGTGTTGGCCATCGCGTGCACCGCGGTGAAGCCACCCAGCGCCGCCGCACGGGTGCCGGACTCGACGGTCTCGGCGTCCTCGCGGCCCGGCTCGCGCAGGTGGGTGTGGAGGTCGACCAGCCCGGGCAGGGCGACCAGCCCTCCGGCGTCGACGACCTCCGCGTCCTCGGCGGTCAGCCCCCGGCCGACCGCCGCGACCACGCCGTCGCGAAGCAGCAGGTCGGTGGGCTCGCCGCCCAGGACCCGGGCGTTCTGGATCAGGTACGTCGTCACGCGTCGGCCTCCTCGCCGGTTGTCGAGTCGCTGCCGCTGAGCAGCAGGTAGAGCACGGCCATCCGGACCGCCACCCCGTTGGTCACCTGCTCCACGATCACCGACCTGTCGGAGTCGGCGACGTCGGCGGTGATCTCCATGCCGCGGACCATCGGGCCGGGGTGCATCACGATCGTGTGGTCCTGCAGGGTCGCCATCCGGCGGCCGTCCAGGCCGTACCGGCGGGAGTACTCCCGGGCGGTCGGGAAGAACGCGGCGTTCATCCGCTCGCGCTGCACGCGGAGCATCATCACCACGTCGGCCTTGGGGATGACCGCGTCCAGGTCGTACGACGTCTCCACCGGCCAGCTGTCGACCCCGACCGGCAGCAGCGTCGGCGGGCCGACCAGGGTGACCTCGGCCCCGAGCGTGTGCAGCAGCAGCGCGTTGGAGCGAGCGACGCGGGAGTGCAGGACGTCGCCCACGATCACCACACGCCGGCCGTCCAGCGAGCCGAGGTGGCGCCACATCGTGAACGCGTCCAGCAGCGCCTGGGTGGGGTGCTCGTGGGTGCCGTCACCGGCGTTGACCACGGTGGAGCGCACCCACCCGGAGTGGGCCAGCCGGTGCGGGGCGCCGGAGGCGCCGTGCCGCACCACCACCGCGTCGGCGCCCATCGCCTCCAGGGTCAGCGCGGTGTCCTTGAGCGACTCACCCTTGCTCAGCGACGAGCCCTTGGCCGAGAAGTTGATGACGTCGGCGGACAGCCGCTTGGCGGCGGCCTCGAACGAGATCCGGGTGCGCGTGGAGTCCTCGAAGAACAGGTTCACCACCGTGCGGCCGCGCAGCGCGGGCAGCTTCTTGATCGGCCGGTCGGCCAGCGAGCGCAGCTCGGCCGCCGTGGACAGGACCAGCTCGGCCTCGTCGCGGGTCAGGTCGGCTGCCGAGAGCAGGTGCCGCTTCATGCCGTGCCTCCCGGGGCGTCCTCGATGGTGACGGCGTCGACGTCGTCGACGCCGGTCAGGCGCACGCTGACCCGCTCCACCAGCGAGGTGGGCAGGTTCTTGCCGACGAAGTCGGCACGGATCGGCAGCTCGCGGTGGCCACGGTCCACCAGCACCGCGAGCTGGACCGCACGCGGGCGGCCCAGGTCGTTGAGGGCGTCCAGCGCGGCTCGGATGGTGCGCCCCGAGAACAGCACGTCGTCGACCAGGACGACCGTGTGTCCGTCGATGCTGTGGCCGGGGATCTCGGTGGGCAGCAGGGTCCGGGCCGGACGCAGCCGGAGGTCGTCGCGGTACATCGTGACGTCCAGGGAGCCGACGGGGACGGCGTACCCCTCCACGGCGGAGATCCGCTCGGCGATCCGCCGGGCGAGCGGTACGCCGCGCTTGGGGATGCCCAGCAGGACGAGGTCGCGGGCGCCCTTGTTGCGCTCGAGGATCTCGTGGGCGATCCGGGTCAGCGCCCGGGTGATGTCGGTGGCGTCGAGGACCACACGGCCCTCCGAGGACGCCTCTGGTGACGCAGGCTGAGCACACATCAGGTGCCTGACCTCCTTCTCCGCCTCACGGGACGGCTCGTTAAAGGATGTCGATCGGCGCCGAGGTTACCAGGGGCCCGCGCCGGGCTGCTGAGGGGGCGCCGCACGCGCGCCCGCCCCCACCCGGGCGCCTCACAGACAGGCGGCCATCGCGGCGCAGGCCTGCAGCCACGCCCGGTTGGTCTCGGTGGACAGCTGGGCGTAGGGGATCACCGAGCCCGACACGAGCACCGGGTCGTAGGGCACCCGGTGCACGCTGCGGGTCCGCTGGGAGTAGACGTGCTCCAGGTCGTGGGCGAGAGCATGGTCGACGACCGGGGAGGGGTCGGAGAGCACGGTGAGGGTCTTGTGCTTGAGGTTCTCGTAGCCGGCGTCCTGGAGGGCGTCCAGCATCCACAGCCCGCTGTAGCCGGTGTCCTCGCGGATGGTGGAGGTGACCACGAGCAGGTCCGCGGTCTCCGCGGCCGCCAGCCAGTTCTCGGCGCGCATGTTGTTGCCGGTGTCGACCAGGATCACCCGGTAGAACCGCTCCAGGAGCCGGTGCACGGCGGTGAAGTCCTCGGCCCGGATCATCCCGGTCACGTCCGGCCGCTCGTCGGAGGCCAGGACGTCGAAGTGCGCGTCGCCCTGGGAGCGGACGAACGCCCCCAGGTCGCCGATCCGGGACTGGTAGACGTCGGTGAACCGCTCCAGGTCCTCCAGCAGCTCCCGGGTGGTGTTGCGGTGGGCCGACCGCGTCCCGCGGATCCCGAGCGTGCCGCGGGTCTCGTTGTTGTCCCACGCCACCACGCCTCCGCCGCGGACGGTCCCGAAGGTGTAGCCGGCCGCGAGCACCCCGGTCGTCTTCGCCGCCCCGCCCTTGGGGTTGATGAACACGATGGTGCGCGGTCCGGCGAAGTCGCGCTGGATCAGCTGGCGCGCCTGCAGGTGGGCCCGCTCCGCGGCGCCCATCCTCGGGTGGAGGACTCCGCCGCTCCAGCGGGTGACCATGCCGCGCCAGCCCCAGGTGGCCGGTCCGTCGTCGGCGCTGGCCGAGCGCCGCTCCAGGAAGTCGGTCGCGCTGACGTAGCGGCGTACGGCGGTGTCGTCGGAGCCGGGCGCCGGCTCGGCTCCGGGGGCCGGCTCGGCGGTCCCCTCCGCCCCGGACACCGGTACGGCGGGTGCCGGGGGCGGGAGGGGAGCGGGATGCGCGGGCGGCGGCTCCGCCTCGGCGTGCTCGCCGAGCCCGGGGATCAGCGAGCCGGCCTCGTCGGTCATGGGCTGGTGCGGGACCGTCAGCGGGTCCACCTCCCACCGAGGGGGGTCGAGCGGCTGGGCGTGCCGGGCCGCGTAGCCGCGCCCGGCGGCCGCCGGCCCGTGCTGCTGTTCCTGCTCCATGTCCGAGACCTCCGGGTGGCGTTCCGGTCGACTGGCGACGCCGCTGGGAGTTCCCACCCTACAGAAGGGGCGGGTCAGCCCTCGGGAGACGGCTGGTCACGCAGGATGCTGCCGAGGATGCCGTTGACGAACTGGGGCGAGTCGTCGGTCGACAGCTCCCGCACGAGGGCGACCGCCTCGCTCACCGCCACCGCACCCGGGACGTCGTCGACGTACAGCACCTCGAACATGCCGATCCGCAGCACGTTGCGGTCCACGGCGGGCATCCGCTCCAGGGACCAGCCCTGGGAGTACTGCGCGAGCAGCTGGTCGATCCGCTGCTGGTGCTCCGCCACGCCCCGGACGAGGAAGGAGGTGTACTCGTTGGTCGGCCCCTCGCCCGCCGCGATCGCGCGATCGAGCGCCCGGACCGGGTCCTCCCCGCGCAGCTCGCTGGCGTAGAGCAGGTCCAGCGCGCGTTTGCGCGCCTTGGATCGAGCCCCCATCAGCCGCTGACGCGGCCCAGGTAGGAGGAGTCCCGGGTGTCCACCTTGACCCGCTCCCCCACCGTGATGAACAGCGGCACCTGGATCGTGTGACCGGTCTCCAGCGTGGCCGGCTTGGTGCCGCCGGTGGACCGGTCGCCCTGCAGACCGGGCTCGGTGTAGGTGATCTCCAGCTCCACCGAGGCCGGCAGCTCGATGTAGAGCACGCGGCCGTCGTTGGTGGCGACGATCGCCTCCTGGTTCTCCAGCAGGAAGTTGCGGGCCTCGCCGACGATCTCCGGGGTCACCTCGATCTGCTCGTAGGTGCCGGTGTCCATGAACACGTAGGAGGTGCCGTCGTTGTAGAGGTACTGCATGGTGCGCTTGTCGACGTTGGCGACCTCGACCTTCACGTCGGCGTTGAAGGTCTTGTCGACGGTCTTGCCGGACTCGATGTTCTTCAGCTTGGTGCGCACCACCGCGCCGCCCTTGCCGGGCTTGTGGTGCTGGAACCAGGTGACCTGCCAGAGCTGGCCGTCGAGGTTGAGAACCATGCCGTTCTTGAGGTCGTTGGTGGTTGCCATGGGCGCGCGTCAGCCTAACGTCGTCGAGTGCGGGAGCGGCGCGGGCGGCGTACGCCGCGCACCGGCCGGGCGAGTCTAGCCCGCCACGCCGACGGCGGCCTACTCGAAGGCCCAGGACACCTGCACCCGCACGGTCAGGTCGCTCCGGCCGGCGCGGATCGGCACGCTGCCGGCGGCCAGCCCGGCGAGGTCTCGTGCGTAGACCGGCTGCGGGGTCGGCGCCGGCGAGGCCACCTCGCGCACCGTGAGCACCTCGCCGAGCGTGCGGCCGGCCGCCGCGGCGTACTGCTCGGCCTTGGCCGTCGCGTTCTGGACGGCGGTGTCCCGGGCCTGCGCCAGGTACCTGTCCGGGTCGCCGACGTCGAGGGTGATCGAGTGCACACGGACGTCGTTCCCGCCCGCAGTCACGGCAGCGCTGATCGCCCGGCCGCCCTTGGTGAGGTCGCGGACCTTCACCCGGGCCTGCTGGGTCACCCGGTAGCCGGTCAGCACCGGTGCGCCGGAGCTCGGGTAGTAGTACTCCGGCTCCATCGACAGCCCGGTCGTCTGGACGTCGGCCTTCTGGACGCCGTACTCGTCCAGCGCGGCGAGCACCCGGTTCATGGTGGCGTTGGAGGCGGCCAGGGCGTCGCCCAGGTCGCTGCGCTTCGCGGTGACCGTGACGCCGAAGCCCAGCTGGTCGGGAACGGCGCTCACCTTCCCGACCCCGGACATCCGCATCCCGGCCGGCGGTCGGGCCGGCTCCCCCGCTGTCGTGGCGCCGTCCTCGCCGCTGGCGCCGACGAGGTACGCCGCGGCGAGCGCGACCACCCCGAGCAGCGCCACCACCGCCACCAGCAGCGCCCGCAGTCCCCTGTCCGACTTCTCGGTCATGTCGGTGGGACGTGCCCGGCGGCCCGGCGGTTCCCGCGTCAGCGCCCCCTCGAGGCGAGGACCTCCAGCGCCTCCCGGTAGCCCTCGACGCCGCGGCCGGCGATGGTGGCGACGGCGTGCGGCTCGACGACGGAGGTGTGCCGGAACGCCTCCGGTCGCTGGGTGGGGTCGGAGAGGTGCACCTCGACGAGCGGGGCGGTGAGCTGGGCGCAGGCGTCGTAGAGCGCCCAGGAGTAGTGGGTCCACGCCGCGGCGTTGAGCACCACCGGGGTCGCGTCGTCCGCCGCGGCGTTGAGCCAGTCGAGCAGCTCGCCCTCGTGGTTGGTCTGGCGCACCTCGACCTCGAGCCCCAGCGCCCGGCCCCAGGCCACGCACCGCTCGGCGAGCTCCGCGTGGGTGGTGGTGCCGTAGATCTCCGGCTGCCGCCGCCCGAGCCGGCCGAGGTTGGGCCCGTTGAGCACCAGGACGTTCATCGTGTCTCCTCCGCCACCGCGTCGTACGCCGCCGCGAGGTCCGCCTCGCTCGGTCCGGCGAGGATGCGGGGCCGGGCCACGTCGTCGAGCACCAGGAACCGCAGCTGGGAGCCGCGGGTCTTCTTGTCCACGCTCATCGCGGCCCGCAGCTCGGCGAACCCGCCACCCGCGTAGCCGGTGGGCAGGCCCACCCGGGAAAACGCCGACCGGTGCCGGGCGACCACGTCGCCGGGCAGTGTCCCGGCCCGGGCGGCCAGCTCGGCGGCGTACACGCAGCCGATCGCCACCGCCTCGCCGTGGCGGATCCGGTAGTCCTCGACCCGCTCGATCGCGTGCGCCAGCGTGTGGCCGTAGTTGAGCACCTCGCGGCCCGGGTGCCCGTCGGCGCCGCCGGTCTCCTTCAGGTCGGCGACCACCACCGCCACCTTCACCGCGATGGCCCGCTCGACCAGCTCCCGCAGCACCGGGGAGTCCCAGGTGAGGCTCGCCGGGTCGGTCCGCTCCACCAGGTCGAGGATGACCGGGTCGGCGATGAATCCGCACTTGACGACCTCGCCCAGCCCGGCGACGAGCTCGGCGTGCGGGAGCGTGGCCAGCACGCCGAGGTCGCACAGCACGCCCGCGGGCTCGTGGAAGGCGCCCACCAGGTTCTTCCCGGCGCGGGTGTTGATACCGGTCTTGCCGCCCACGGCGGCGTCGACCATGCCGAGCAGGGTGGTCGGCAGGTGCACCACGCGGACGCCGCGCAGCCAGGTCGCGGCCACGAAGCCGCCCAGGTCGGTGGTGGCTCCCCCGCCGAGGGTGACCACCGCGTCGGAGCGGGTGAAGCCTGCCTCGCCGAGCGCCTCCCAGCAGTCGGCGGCCACCTCGGCGGTCTTGGCCTGCTCGCCCTCGGGAAGGCCCAGCGCGAGCACGTCGTACGCCGGCCGCAGTACGTCGAGCACGGGCCCGGCCAGCTCGCCCAGCCCGGCGGGGTGGAGCAGCGCGACGCGCTGCACGTCCCTGCCCAGGACCTCCGGCAGCCGGTCTGCGAGACCGACGCCGACCACGACGTCGTACGGCGCGGCCCCGCCCACGTGCAGCACGGTCGGAGCGCTCATCCCAGCGCCGCCAGGATCTCGGCCGCCACGTCCTCGGGGGTGCGCCCGTCGGTGTCCACCACGAGCGTGGCGAGCGCCTCGTAGACCGGGGTCCGCTCGTCGAGCAGCGCCTTGACCCGAGCCCGCACGTTGCCCAGCAGCAGTGGCCGCGACGTGCCCAGCCCGACCCGCTGCACCGCGTCGGAGAGACCGACCCGGAGGAACACCACCGGGTGTCCCACCAGCAGCGCGCGGCTGGCCGGGTCGAGCACGGCCCCGCCGCCGAGGGCGAGGACCCCCTCGCAGGTGTCCAGGGCCTCGGCCACGGCCGCCGCCTCCAGCGCCCGGAAGTGCGCCTCGCCGGAGTCCACGAAGATGTCGGAGACCGAGCGTCCCTCGGCAGCCTCCACGTCGGCGTCGGTGTCCCGCACGGGCAGCCCCCACGCCTCCCCCAGCAGCGCCGCCACGGTGGTCTTGCCGGCGCCCATGGGGCCGATCAGCACCACCCGCGGGCCGTGCCGCTCGAACCGGTCGTGGGCGCTGACGGCGCTCACCGGAACCTCAGTGTGTCCAGGTACCCCTCGGCGTTGCGCCGGGTCTCGGCCACCGAGTCGCCACCGAACTTCTCCAGGACCGCGTCGGCGAGGACGAGCGCGACCATGGCCTCGGCGACGATCCCCGCTGCGGGCACCGCGCACACGTCCGAGCGCTGGTGGTGGGCCACGGCCGGCTCGCCGGTCGCCACGTCGACCGTGCGCAGGGCGCGGGGCACGGTCGCGATGGGCTTCATCGCGGCCCGCACCCGGAGGAGCTCCCCCGTGCTCATCCCGCCCTCGGTACCCCCCGCGCGGCCGGAGGTACGCCGCAGGCCGCCGTCGCCGGCGACGATCTCGTCGTGGGCCCGCGACCCGGGGGTGGCGGCCAGCGCGAACCCGTCGCCGACCTCGACGCCCTTGATCGCCTGGATGCCCATCAGGGCGCCCGCGAGCCGGGCGTCGAGGCGGCGGTCCCAGTGCACGTGGGAGCCGAGCCCCGGCGGGAGCCCGGACACCACGACCTCCACGACGCCGCCCAGGGTGTCGCCGTCCTTGTGCGCCTGGTCGATGGCGGCCACCATCGCCGCGCTCGCCACCGGGTCCAGGCAGCGCACCGGGTCCTCATCGATCCGGGCGGCGTCCGCGGGGGTGGGCACCAGCCCGGCCGGCGCGGGTACGCCGCCCAGCTCCACCACGTGGGAGACCACCCGGGCCCCCACGGACTGCTCCAGGAAGCTCGCGGCCACCCGCCCCAGGGCCACCCGGGCCGCGGTCTCGCGTGCCGAGGCGCGCTCCAGGATCGGCCGGGCCTCGTCGAAGCCGTACTTCTGCATGCCCACCAGGTCGGCGTGCCCGGGTCGGGGCCGGGTGAGCGCGGCGTTCCTGGCCAGCGCCTCCAGCTCGACGGGGTCGACAGGGTCGGCCGCCATCACCTTCTCCCACTTCGGCCACTCGGTGTTGCCGACCTCGACGGCGACCGGGCCGCCGAGCGTCTCGCCGTGGCGGACCCCGCCGAGGATGCGGACCTCGTCGGCCTCGAACTTCATCCGGGCGCCCCGCCCGTAGCCCAGCCGGCGCCGCGCCAGGGCCTCGGCGAGGTCGGCGGAGGTCACCCGCACGTGCGCGGGCAGCCCCTCGAGGATCGCCACCAGCGCAGGGCCGTGGGACTCACCGGCGGTCAGCCAACGCAGCATGGCTGCAGTCTGTCACGTGGGATCCGGGCCCCTGGCCGGTCACCCGCCGGCGAGACCGGCCCAGAGCGGCTGGCCCCACAGCACCCCGAGCAGGGCGCCGAGGATCATGAACGGCCCGAACGGGTAGGCGCTGCGGAGCAGCGCACGGTCCCGGCGCAGCACCGCGAGCAGCAGCCCGGGCAGCCCGAAGAGGAGGAACCCGGCGTAGAGGCCGACGAACAGCTGGCCCCACCCCAGGCTGCCCAGCACCAGCCCGAGCACCCCGGAGAGTCGGACGTCGCCGTACCCCATCCCGCGGGGGTAGGCGAACCACAGCACGAAGAACACCAGGCCAGCCACGAGCCAGCCCGCTCCCGCGCGGATCAGGTCCGGGGTGTCGCGGGTCGCCAGCCAGGTGACACCGACGCCGAGCACCGCGACGGCGTAGCAGGGGGTGATGAGCCGGGTCGGCAGCAGCCGGGTGCGCAAGTCGATCACCGAGAGCGCCACCAGGAGCGGGACGAGCGGCAGCAGGTAGACCAGGGGCCAGGCCCAGCCGAGCTCGGCGCCCAGCAGGCCGCCGGCCGCCAGGGCCACCAGCGCCGTGCGGCGGCCCAGGCCGGGGCGGCGGGCGATCTCGACGTAGAGCTCCTTGGGCGGCTCGGGCTCGGCC
>NZ_DAOMFK010000097.1:0-11759 GCF_035429765.1 Nocardioides sp. | reverse complement strand
TCGGCCGCCACCACGATCCAGTCCGGCTTCGGGTCGGCGGTGGCGAAGGCCTGCACGTCGGCGCGGAAGGTCTGGGCGTTGGCGAAGATGAGCGGCGCGTCGAACCGGTAGACCGGGCAGCGAGGCAGCACGACGGCGTGGGTGTGCGTGGTGACGTCGTGCAGGCCGGGCAGCCCCTCGGTGCTGCCGAGCGTGGTGCGGTGCGGCATCCAGACGCGACGGAACACGTCGGCCACCGAGATGAGGATTGCGATGAGGATGCCGGGCAGCACGCCGAGCAGGGCGACGCCGAGAAAGGCCGCGAGCGAGACGAAGAAGTCGGCGCGACGCTGACGTCGGAGCCGGAACATGCCCGGCACGTCGGTGAGCGACAGCGACGCCGCGATCACCAGCGCACCCAGGGTGGGCTGGGGCAGGTCGGCCAGGATCGCCGGGAACGCGAGCAGCATCACCGCGATCGTGATCGCGCCGGTGAGGCCGGCCAACTGCGTGCGCGCACCGGACTGCTCGGCCACCGCGGTGCGCGACCCGCTCGTGCTCACCGGGAAGCCCTGGAACAAGCCGGCGGCGATGTTCGCGGCGCCGATGCCGACCATCTCGCGGTTGCCGTCCACCCGCTCGCCGCGACGCTCGGCGAACGAGGTCGCGGTCGAGATCGTGTCGGCGAGCGCCACCAGCGTGATGCCGGCCGCACCAGCCAGCAGCAGCCCGAGGTCGGATAGCCCCACCTTCGGCAGGGTGAAACTCGGCAGGCCCTGCGGCAGGGCGCCCACCACCTTCACGCCCTTCGACTCGAGGTCGAGCACCACGCTGATCAGGATGGCCACCACCACGGCCACCAACACCGCGGGGATCTTCGGCACCGTTCGAGTGAGGACCAGGATCAGCGCCAGGGAGAACAGGCCGATCGCGGCAGCGGCCGCGACGACCTCGCCGTTAAGGACTCCCTGGATCACGGCCCAGCACTCGGCCAGGAAGCTGTCGGCGTCGACGGAGAACCCGAGCAGCTTCGGGATCTGACCCACGAGGATCGTCAGGGCCAGGCCGTTCATGTAGCCGACGATCGTCGGCTTGGACAGCAGGTCGGCCACGAAACCGAGATGCCCAGCCGCGGCCCCGAGCATGAACAGTCCCACCAGAATCGCCAGCGCCGAGGCCAGCAGCACCGCGCGCGCGGGATCGCCGCCAGCCCCCACCAGCGGCAGGATCGTCGCCGCGATCATCGGGCCCAGGGAACTGTCCGGACCGAGCACGAGCACCTTCGACGGCCCCAGCAGCGCGTAGCCGGTCAGGCACAGGATCGACGTGTACAGACCCGTGACAGCCGGCAGCCCCGCCAACTCGGCGTAGGCCATGCCCTGGGGCACCAGCAACGCCGTGAGCACCAGACCGGCGACGATGTCCTTCGTGAGCCACTCGCGCCGATAGGGCAGGACCGTCGGCGCGACAATGCCGTTGAGCTTCATGACCGCAGCAACCTCCAACCGTGCGGTCCGTCGGTGATCAGCGCGTCGGCCCACCGCGCGGGTGGCTCGGGCACCGGGTTCATGGGCGACCCGGTCACCAGCGTGGGGACGAGCACCCGCCAGCAGGCCGGATTGATGACCGACTGCGGGGCGACTAGAAGCGTCGTCGTCAACGGCGCCCCGCCCGCGTACGCCAGTTCCGTGGACTCGTTGATCTCGATAGTCACGGCGGCGCTTCTCCCTCAGTCGGCCTGCTTCCAGCATGGCCTCGGCGACCGTGGCGGGAATCAACCGGATCGGGTGACGCGCGGCACCGTGGGTCGAACGTCGCCCGGGCAACGCCCCTGCGGGCATGGCACGATCCAGACGTGTCGAGTAGCCGGGACTGGGTGGGCGCCGCGTCAGCGGCGTCGGACCTCGCCGACGCCGACCCGACACCTGGGCGGATCGTCCGTAACCGGCTGTTGAATCGGGTCTCGGCCGCCCCGCCCTCCGTGACGGTCGTCGTGCTCAGCGGCCCGGCGGGCAGCGGGAAGTCGGCGTTGGCCGACCAGTTGCTGGAGGGCGACGACCGACGGCATGTCGTCGTGGCGCTCGCCCGCCACAGCGACGAGGTCACGACGCTCGCCGCCCTGCTGCTGGACGCCTTCCAGTCGCTGGGCGCCGCGACGGCACTGCTCCGGCCGGGGCTAACCGTGGAGGAGCCCGCCTACTCTGCCTCGCTCCTCCCGGCTCTCGCACGCGTCGCCACGAAGGCCGGGGCGTCTCCCTACGTGCTGGTCGTCGACGACGTCCACTTTCTGCGCGACCCGCGTTGCCAGGAGCTGCTCCGGGCGGTCTCCGGGGCGGTGCCGTGCGGCTCGCGGCTGCTGCTGCTCACGCGCGACGAGCCGCCCACGTGGGTGGCACGGTTGCGCGCGGAGGGGCGCCTGCTCGAGCTCGGTGCCCGCGACCTGGCGTTCTCGGTGCCGGAGGCCGAGAGCCTGTTCCACGGCCTGCGCCTGTACCCCGACCATGCAGCGGTCGAACGACTGGTCGAACGGGCCGAGGGATGGGCCGTGGGGCTCTACCTGAGCGCCCTCGCAATGGTGCGGGAGGGGGGGTGGTCCACCGACCGGATCAGTTCGGTCCCGGGCGGACCGAGCACGCACATCGGCGAGTACTTGAGATCCGAGGTGCTCGACCCGCTCGATCCCGGCGATCGACAGTTCCTACAACACACGAGCGTGCTCGACGTGCTCACGGCCGACGGGTGCGACGCGGTCCTCGACCGCCGGGACTCGGCCAGGGTCCTTGCCCGCCTGCACCGCCACAACCTGCTGATCGTCCCGCTCGACGACGGGAGCGGGTTCCGCTGCCACCACCTGCTCGCCGACCAGCTCGCCACGGACCTCGCGGCCGACGAGCCGACCCTCGTCCCCGTGCTCCACCGCCGCGCCGCCTGTTGGTTCGACGCGCAGGGTGATCTCGACGCGGCCGTCCGTCACGCCCGGCAGTCCGGCGACCTCCCGTTCCTGGCCGAGCTCGTGTGGTCCGGTATCGAGGGCTGCCTGGGGTCGGGTCGTCCCGACCGCCTCCGCGGCTGGCTCGGCGGGCTCCCGGACCGCGACGTGGCCTCGGACCGCTGGTTGTCCCTGGCGGCTGCGTGGTCGGCCGAGCAGACCGGGGACCTCGACCGGATGCGCCGCTGGCTGCTCGTCTCACAGAAGCACGCCGGTCGGGACTGGCGCGACCGCATGCATGTCGACGAGTACGCCGCATCCGTGGCCCTGCTTGTCGGCATTGTGGGCGAGACCGGACTGGAAGACGCGGTCGTCCTGTGCCGGGGAGCCCTGCAGGGACTGCCGGTCGACTCCGGCTTCCGGGCTGCAGCCGCGTTCGTCCCCGGCGTCTGCCTCACGCTGCTTCGCCGCCCCACGGAGGGGACCGCCAGCCTGGTAGAGGCCGAGCAGCTCGCCCGCGCCCTCAGCGTCCCGCTCGTGCAGGCCAACGCCCTGTCGTGGCAGGGGCTGATGGCGGTGGCGACGGCCGATCACGCCCGCGGCGCCGAGCTGATCGCCGAGGCCTCGCGTCTGATTGAGCAGTACCATCTCGACCGCATGGTCACCTCGGCCCACTGCCTCACCGCCCAGGCGCTACTGCAGGCCATGCGCCACGAGCCCGACGCGGCGGCCACCCTGGCCAAGGCGCGGCGCCTCACCGTCACCATCCACGGAGTCGGGGCTTGGTTCGCCGTCTGCGGCCCGCTGTTCCAGGCGCGCGCCGCGCTCCTCCTCGGCGATGCCGCGCTTGCTCGTGTGCTCATCCTCGAAGCGAAGGACGCACTCACCCCCGAGCTCGCTGGCTCGCTCGCCGGCGATCTGCTCGACGACACCGAGGCCCTGTTCCGGTCGGTCTCCCGCGCCGGCGCCTCCGGCGCGGCGCTGACGGCCGCCGAGATGCGCGTGCTGCAGTTCCTGCCCAGCCACCTGTCATTCCCGCTGATCGGGGAGCACCTGCACCTGTCCCTCAACACCGTCAAGACCCACGCCCTGGCGGTCTACAGGAAGCTGGGCGTCAACTCGCGGGACGAAGCCGTCGCCCGGGCACAAGAGCTCGGCCTCGTCGAGGCGCCGCCTCGCGACTGAGGGTTCGCCCGATCCGGGTGATGCCGGACCGACCGCTGACTGGTGTGCTCTGAGAGGGCCACGAATCTCGACCCGCTGCAGTCGCTTCCCGCGAAGGGGGGTCCGGCATGGCCGCCGTCACGGTGCCGGCCGTGCGACGGGGATGGAGCGCGGACGACCTGCGCCTCGACGGTGCGGGGCTCACCTTCATCCAGGTCGCGCGCGGCATGCGGTTCGAGGCGGACGCTCTGACCCTCGTCGATCTCGCGCCCACGATGCCCTACGTGGCCAGCCCGCCCCCAGCCTTCCTCGGGCACATCTCCACCGGTGCCTTCCTGGATCTGTGGCTCGACGCCGGGTTAACGACGCCCGGCTCGCCGGGACGCCCCAGCGTGCTCTCGCTGGCGGACCCGACCATCGCCCCGTTCGGCGACGCCGTGCTGCTGCTGACCCGACCGCGCATCCATGAGTCAGGCCTGCGCTACAGCGTCACTCTCCTCGGCGGCGCTCTCCCCGCCTACTCCGGCTCGTGCGTGCTCTACGTCAACGCCGGATCCGCCGACGCCCACGTCGGATGGTCTGACGGTCTGCCGACCCGGATGCCGGCCGACGGCGATGACTGATGGCGACCCCCGGCCCCACGAGCCGGACGACAGCGAGGACCCGGTCTCGCCGGACGAACCACATCTGGCCAGTGGGGAGTACGCCGGGGGTCGTCCACGACCGTTCCGCGCTCCCGAGACGCCCAAGTCCCGTACCCGGTTCGTCCCGCTCCTCGCCGACCTGAGAGGCATGACGGCCGGACGCCTGCGCCCGGACCTGGTCGCGGGCGTGACCATCGCTGCCCTTGCCGTTCCCCAGGGCATGGCATACGCCCAGACCGCCGGACTGCCCGTCGTGGCCGGCCTCTACGGGCTCCTGCTGCCGGTCGTGGCCTACGGTGCCCTCGGCTCGTCCCGCGTGCTCATGACCGGCCCCACTGCCACCGCTGCCCTCATGGTCGGACCCGCCCTCGCGGCCGTGAGCGCGGACCCGGCGTCGTACCCCGTGCTCGCTGCCATGCTCGCGCTCCTGGTCGGCGCGACCTTCCTGGTCGCACGGGTACTGCGCCTGGGCTGGATCTCCGACTACTTCTCCTCGGCCGTCCTGCTGGGCTTCCTCACCGGTCTCGCGCTCACGCTCATCTCGGGCCAGCTCGGCGCATTCTTCGGGGTCGAGGTCGAGGGCGACACCTCATTGCAGGAGTACCAGTCGTTCGCCAGCAACGTCCTCGGCGAGGTCGACGTGCCGACAGTCGCGATCGCTCTGTCGTGCCTCGCCGCGCTGCTGGTCGGCGGCCGGCTGTGGCCACGATTCCCCATGCTGCTGCTCGTCACGATCGCCTCCATCGCCGTGTCGGCCTGGGCCGACCTCGGCTCGCAGGGCGTGACCCTCGTGGGCGAGATCCCGCCCGGGCTGCCCTCGCTGCAGTGGCCCGCGGTGTCGCTGGGCGACGTCGCGAAGCTCGCTCCCTCCGCCGTCGGCATCGCTCTCGTCGCCTTCTCCGACGCGATCCTCACCGCGCGCAGCTTGGCCCGCCCGGGTGAGCGCCCGGTCGACGCGGACCAGGAAATGATCGGCCTGGCCGGACTCAACCTGATGGCAGGGCTGTCCCAGTCCTTCCCTGTGGGGTCGAGCGGCTCGCGCAGCGCGGTGAACGTCCGCGTCGGCGGACGCACCCAGGTCGTGAGCATCACCCAGGCCGCGAGCGTGGCGCTCGTGCTCCTGTTCCTCACCGCGCCGTTGTCGTTGCTGCCCAAGGCGACCCTGGCCGCCGTGATCATCTACGCCGCGATCGGCCTGGTCGACATCGGTGGCTGGAAGTCCCTCGTCCACGGATCGCGTGCCGAGCTGGTCGTCGCCGTGGTCACCGTGGTCGGGATGCTCACGGTGGGCCTGCTGCCCGCTCTCGTCATCGCCGTGCTGCTGTCCATCCTCGACGTCGTACGCCGCAGCGCGCAGCCACGCGACGCGGTGCTCGGCTGGAGCCCGAAGAACGGCAGGTTCGTCGACGTCCGGCGCCGCAAGGACGCCCGGGTGGTACCCGGCGTCGTCGTCTACCGCCTCGACGACCGGCTGTTCTTCGCCAACAGCCGCTACTTCCGGTCCCGGGTGCGCGAGGCCGTCGACGGTGCGCCGTACGACGTCGCTGCGCTCGTGTTCGATGCCGAGGCGGTCACGAGCCTGGACACCTCGGGCGCCGAGGCTCTCCGCCTCGTCATCGCAGAGCTCGACGACCGCGGCGTGCACTTCGTCGTCTCCCGGTTGCGGGCGCAGTTCGAGCAGCAGGTCGACGCCTTGGGACTGGATGACGTCCTGCCGGCCGCCAGCCTGTTCCCCACCGTGCGGGCCGCGGTGCTGGCCGTCACCGGGGTCGACGTCGAAGGATCGCAGTGACCCCGGGACGGGCCGAACCGGCACGGATCTCCGGCCCGAGGTTCTTCTCCTCGTCGGCGGACGAGCCGTACCAGCGACGCCCGACCGATCTCCTGTTGGCCCTCGGTGGCCTCGTCGGCGTCGTGCTTCTCGCCCTGCTCTCCCCGTCGGGGACGGACCTCGAGGCCGCGGTAGAGGCGGTCGTGATCTCCCTGCCAGGTGTGGGGTCCTGGCTTTGGAGCGCGGGATACGCCCTGCTCGTGCTGTGGGCGCTCGTGGTCCTCGGCGCTTCCGTGCTGCGCCGTGGGCGACGCCGCCTGCTCGCGCACTACCTGCTGTGCGCTGCGATGGCATGGATCGTCGCAACCGGTGCGGGCCTGGTCGCGGGATTGAGCTGGTCGGAGGTCCTGGACCGCGCTCCGGCGCTGCTGCTGTTGCCCGTGTCCACGGCCGTCGTCGTCACGGGGTCACCCCACGTGGCGCGGCCGTTCCGCTGGGTCGGGCGGGTGCTCATCGGCGTCGGCGCCGTGTCAGCCGTCCTCCTCGGATTGACGTCTCCGCTTGGGACGCTGACCGGTGTCATCATCGGGATGACCGCGGGAGCGCTCACCCACCTCCTCCTCGGCTCGCCGGGTGGCCACCCGACCCCGGCCCAGGCCGAGGCCGCGCTCGCCGAACTCGGCCTCACTGTGGTCGACGTCAGCGACGCCCCGGAGCAGGTGCCAGGCATGGCACTGTTCGAGGCGGACACCGAGGATGGCGGCGAGCTGACGGTCAAGATCTTCGGCCGCGATGCGTGGGACGGCCAGCTCGTGACCTCGTTCTGGACTGCGCTGTGGCGGCGGGGCGAGAGGCCGCATCTCGGCCGCGGCCGGTCCGAGCTGGTCGAGCACGAAGCACTCGCCACAGTCCTCGCCGAGCGGGCTGGAGTCCCCGTCCTCCCTGTTGTCGCGGTCGGCCGGTCGGCTGAGGGCGACGCACTCGTCGTGACGCAGTCCTCCGGTCGCCAGCTCGCCTTCCTTGCGCCAGACCAGGTGGACGACGGGGTGCTGGACGACTTCTGGCGCGCCCTCCTGGCGCTGCACCGGGCCAGCATCGCGCACGGGCGGATCGACGGCGACCGGCTGCTGCTCACTGCGGACGGGGCTGTCGCACTTGCAGACTTCGGCGAGGCGGAGATCGGGGCGGCCCGCGCCTCGATCCTCGTCGACCGCGCGCGGCTGCTGGTCGCGACCGCGCTCGTGGTCGGCCCCCAGCGCGCGGTCGCGGCCGCCGCCGAGACCGTCGGCGCGGTCGAGCTCGCAGAGTTCCTCCCCTACCTCCAGCCCCCCGTGCTGGCCAAGGTGACTCGTCGCCGGATGAAGGAGCGGGAGTGGGACATCTCCGACCTCGTGGCGACGGCCGCCGACGCGGCGGGCGTGGAGCCCCCGACGCCCACGCCTCTGCAACGGGTGACCCCGCGCTCGCTGGTTCTCGCGGCTCTGCTCACGGTCTTCGCCTGGGCGTTCCTCAGCTGGCTGCTGGGGCTCGACTTCGCAGCCATCTGGGCGGAGCTGCAGAACGCGGACTGGAAACTGCTGGGCGTGGCGCTGCTGGTGACGCCGACGATCCAGCTGGCGCAGGCGCTGTCCACGCTCGGCTCGTCCACGGCGGCCCTGCGTTACGGCCCGGTCGTGATGCTGGAGTATGCGATCCAGTTCATCTCGTTGACCCTGCCGTCGACCGCCGCCCGGGTAGGGCTGGAGGTGCGGTTTTTCGAGCGGTTCGGGATCGATGCGGGCGCCGCCGTCTCGATGGGGGTCATCGACAGTACGTCCGGCTTCGCCGTGCAGCTGGGCCTGCTCCTGTTCGTCCTGGTGACCGACCTTCCCGCCTTCACCACCCAGGTGCTCGGGAACGCGACGTCGACGTCCTCGGACGAGTCATCACAGCCGGCACTCCTCGCGCTGCTGGTCGTGCTCGCCATCGTCAGTGCGCTCGTCGCCCTCCTCGTCCACAGGAGCCGTCGGTACGTCCTGGGACGGATCGCTCAGGCGCGCACGTCGGTCCGCGAGCAACTGGCAGCGGCCCGCGGGTCGTTCGTGGTCCTGCGACGCCCGCGCAAGCTCGGGGAGATGCTGGGTGGCAACCTCGTCGCACAGCTGCTGGAGGCTGTCGTCCTGGGCATCTGCCTGCGGGCGTTCGGGTTCGAGGCAGCCTTCTCGCAGCTGGTGCTCATCAACACTGTGGTCTGCCTGTTCGGTGGCCTTATGCCCGTGCCGGGCAACATCGGGGTTGCCGAGGCCGGGTACACCCTCGGACTGCAGGCCATCGGCATCCCCGCCGAGGTCGCCGTCTCGGTCGCGATCGCGTTCCGCCTGGTCACCTTCTACCTTCCACCGATCTGGGGAGGAATGGCGCTGCGCTGGCTGAAGCGGCACGCCTACCTGTGAGCCGGGGACCGGCCTGGGATCGTCACCGCCTGCTCAGGACTCGACAGCCTTCGGGCGGCGGAGCAGGACCACGAGGCTCAGCGTGATCACCCAGATCGGGAAGAGGAACATCGCCCAACGAGGCAGCGGCGGGGTCAGCAGCAGGACGATCCCGCACAAGTAGCCGAGGAGGGCCACCGCGCGCGGGAGAGTCCCGGCGCGTCGGCCGGCGGTCGACACGGTAAGGGCGAAGACCGCGGCCATCCGGGCACCGAACTGGCCGAGCAGGGCGGTGGAGACCGACCAGGCCTCCGCCGCCGCGGTCGGTGCGACCGGGAAGCCGGCGTCCACCAGCGAGAGCAGGCCGCTGAGGACGGCTGCCGCCGCGAACAGCATCGCCACGAACAGCAGCCCCGACCCGAGGAATACCGTCTCGAAGAACCGGTCCCCCAGCCGACCGAGCTCCGAGCGCACGACGGCGACGAACCACAGGAACGCGATCCCGGCGAAGGGGATGAGCGCCAAGGCGATCACGACGCTGTCGCGACGGGTCTGGTCGTCGGCCCACGATCCGAGTTCGCTCGTCGTCTGCGGTGCCACCGACTGCAGCAGCAGCAGGACAGTAGCCAGGATCAGGCTGAAGAACAGACCCGCCACCGCGGCCGCCTTGGGCTGGCGCATCGCGCGGGCCAGCGAGGTCAGGTCCATGGGCGTCCTCCCGACAGCGAAGAGGGTCTTCAGCGGGACGGGGCCGGGTCCCGCGAAGTGGTGCGCGCATCCACGACGCGGCCGCCTGTCGGCGATGGTGGGCGCTGTGCCATGCACGAACCGTAGGGCCCGGCTCGTGCCCCTTGAGGCACGAGCCGGATGGCCGCGTCAGGTCAGGCCAAGGCCTTGGCCTTGAGGGCGTCGAACTCCTGTTGGGTGATGGCGCCCTTCTCGAGCAGGGCATGCGCCTGGGAGATCTGGGCGCTCGGGTCCGCCGGCGCGGCGACGCTGCGGATGTAGTCGTCCTGCGACTGCTTCATCGCCTGGTACTGCGCCGCATCGCGCTGGGCCATGCCTTTGCCGTTCGCGATCACGTAGATCAGCATCGTGATGAGGGGAATGAACAGCAGGAGGATCAGCCAGCCCGCCTTCGCCCACCCGCTGCTGTCGTGGTTGCGGAAGATGTCGATGATGATGCGGAACAGCATCATGAAGTAGATGACCATGAAGAACACGGCCAGAAGCCACCAGAGCCAGTCGGCCAAACTGTTCATCGCGATCCCTTCCGTCAAGATCGGCCAGCGGATGACGCGGTGCGTGCCTCCGCCCGAATACGGTGCCTGTCAGTCACACCCCACTCCGCGCAGGCCGGCGTGGCACCCCCCGATCAGGGTGAGATTCCTTCTGCACCGGCATGCACCGCGGCCCCGGCGCTGAGGATCGCCGCGCGACGGCTCGCGAGGAGGCGCAGAATCGACAGCGTGCCCGACGCAGACGTTCCTGAGGCTGCACCTGTGCGGCTGGACCGGGAGACGCGACGCGTAGTCGCCATCTCCGTGGCCGCGTCGTCGATCGGCTGGTGGCCGGCGTTCACCTTGGGCGTGTACGGCGTGATCTTCTTCGAGCAGCACCTGGCCCTCTGGGCTGCGGCCACGAGCGCCTTCATCGCCGTCGAGGTCAGCGGTGGCCGCCGGGTACTGCGGCGCGTGTCGAACTACACACTGCTGCTGCCATCCCTGTGGCTGGTGCTCATCTGGCTCCTCCCCGTCACCGACTCGACCGCGCGCTACCTGCTGTTCTGGTTCGGCGTCCTGGTGACCCTGCTCGGCATGCCCGCGCTTGCCGCGTTCCTGGTCAGACTGCTGATCCCAGGCGCCGAGAACCTGCCACGCAGGCAAGCGGCGATCGCGATCGTCGCGGTCGCGATCGTCATGGCCGCGGCCTACCTCCTGGGGACCCAGCACCCGCACATGCTCAGCTGCGACGACTTCACCATCAGCGGCAACTTTGCGCCCGCCAACTGCAACCCCGGCATCGCCACCACCGAGAGCGGCACCCCCTGACTGCCCCTCGCCGGCTGTAGCGGGCGCGGCGCCCACGGGGAGGCGCATGTTCGCCCGATCCGGGTGAGGTTCGGACGCCTCGGTGGTGGTGGACTTGTCGTGTGCCTGGCCGGGACCGCACGGGGAGTTGGCCAGGCAGTTTCCGACGGGAGCGGCTTGATGCGACGGTCGCGGTCAGAGGAGGACGATGTGTCTGACGACCTAGAAGTGGGACCGGTCGACTACATGGTGATCGAGTTCCCCGGGCGCAAGATGACTGGCGAAGGACTACCGATCCTGGTCGACCTGGTCGACCGCGCTGTCATTCGCATCCTCGATCTCGTGTTCATCGACAAGGGTCCGGACGGTGAGGTGACCGTCATGGAGCTCTCCGGTCTCGATGACGCGATGTCAGGGCATTTGGCGCTCTTCCAAGGGGCATCCTCAGGGCTGCTCGACGGGAGCGACATCAGTGAAGCAGCCAAGGCGGTCGAGCCGGGCAGCGCAGCCGGGATCCTGATCTACGAGAACCGTTGGGCAGGCCCGTTCGTCGCGGCGATGCGCCGATCGGGAGCGGAACTTGTGGCCAGCGGCCGCCTTCCAGCGACGGACGTCATCGCCGCGGTCGAGGCGCTCGACGCCGCAAGCTGAGCTCCCCGCCGCCGAGACCTCGGACTCGATAGGAGGACAGACATGCCTGGTCTGCTCAGAGGAATCGCACGCACCGCCGTCGTCGCGGGGACCGCCACAGCCGTCGCAGGAGGCGTCCATCGTCGGCAGCAGAGGAGGTGGGCCGCTCAGGATCAACAGACGTACACCCCACCGCCGCAG
>NZ_DAOMFK010000096.1:0-12117 GCF_035429765.1 Nocardioides sp. | reverse complement strand
CCCGGAGCGGTGGGCAAGGCGGGAGCGGAGTGCTGCTACGCGGTCGCGCTGGCCGACGGGCGGGCGTTCGCCCTCAAGGGCGACGACGGCTCGGCCCGGGTCCGGCCGGTGCTGATGGCCGCCGCGCTGGCCCGCTCCGGCGTCGACCGGGAGGCGGGGGTCGACGGCGCGGCGGTGCGCGCCACCGGCGTGCTCGAGCTGCTCGGGGGTGGCCGTCCGGTCGGGGAGATCCGTGCCGTGCTAGCACCGAGCGCTGCATCGAATCCCTTGTGAGGGTGGGGTTCTGGGGCGAATGTGAGGAGCCTCACCGGCCCCCTGCTTGCAAAGTGCTAACTATTGTTAGCACACTGGAGGTGTGGCAAGGGGAAAGGTCGGGCAGACCGTCGAGAACCTCGGCGACTACCTCAAGGAGCAGCGCACCAACGCGCAGCTGTCCTTGCGGCAGCTCGCTGAGCAGGCGGGCGTGTCCAACCCCTACCTGAGCCAGATCGAACGCGGTCTGCGTCGGCCCTCGGCAGAGGTGCTCCAGCAGATCGCCAAGGCGCTGCGGATCTCCGCCGAGCAGCTCTACATCAGGGCCGGGATTCTCAGTCCCGAGGACCACACGAACAGCTCCGTGGAGCTCGCCGTGCTGTCCGACTCCGGTCTGACCGAGCGTCAGAAGCAAACCCTGCTGGACGTCTACGCCTCGTTCCTGGTCCAGAACGCCGCCGCCGCCAGCTGACACCACCAGAGACCACCCGAACGGGTCGGCGTACCGCCGGCCCAGCAACCACCGAAGGAGCAAGGACGATGGCTGAGGCCAAGTTCGACATCAAGAGCGAGGCGACGCGCCAGTTCTACGCGGGCGTCGGTATCACCGACCTCGCCGTTGAGAAGGTGCGCGACTACGTCGCCGACATGCACAAGCGGCTCAGCGAGGTCCAGAAGAACTTCGCCGAGATCGACCTCGAGCCCGAGCACCTGCGCAAGGAGGCCAGCACCCGCTTCGAGAGCCTGAGCAAGGAGGCCAAGGAGCGCCGCTCGACCATCGAGCACCGGATGCACGAGCTCCAGAAGGAGGCCAAGGCCTTCCCGGCCAAGGTCACCGACATGGTCAACGAGAACGTCACCCAGATGGGCGACACCTACGACGACCTGGTGAAGCGCGGCGAGACCCTCGTCATGCGGATCCGCAAGCAGGAGTCCACCCAGGAGACGGTGAAGTCCGCCAAGACCACCGTGACCAAGGCCAAGACCACGCGGACCCAGGCCACCAAGGCCAGCCAGGCCGCCGAGAAGGCCGCCGAGGAGCAGGTGAAGACCGCGAGGGCGACCGCCAAGAAGAAGACGGCTGCGTCCCGCAGCTCCGCCAAGGCGACCGTGACCGCGGCCCGCAAGACCGCCGTGAGCGCCGCCCACGCCGTGGTCGACGCCGTGGAGAAGGTCGGCGACGAGGGCACCGGCCACACGCCGACCGCCAAGGCCGCCGGCTGACGAACCGCCACGGGTCCGGCCGTCTCCTCCTCTGGGGTCGGCTCGTGGCAGACGGGCCCCGGGTGAGCGATCACCCGGGGCCCGCTGCTGTGCGCCCGGCGGCCGCGGGCGCGCCGCTATCCTTGGCCGGGTGAACTACCTCAGTGGCGCCCCGGTGGTGTTCCTGGTCGAGGGCTGGATCATCCTCGGCATCTCCGTGGTGCTGCTCGGCGTGAAGGCCTTCGCCTTCGTCACCTCCCTGCTGCCCAGCACCGAGGAGTACGAGGCGGCCGGCAAGCTCGCCAAGATCGCGTGGGTGCTGATCCTGGCCCTCGGGCTGCTCGCCCAGGTGGTGCTGATCGGCTTCGGCCCGATCCACCCCATCCAGCTGGGGTTCACCGTCGCCGCCCTGGTGTTCCTGGCCGACGTACGGCCGGCGATCGCGGGGCTGCGCCGCGGGTGAGGCCTCGCGGGTTCTGCTCCCCCGGGGCGGTGCGTCGGTTAGCGTAGGTCGACCCCTCGGTGGGTCAGGGGGGCGGCTGCCCGGTCGCCGGCAGCCCGATGAGTCTGGAGTGAGTCAATGGTTCTCGAGTCCGCGTCGCGTCCGTGGGGCTCCTGGCACGTCCTCGACGAGGGCCCGGGCTACAAGGTCAAGCGGATCCACGTCCACCCCGGGCACCGGCTGTCCTACCAGACCCACGCGCACCGGTCCGAGCACTGGGCGGTCGTCAGCGGCACCGCCACCTGCCTCATCGACGGCGTCACCTCCGAGGTGCCCGCGGGCGGAAGTGCCGACGTACCTCTGGGGGCTGCGCACCGGATCATCAACGACCACGACGAGGAGCTGGTGATCGTCGAGGTCCAGCGCGGCGAGTACACCGGCGAGGACGACATCTGCCGGCTCGAGGACGACTACGGTCGCAGCGCCCCCACCGCCTGAGCCAGCACGGTCCCGGTTGCCGTTGGTCCAGGCGCTTCCCGCAGCACCCATCCCGCACGTGCCCGGTTGGGACGCTCGCCGTGACGCCGCTGAGTTAGTACGGTCCCAACGCGGGGTCCAGGGGCCCTGAGCACCCCGGATTGGGACCGTACTATCGGGCGCTGGTTGGTGGTGCGGTACAAGCGTCCACTAGGGTGACCGGTGCGCTGGGCCCTCTGCTCGGTGCCGCCCGGGTCGAGACGGCCGACCGCTTTGCCTCCGACCGGGCTCTTCACGTCGGATCGGCAGGGGTCTCGGGATGCACAGCAGGCGGCGACGTCTTTGGACCTGGGTGGCCAGCGTCGGACTGGCGGGCTCGTTCGCCGCGACCGGGGCCGCGCCCGCGAGTGCCGAGGACCCCGGCTTCCTCACCGTCGACAAGCAGGTGCAGGGCTGGGTCGACGGGCACCTGGTCGCGCCGGGGGAGACCTTCGACTACACGATCACCGTCACCTGCACGAACGTCGGCTCCGGCGGCTGCACCAGCGCCCGCCTCGCCGACACCCTCCCCGACTGGCTGACCCTGAACGGCGCGGTGGAGGTCGTCGGGTCGGCGAGCACGGTGAGCTCCGGGGCGGACAGTTTCACCGTCGACTTCACCGAGCCGCTGGCCGACCCGGTCGGCGGACAGGGCCTGGCCGCCGGCTCCACCGCGACCATCACGGTGCCGGTCCGGGTCGACCCCGACACCCCTGCCTCGGCCAGCGGGACCGACCTGGTCAACACCGCGACCGTGACCGCCAGCAACGCGGCCACCAGGACCGACTCGTTCACCGTCGTCCCCGACGTGCCGGTGACGCTGGAGGCCGCCACCAGCAAGGCCTACGCGCCCGACAGCGGCATCGCCGTGCCCGGTACGACGACCACGCTCACCCTCACCGGTGGCAACGCCTCGAACGTGCCGGTCGACCGGATCGTGCTGCTCGACCCGGTCGACCCGGGCGCCGCGCCCAACCCGTTCGACCACCTCGCGCTCACCGGGGGGCTCGACCTGACCCTGCCCGCCGGTGCGGAGCAGGTGCAGGTGGACGTGTGGGTCGGCGGCGCCTGGATCAACGGCCCCCCCGGTCCCACCGCCCAGCTGCCCGCCGGGGTGACCCCCGCGGACGTCACCGGGCTGCGGATCACCTTCTCGAGCACCGACGGGGCGGACATCCCGATCGACGCCGGCGGGTCGCTGGCCGTCGAGCTGGCCCAGCGTGACGACGTACTCGGCAGCGCCGGGCTCACCGTCGCCAACGAGGTCTCCACCACGGTGGCGGTGGGCGCGCAGACGTCGCCCCCGGCCACCGCGCAGGACAGCTACTCGATCCTTCCCGCGCTGCTGCCGGTCGCCGCCTCCAAGACCTTCACCCCCGACGCCATCGCCGTCGGCCAGCAGAGCACCGTCACCCTCGGCGCCACCAACAGCAGCGCCCGCACGCTCGACTCGCTCTCCCTCACCGAGCCCGGCGCCGGCCCCAACCCGTTCCAGAACGGGCTCACCTTCGACGGGTTCACCGACGCCGTGGTCTGGCCACGCGGCGCCACCGGTGCCACCGTCGACTTCCGCCTCGACGACGGCAGCACCGTGACGCTCGACGCCGGCGCCCCCGACACGCTGCCCGACCCGCCCGCGGGGACCGTGGTCGGCTTCACCGTCACCTTCACCGGCCCCGTGGTGCCGGGAGCCGAGGCGACGGTGCCGTTCACGGTGACCGCGGCCACCGACCAGGCCGCCGACGAGGTCCAGCACCCCAACGAGGTGCTCGTGGAGTCGACGGCGCCCGGAGGGTACGCCGGTCAGGCCACCGCCCAGGACACCCTCACCACGATCGTCGAGCGGCTGGCCGTCGAGGTGGACAAGACCGTCACGCCCTCCACGATCCTCTCGATCCCCGGGGAGCCGGTGACCGCCCAGCTCACCGGCACCCTGCTGGACTTCCCCGCCTCGACGGTGGACGCGACCCAGATGATCGTGTCCGACCCGGCGAACCCCGCGACCGACCAGTGGTACGACGCGTTCAAGCCGATCTGGGTCGCGGCCACGCCGATCCCGGCCGGCGCCACGCTGACCGTGCAGCACTGGGACGGCGGCGCCTGGACCGACGTACCGGGCATGGTCGACCTGGCCGGTCCCGACGTGTTCTCCGGCGAGCTGCCGACCGCCGTGCAGGACACCGCACGCGGGCTGCGGTTCGTCTACGACTTCGCGCAGGGGCTCGCGCCCGGCGGGGTGGTCGCCCCGAACATCGTCTTCGAGCTGCGCCCGGAGATGGCCGGGGCCGAGCTCGACATCGAGAACGCCCCTGCCGTGGAGGGTTCCAACGGCGACCTCACCGACGAGGACGAGATGACCGAGCCGCCCGGCGTCGGCCTCGAGCCGCCCACGCCCGGGGTGGGCGACCTGGTCGACAAGGCCTGGGACACCCCCAAGACCATCGGGGAGCGCACCGGCTCGCGCACCGGCTTCACCCTCACCTGGTCCACCGGCGGCCGCTCCCACCTGGACCACCTGGACCTCACCGACGTGGCCGGCGTCTCCGCGGCGACCCTGCCGGACAGCGCCTTCGACGCCTTCGACCTGGTCCGCATCGACCCGATCACGGCCGCGGACGACCCGCTGCTCACCTACGACCGGGTGGCCGGGGTGGAGCTCTACAGCCTGGCCGCCGACGGCTGGGTCGAAGCCGCCAACGACCCGTGCCCCGCGGCGTGCGACGGCACCTTCCCCGGGCTCACCCTCACCGCAGCGGAGCAGGCCGACACCATCGGCTTCCGCCTCGTGCTCGAGGAGAGCCCCACCCGCGGGGACCGCAACGGCACGGACCCGACCGCCCCGCTGGTCGGCTCCGGCGTGGCCCGCTCCTTCGCCCCCGACCGGCGCGTCCACGCCGTCGTGCAGATCCGCGACGAGCTGCGCTCCGACGCCGACGTACCGGTGGTGGCGAGCGCGACGTACAACGTGGCCGGCGAGCCCGGCGCGGTGCGCAACACGGTGCGCGCCGACGGGTACGCCGGGGGCTCCCTGGTCGTCAGCGACACCGCGCAGGACTCCGTCCTGATCACCGCCGTGCCCGTCACCGTCGACCTGACCAAGACCTGGTCCGGCGGTCCGCTGGGGGTCCCCCCGGTCGGTACGGCGCCGCAGGACCGCCCCTCGGGCCGGGTGACCCTCACCGCCCGCAACACCACCCCGCGCCGGATCGACCGGCTCACCATCTCCGACCCCACGGGGGGTACCCAGCCCTTCGACAGCTTCGACCTGACCGACCTCGTCTCGATCACCGCGCCCGCGTCGCTGGGGGCCGCTGACGTCGTCGTCCGGCTCCAGTACGCCGCCGGCGGGACCGCCGACCTGACCCGGGCCCAGGCGCTGGCCGCCACTGCTGCGGACCTGGCCGACGTGGTCGGCTTCGACGTGGTGTACGACGGCCGCATCGTCCAGGGCGGCACCGCTGTGGTCGTCTTCGACACCCGCCTGCGCGAGACGAACCGGTCGACCGGGGAGCTGGTCGTCGCCCCCGCCACGGTGCCGAACCAGGCCCGGGTCGTCGGGGCGGACCTGGTCGGCTACCCCGGCGTCAGCCCGGTGACCCACACCGACACCGACACCGCCTCCCTCCAGCTCGTGGCCCAGGGCATCGGGATCACCGTCGGGAAGCTCTTCGCGCCCGACACCCAGACCGAGCCCGACCGGACGCCGGTCACCATGACGCTCTCCGGACAGCCCAGCGGGCCCTCCCGCAGCAACTGGATGGAGATCGTCGACACCGACGAGACCTTCTGGAACGCCTACGACTTCGTCGGCTTCGCCCCCGGGTTCACGCTCACCGCGCCCATCGACCGGGTGCAGGTCGACGCGCTCACCGGCGGCAGCTTCAGCGAGTCCGGTGGGGGCGTCGCCGTCACCGGGGCGACCTGGCAGCTCGGCGTACCGGCCACCACCCCCACGCTGCCGGCGGGCGTGAGCCCGGTCGACGTCCAGGGGCTGCGGTTCACCTTCACCCGGGCCGACGGCTCGATCTGGCAGAACCCGTCGACGCCGCGCCAGCCGGTCCCGCTGCGGGTGCAGCGGCGTACCGACCTGCGCACGGGCGGGCCGGTGCTCTCCGACATGACCGGCAACCCGCCGGCACCCGGCGAGACGGCGCCAGGCGTGGCGAGCAACACGATCCAGGCCACGGTGCGCGGCGCCGACCTGCTCGGCGGGCAGCCGATCACCGCGTCGGGGTCGGCGGAGGACTCGATCCTCTTCCGGCACCAGTACAACGCCGTCACCGTGACCAAGGCGCCGACCGGCAGCTTCTCCCCGAGCGGGGAGATCCCCTTCACGCTGACCTTCCGCAACTCCGGGGACGCGCCGATCATCGACCCGGTCATCACCGACCAGATCCCCAGCGACGCCGACGGGCCGCTGCTCACGCTGAACCCCGACCGGCCGGCGGGGGAGAGCCCGTACTCCTTCGCGCTGGCCGGGGCGCCCCCGGCCACCCCGCACGGGGCGCCGATGCCGACCGACCCGGCCGACGTGTCGGTGACCGAGACCCCGGAGCTGCTGACCTTCCGGTTCCCGGCCGGCAGCGTGCTCGAGCCCGGCCAGACCTACACGGTTACCGTGCCGATGGTCTTCCGGGCCGGGCTGCCCGGGAACACCGCCGTCACCAACACCACCGGCATCACCGGCGACCGGCCGTGGGACGCCTGTGCGCAGGTGCTGGACGCCGCCAGCGGCGAGTGCCAGGCCTCGACCACGGTCCGGCCGCGCCGGGCCGGCGCGCTGCGCGGGGTGAAGAGCGTGAAGGCGGTCGACGACGAGCTCGGCGTACTCGACCTCGGATCGGGTACGACGTGCGCGCCGGACGCCGACGGGTTCTACCGCGGCCGGTGCGTGCCGGTCACCAAGCCCGGCGGCGACGAGGTGTGGCGGCTGCGGTTCACCAACACCGGCAACCTGCCGATGGACCGGGTCTCGGCCATCGACCGGCTGCCCGCGGTCGGTGACACCGCCGCGCTGGTGCCGCTGCCGCGCGGGTCGCAGTGGCGGCCCTCCCTCGAGGACGTGACCCTGGTCGGGGCGAGCGGCCTGGCCCGGGTGAGCGACTTCCGGGTCTTCTACACCAGCGACCCGGACCTGTGCACCGCGGACCTGGACTTCGGCACGCCCTGCCCGCCCGGCTCCTGGCTGCCGTGGACGGCCGCGGTCGACCCGGACTCGGTGGTGGCGCTGAAGCTCGAGCTGGACTTCGCGCCGGGCTCGCTGTGGCAGCCGCTGGACACCGTGACCGTGGACCTGACCACGCGGACCCCGGCCCAGTCGGAGACGGCCGGGGCGGACACCGTCGCCTGGAACACCGTGGCCGCCGCCGGACGCACCCGGGACGGCGCGACGGTCGGTGTCGCCCCGAAGACCGAGGGCAACAAGGTCGGGGTGGCGCTGGCCACCGGGCCGCTGGCGGTCACCAAGGAGGTCGTCGGCGACGCCGCGGGCTTCGCCCCCTCGACCTTCACCCTCGACGTCACCTGCACCTCGGCGGGAGAGCCGGTGGACCTGGGTGTCTCCGGCACCGTCACCGTCGCCGACGGCGAGGTCGTGACGATCCCTGACCTGCCCTGGGGGTCGCGCTGCACCGTCGAGGACGACCGGGCCACCTCCGGGGCGTCCGGATTCACCGCCACCACGGTGACCGTCGGCCGTGACGACGAGCCGGTGGCGCTGGTCACCGCGACCAACACCTACGACTCCGCCTCCCTGCTGCTGCGCAAGCGCGCGGACTCCTCCGCGGTCGACCAGGACGGCAACCCCGTCGTCTACGGCCCGTTCGAGTTCTCGGTCGCCTGCACGTTCCTGGGAGCGCCCGTGTACGCCGACGGGTACGCCGCGCAGACGCCGATGGTCGCGACCCTGGACTCCGGCGAGGCGGTGCGGTTCACCGGCCTGCCGGCGGGTGCCTCCTGCACCGCGACCGAGACCTCCACCGGCGGGGCGACCTCGACGACCTCCACGGGGGTCACCGCCGACTCGACGGTCCAGGGCGACGTCGAGCTGAGCCTGGAGCTGACTCCGGACGCCGACGGCGAGGGCACCAACGAGGTGACCTTCGACAACGCGTTCCCGGTCGGCCGGATCGTGGTCACCAAGGTGGTCGACGGCCCCGGCGCGGCGGCGTACGGCGTCGGGCCGTTCGTGGTGCACCTGGCCTGCCGCGACTCTGCCGACCGCACGGTGTGGGACGGTGACGTGGTGCTGGGCGGTGAGCAGCCGCTGACCCGGGAGATCGAACGGGTGGCGGACGGGGCGACCTGCCAGGCGTCGGAGACCACGACGGGTGGCGCCACCGTCTCGGCCGTCTCCCCCGAGGGGCCGTTCCTGGTCACCGCCGGTGAGCCGGTGACGGTGACCGCCACGAACACCTTCCAGGTCGGGTCGGTCGCGATCGTCAAGCGGCTGGCAGGGCCGGGGGCGCCGGAGCACCGCGACGGGCGGTTCGTCGTCCGGCTGGCGTGCACGGCCGAGGTGGACGGCGTACCGCAGCCGGTGCCGGTCAGCCACGACGGCCGGCGGATGCTGTCGCGCGACACCGGGCTGCGCACCGTGGTCGACGGGCTGCCCACCGGGGCGACCTGCACGGTGACCGAGCTGCGCGACGGAGGCGCCGAGTCGACGACCATCCGGCCCGGGACCGTGGTCGTGGGCGACGGGACGACCGCGGAGGTGGTCGTGGTCAACCGGTTCGCGTCGGCCGGGAACGCCGGCGCGGAGGACTCCGGCCCGGCCACCGGGCCGACCTCGGAGACCGGCGGGCGGGCGTTGGAGAGCCCCTGGCTGCTGCTCGTCGCTGCGCTGTTCGCCGCTGGGTGCGCGGTGGCCGCGACGGTCGGGATCGTCCGGCGGCCCTAGCGGTGGGAACGACCGGTGGCTCGCGCCGTCGCGTCGGCCTGGCGGTGCTCGCCGTCCTCGCCGCCGTGGCGGCGGCCGTGCTGACCTGGGCGTTCCTGGCCGCGCGGGACCAGCCCGAGGGGTACACCTCCCGTGACCTGGACGGGAACACCGTGGTGTGGGACCGGGCCCCGGACGTGGCCGGGTCACGGGTCCGGCCGACCGGGCTGCGCTTCCGGGCACCTGTCCAGGGACTGTCGGTGCCCCTGGAGTCGGCGGTGGTGACAGGGGGCGTCATCAACCCACCGAGCCTGACCTCGGCGTTCCTGATGCGGGACTTCGGCCGCCCCGGCGTACCCCGCTCGGGCCAGGTGGTGGTCGCCCTCCACTCGGTGCACGACGGGCGTGGACCGGGGAACGCGTTCTTCGACATGACCGCCCCCGAGGGTGTGGACCCGGTGCTCGTCTCGGTCGGCGACCCGTTGCTGGTCGGCCCGGCGCGCTACCGGGTGACCCGCACGCTGGTCGAGGCGAAGTCCGCCGCCGCGGCCGACCCGCGGCTGTGGGACGGCTGGGCCTCCCGCCGTGGCTCGCTGCTCGTCCTCACCTGCCTCCAGCGCAGCTCCGGCTCCTCGGGCTCCTCGGGCACCTCGGAGAACCTGGTGATCCTGGCGCAGTCTGCGCGGCCTCCCCGGTCTGCGCGGACGGCCCCGGCGGGTTAGTACGGTCCCAACGCGGGGTCTGGAGCCCCTGAACACCTCGTGTTGGGACCGTACTATCTCTTGGCGGGGCTGGGATCACGGGTGCGGAGCAGGCGGAGGCTCCGGTGCCGGCGGGGGGTCGGCAGGCGGCGGGGGGTGCGGGGGCGGCGGGGGGTGCCCGTCGAGGTCGGCGGCGAGCATCAGCCGGACGAGGGTGTCGAAGTCCACGGTGGGACGCCAGCCCAGGAGTTGGTGGGCCCGGGAGGGGTCGCCGCGGAGCTCGACGGCGTCCACGGGACGCACCAGCGCCGCGTCGGAGACGACGTAGCGCTGCCAGTCGGGGATCCCGGCGTGCCGGAAGGCCGTGGCGGCGAACTCCCGGACCGAGTGGCCGACCCCGGTGGCGACGACGAAGTCGCCGGCGGTGTCGGTCCGGGCGGCCCGCACCAGCGCGTCGACGTAGTCGGGCGCCCAGCCCCAGTCGCGGCGGGCCTCGAGGTTGCCCAGCACCAGCCGGTCCGCCCGCCCCTGCGCGATGGCCGCCACGGTCGAGGTGATCTTGCGGGTCACGAACCGGGTCGGCCGGCGCGGCGACTCGTGGTTGTAGAGGATCGCCGAGACCACGTGCAGGCCCCGGTCGCGGTACGTCGCCGCGGCGCGGTGCGCGTGGGCCTTGGCCGCGCCGTACGGGTTGACCGGGCGCACCGGCGTCTGCTCGTCCTGCGGACTGGTGGCGGGCTGGCCGAAGATCTCCGCCGAGGAGGCCTGCACGAACCGGACCGGCCGGCCGTTGGCCTCCTGCGACTGCCAGGCGCTCTCCATCAACGCGACCGCGGCCGTCCCGTTCACCGCCGCGGTCAGCTCCGGCTCCTCCCACGACTGGGCCACCGAGCTGATCGCCGCCAGGTTGTAGACCTCGTCGGGTGCCAGGTCCAGCACCAGCCGGCGGACCCCGGCGAGGTCGGTGAGGTCACCGGGGTGCAGCGCCACGTCATCCGGGCAGTACGCCGGCGCGGCCTCGACGTCGTGGTGCAGGGCGTGCACCTCGAGCCCGTCGGCCAGCAGCCGCTCGGCGAGGTAGCTGCCGTCCTGGCCGCTGATGCCGGTGACGAGGGCGCGGGTCACCAGCCGGCCCGCAGGGCGGCGATGTCGGCGTCGACCATCATCGCGACGAGCTCCCGGAAGCCCACCCGGGGCTTCCAGCCCAGCACCTCCCGGGCCTTGCTGGCGTCGCCGATCAGCCGGTCCACCTCGGCGGGCCGCATGAAGCGGGGGTCCTGCCGGACGTACCGCGACCAGTCGTCGATCCCGACGTGCCCGAAGGCGACGTCGACGAACTCCCGGATCGAGTGCGTCTCCCCGGTGGCGATGACGTAGTCGTCGGCCTCGGGCTGCTGCAGCATCAGCCACATCGCCTCGACGTAGTCCCCGGCGAACCCCCAGTCCCGCTCGGCGTCCAGGTTGCCCAGCACCAGCTCGTCGCGCAGCCCCAGGCTGATCCCGGCCACCGCCTGGCTGATCTTGCGGGTGACGAACTCCGGTCCCCGCCGCGGCGACTCGTGGTTGAACAGGATCCCCGAGGAGGCGTGCATCCCGTAGGACTCGCGGTAGTTGACCGTCATGTGGTGGCCGAAGACCTTGCTCACGCCGTACGGCGAGCGCGGCCACAGCAGCGTCCGCTCGTGCTGCGGGGTCTCCTGGACCTTGCCGAACATCTCCGAGCTCGAGGCCTGGTAGAAGCGGACCCGGCCCAGGTCGTCGCCCAGGTGCAGCCGCAGGGACTCCAGCATGGTGAGCACGCCCTTGCCGGTGACGTCGGTGGTCAGCGCCGCGTTCTCCCAGGAGTACGCCACGAACGACACCGCCCCCAGGTTGTAGACCTCGTCGGGGTCGCTGTCGCGCAGCGCCCGCAGCAGGCTGCTCATGTCGGTGAGGTCGCCGGGGTGCAGCGTCACGTCGGGCAGCAGCTTGGCGACCAGGTCGCGCTTGGGGTTGTTCTGGCCCCGGATCACGCCGTGGACGTCGTACCCCTTGGCCTGGAGCAGCTCGGCGAGGTAGAGCCCGTCCTGGCCGGTGATCCCGGTGATCAGCGCGGTGGGCATGCGGCGATTGTGTCAGGTGCC
>NZ_DAOMFK010000095.1:0-12201 GCF_035429765.1 Nocardioides sp. | reverse complement strand
CCCCTCCGCGCTGAGCTCCCGCACCGCGCGCTGCGCCTCCGCCAGCGCGTACGCCGGTGGCTGCCTCTGTGCCAGCCCGGTGTAGAAGCGCTGCATCACCACCGGGGCGACCCAGTCGTCGACCGGCCACAGGGAGACGACCGCGCGACCCACGCCGCTGCGCAGCAGCGCGCGGCTCAGGCCCACCACGTCCCCGCCGAGCGTGGCGTTGCCACGTCCGGTGTCGCACCCGGTCAGCACGGCGAGGTCCGTGGCGAACCGCAACCCGGCGATGTCGGCGACGGTGAGCTCGTCGGTGCCGGCCAGCACCAGCGCTGAGGCGAACGGCGAGAGCTCGTCGAGGTGGCCGTGGCTGGACACGTGCAGCAGGTCGCAGCGGTCCAGCCGACGGGCCACCTCGGACTCCGACGCCGAGGCGCCGACGAGCACGTCCTGCGGAGGAACACCCAGCGCCTGGGCCACGGCACCGGCCTCCAGGCGGGAGCCGGGCAGCGGCACCAGGGAGGGGTGGGCTCCGGGGTCGAACGCCGGGTCCCCCACGACGAGCGGCAAGGCCGCCGGGGTCGGCCGGTCCAGGTCAGGCGCGTCGGCCACCAGACGCCCCGCCCGCGGCAGGTAGGAGACGACATGGGTCGCCGCCAGCGGCGCACCGTCGAGCGGGAGGGCGTGGAAGGGGACCAGGTTCAGCGGCCCGAACGGCGACACCAGCACCCGGGGATGGGCCCGCACGAGGTCGGCCACCGGCTCCACCAGGAGCCGGGCCAGGTCGGCCCCGGACCCGCGGCCCTCCGCGCAGGAGGTGTGGAACCGGCGCACCAGCTCGGCCAGCGTCCGGAGCCGTACCGTCTGCCGCACCGGCCGGACGGTGTCCCGCGTCATCCCCCAGACCAGCAGGTCGTCCCCCACGGCGAGGTACTCCAGCAGCACCGCGCCCTCCGGGAGAGCGCGGCGGATGTCGGCGGGGCCGGGCTGGACCCGCCGGGCGGTTCGGCGCAGCAGCACGCCGGGCTGCTCGGCGTCGCGGGCGTGCTCGGCGGTGGCCAGGTCGGCGTCGGCGTGGTCCAGCGCCGCGAAGCTCCGCTCGCGCTGCTCGGGGGTCGCGGTGGGCAGACCGGCCAGGACGCGGTTGGCGACGGCGGCGTACTCCGCCGCCGCACGCTGCCAGACCCGCCGCGTCTCGGCGGAGCCGGCCGAGTCCTCCACGTCCTCGGTGAGGGCGCGGACCAGCTCCGCCGCCGCGAGCGACTCGTCGGCCTCCTCAGGTGCCGGCTCGCCCGCGAGAGGGAGGTAGGTGCGGGCGAGCAGCGTGTACAGAGCGGCGACGTCGGGCTGGTCGCAGGCGTCCAACCGCTCGGGATCACGCAGCAGCAGGCGGACGGAGTCCTCGAAGTCGGCGACCGCCTCGAGCAGGGCGGTCCGGGCGGCGGCCCGGTCCCCGCGGCGCAGCGCCAGCTCGGCCACCGTCAGCCGGTCGCGCCAGTCCGCGGGCACGAAGCCGGCCGCGGTCATCCGGTCCAGGGTGGCCGCCGCCTCCGCGTCCCCCTCCGCCCGCAGCCACAGCGGCAGCTGCAAGGAGTCGGGCAGCTGGGGCCGCTCTCGCAGTGCGGTGCGCGCCTCCTCCAGCCGGTACGCCGAGACGAGGGCGAGCGGGAGCAGGTACGGCTCGGCCTCCGGCCGGCCGGCCGCCGCTACGGCCTGGTCGAACCAGCGGTCGGCGTCGCCGGGCCGCCCGGACCGCTGGGCCGCCTCCGCACGGATCAGCGAGGCGAGCACGTCGGCCATCGCCACGGTGCCGTCGGCGCTCTGCAGCTGCATGTGCTGCATCAGCGTCATCGCGTCGGGCACCCGGCCCGCCTGGGCCTCCCACGAGCCGTCCCCCTGGGCCGCGGTGAGGACCTGCTGCAGCTCGGCCATGGTGGTGGGCAGCGGGCCGGCCACCGGCGGCAGGGTGGCCCGCAGCTGTGCCACGGCCTCCGCGAGCTGGTCTCGCAGCAGCGTCATCCGTGCGGCCGCCAGCGGCGCGGCCGCACCTCGGGAGCGGTCGCGCAGGGCGCTGACCATGACCAGTGCCGCCTCGAGCCGCTGCGGGAAGTCGAACTCGCCGCCGCCGGTGGCGTCCGCCAGCAGCGGGCCGAACCCGCGCTCGAGGCGCAGCAGCGCGTTGGTGGCCAGGTTGTTGCGAGTGTCGGCGTGGGCGACGGCGGTCAGGAAGGTGCGGCTGGGGATGCGTGGCTCGACCGCGATCAGCTGGACCGCCGCCAGGTAGGCGACCCGTGCCCTGGGCGCACTGCCCCGGGCGTCCCACTCCTCCCCGCACCGCTGCAGCAGCCGACCCAGCCCGACGCACCAGCTGCGGCTGCCGACACTGTCGGCCCAGGCGAGGACTCCGGCGACCGGGCCGTGGCCGGGACGGTGCCAGCCGCTGCCGAGGTCCAGCGCGTGCGCCCCGAGCACGCCGTCGTCGATGTCGGCGACCAGCCGGTGGACGGCGACCAGCTGGGCGGCCGCGGAGTCGCCGGCGACGGCGTACGCCGCGGCGGCCTCGTCGAGGTGCCTTCGACGCGGCTGCGGGTCGCTCGCACCCCGGGCCAGGAACGCCCGTCGCAGGGCCAGGGCTCCTCGCAGCCGCGGCACGTCGACAGGTCCGAGCACCGCCGCGGCCACGTCGTAGGCGGCGGCAGCACGGGGCAGGTCGGCCGGGCCGAAGGGACTCGGACCGGGCTGGGGGGCCAGGTCCCAGCCCAGGGACTCCGGGGAGGCCCCGGGGGCGGCGTACCAGTCGCCCTCGACGAGGTGGGTGAGCGCCAGCCGCGGTGCGTCTCCGACCGCGGCGAACTGCGCCCGCGCGGTGGCGAGCAGCTGCTGGGACTGCGGCAGCAGCCCCGCCCGCCGGGTCAGGTCGGCCCCGGCCAGGAGCGTCCAGATCGCCAGGTCGCCGCGGCCGTGCGCGGCGGCGTACGCCCCGAGGGTGTCGAGGTTGCCGCCGCCGACAGCGACCGCCTGCTGGGCGCCCGCGGGAGCACCGTTGCGCAGGGAGGTCTCGAGGAGGGTGCGCGGGGTGACCAGGCTGAGCGGGCCGTAGCGCACGACCTGCTCCAGCAGCTCCTCGGTCGGCTGCCCGGGTGCCGGCTCGACGAAGGCGTCCGCGAGCTCCATGGTGGTCTCACCGCCGACGTCCCCGGGGTACCAGTTGCCGTCGAGCTGACGGGCCCAGGCCGTGAGGGCTGCGGTGACCCGGGGCGGCTGGACGGACCCGTCCAGGTGCGCGAGCGCCCGGCGCGGCTCCCCGGCGATCAGCGCCGCGAGGCACGCCAGGAACTGGGCCTGGCCGTCCTGCGGGCCGCGCGCCCAGGCCGCCTCCGCCGCGGCGAGGACCGGGCCGGGGACGGCGGCGAGGTCCTCCCGGACCAGCGAGGCCAGGACGGGCCACCCGGTCGCGGTCACGGCACCGCGGGGAGCTCGAGCACGCAGCCGGCGTCCGGGTCGTCGGGAAGTCGCGTGTCGTAGCCGTACCGCCCGGACAGGCCGGGGTCGGTCCACCGCTCGGTGCGGGCCGTGCGGTAGTTGAACCAGAGGGTCGCGCCGGGTCGGGTGGTCACCACGCGGGCCAGGGCCGCGTCGTCGGGGTGGTGGAAGATGTCGCCGTTGCTGGACACCAGGTAGTGCTGCGCGGGCGCGACCCGCAGCATCGCGTCGATGACGTTGCTCTTGCTGCCGTGGTGCGGCAGCTTGAACGCGTCCACGGGGAGGGTGTCCAGTCCTCGTGCCGCCGCGACCCCGGCCAGGCCGGCACCGAGCACGGTCCCGAAGGCATCGGCGCCCAGGACGACGCTGGCACCGCGGTGCTCGAGGAGGAGGGCGATGCTGCTGCCGTTGGGCACCGATGCGTCCCGCGGCGACTCCTGCGCCGCCACCGCGGCCAGGTCGTCGAGTGGCTCGAGCACGTCCGGGGTGCCTTCGCCCGGCCCCCTCTTGGCCGCCTCGACGGTCTCGTACCACGCGGCGGCCAGCGCCGTCAGCCGCTTGGTGGTCGGGGAGAGCACCGTCACCCGTGGGCCTCCGTCCACCGGCGCGAGATCGAGGAACCCGGCCTCCTCGCCGGTGTCGATCGGGCCGCCCCCGAAGGCCAGGTTCCACGGGCGGGTCCGGGCGCTGGGCTGGTCGATCAGCGCGGCCACCAGGCTCTCGCCCTGGCTGACGCTGCGGATCGGGTCACCGGGCAGGTGGGTGCGGCCGTTGAACCAGAAGTCGCCCACCTCGTCGGCGAACTCGCTGTCCAGGAACGGGATCATCCCGCCGATGTGGTCGCTGTCGATGTGGGTGACCACCACCACGTCGAGGTGCCGGTCGTCCGCGGGCAGACGCTGCAGCCGGGCCAGCAGGAGCGGCCAGGTGTCCGGGGGTCCCCCGTCCACGAGCATCCGCCAGGGCCGGCCCTGCTCCCGGGGGCACTCCACCAGCAGGCAGTCCCCCATCCGCGCAGGCAGCACCTCGATCCGGATGGCTGTGGTCACGGCGGCTCCCACGGTCGGTGATGCGCCTGAGACTACGCGCGGGCGCCGCCTCGTCGCCAGGACGCGCCGGGGCCGCCGCCCACCGCGTCCTGCAGCGCCTCCAGCCCGGTGAACCGCGGGGTCCAGCCGAGCCGGCTCCGGGCCAGGTCGGTGTCCATGATGGCCGGGTGGCTGAAGGCCTCCGCCCACCCCACGGACTCCGGGAGGAGCGGGAGGTGGGCCAGCGCACGCATCGCCGTGTAGGCCGGTCGCGCCGGGACCCGCACGGGGAGGGCCCCGAGCTCCCGCACCACGTCCAGGAGGCTGAGCACACCGCTGCCGGCGATGTTGTAGGCACCGGGTGGGCCCGCCGCCACGATGCACCGCAGCAGCGCGCCTCCGACGTCGGTCTCGTGCACCAGCTGCAGAGGGATGTCCGGGGTCGGCACCGGGACCGGCACGGGCAGCCGGCGCGGCAGTCGACCGGTGAGCCTCGCCAGCGGTGCGGGGAGGGGGTTCTTGCCGCCCACGGTGTGCGGGCCGACCACGATCGAGGGCCGCAGCAGGTACAGCGCCGGGGCTCGCTGCCCCGAGGCCTCCGCGTGGAGCAGCTGCTCGGTCTCGGCCTTCTCGCGGGCGTAGAACAGCCGGTCGGCCGGGCGGACCGGCCAGACCTCGGCCATCCCGACCGGGTTGTCGGGGTGGAACCCGTAGGCCGCCACGGAGGAGGCGTAGACGAACCGCCGCGCTCCCGCGGCAGCGGCGGCACGGAAGGCGTGCAGCGTCCCGTCCACGTTGACCGCCCGGGTTCTCTGACGCCGCCCGCCGACGACGGTGAAGGCGAGGTGCACCACCACGTCGGCCCCCGCGAACGCGGTGCGCAACGCCGCTTCGTCCCGCACGTCCCCGCGGCGGTACTCCATCTTCGTCCAGCCGTGGGCGACGGGGTCGAAGGGCCGCCGGGCCAGGCCCACCACGTGCGTGACCCGGTCGTCGGCCTCCAGCAGCGGCGCCAGCCCGGACCCGAAGGTCCCCGTGGGTCCGGTCACCGCCACGGTCAGGTCGGTCTCTGCCATCGCGTCCTCGTCGTCGCCGGTCGCCGCCCATGCTAGGCGGGCTGCTCAGCCGGCGTACTCGACCTCGGTCCGCCAGGAGTCCTCGGGCTGGGCGGCGGCGGCACGGATCGCGGCGGCCACCCGGTCGGGTGCGAACGGTCCCTCCGGGGCGAGGGCGCCGCGCACGGTGACGGAGACGGCCCGGATGCCGGCCGGCCCGAGCGCCGCGTCGATGCTGTGCACCAGGTTCCGCAGGCCGGCCTTCTGCACGCCCAGAGAGGCGGCACGGTGCCAGGGCCGGTCGGCGGCCATGCTGCCGGTCACGGTCACCCGCGCGCCCTCACCCATGAACGGACGGGCCGCCTGCAGCACGGTCAGCAGCGCGCCGACCCCCAGCGCGACGTCGTCGAGCAGCTCGGCGACGCTCAGCACGAGCGGGCCCTTCTCCCGGAAGACGCTGGGGTTGAAGTGCAGCACGTCGACGCGTCCGAACGCCTCGGCCAGGTCGGAGACCGCGGCGCTCGCAGCGGGGACGTCGACCAGGTCGACCACGGCCGGGTGCACGGTCGCGCCCGCGCCGGCGAGCTCGTCGGCGAGCCGCCGCAGGGTCGCCGCGTCCCGCCCCACCAGCCCGACGTCGTACCCCTCCCGGGCGAAGAGCCGGGCCACTGCCGCGCCGACGCCGGGGCCGGCACCCACCACCACGATCACGGGCCTGTTCATGCTGCCAGCCTAGGCAGCGCGCACTCAGGCGCCCGACCTGCTGCTCACCGGGTGGGGTCCTCGCCCACCTGGACCAGCAGCTTGCCGAAGTTCGCGCCGCGCAGCAGGCCCCGGAACGCCTCGGGCGCTCGCTCCAGCCCCTGGACGACGTCCTCGCGGTAGCGCACCGACCCGTCTCGTACCCAGCCGGTCATGTCGCGCACGAAGTCGCGGCCGTGCGAGCGGGTGAACTCGTCCTGGATGAACCCGCGCACCGTCAGCGAGCGGGTGAGCACCTGGCTCAGGAACCAGGCCAGCCGGTCCGAGGTCGGCACCGGGGCGGTGCCGTTGTACTGGGCGATGAGCCCGCAGACGGGGACGCGGGCGTAGGTGTTCAGCCGCGGCACCACCGCGCTGAGCACCGGCCCGCCCACGTTCTCGAAGTAGACGTCGATGCCGTTCGGCACGGCCGCCTTGAGGTCCGCGACGAACCGCGGCGAGCGGTGGTCGAGGGCCGCGTCGAACCCGAACTCGTCGAGGAGGGCCCGGCACTTGACCGGACCGCCCGCGATCCCGACGGCGCGCGCCCCCTTCAACCGGGCGATCTGGCCGACCGCCGAGCCCACGGGCCCGGTGGCGGCGGCGACCACGACGGTCTCCCCCGGCTGGGGCCGGCCGATCTCGAGGAGTCCGGCGTACGCCGTGAAGCCGGGCATGCCGAGCACACCGAGCGCGGTGGAGACGGGTGCCGCGGCCGGGTCGAGCCGCCGGACCGCTCGGGCGGGCGCGACCGCATGGGTCTGCCATCCCGAGTAGGAGAGCACGAAGGCGCCCTCCGGGACCTCCGGAGCGCGGGAGGCGACGACCTGGCAGACGGTGCCCCCGACGACCACGTCGCCGAGCTCCATCGGCGCGGCGTAGGAGCGGGCCGAGCTCATCCGACCCCGCACGTAGGGGTCGAGAGACAGGTAGACCACCCTCAGCAGCACCTCGCCGTCCCTCAGGTCGGGAAGCTCGACCTGGACAGTCTCGAAGCAGCCGTCCTCAGGTTCCCCTTCGGGGCGGGCGGCGAGCCGGATCTGGGTGGTCCTCATGCTCCCACCCTCTCCCGGGCCCCACGGCCCGGCAACTCGGCCCCGCGGAACGGACGCCCGCGCAGGCGGGCCGGTAGCCTGGACCCCCGGTCCGGCAGTTCGCCGACGAGGAGGAGCACTCATGCGGTTCGGTCTGGTGGGAACGGGCCCTTGGGCGCAGCTCGCCCACGGCCCGGGACTGGTCGCGGCGCACGACGTGGAGCTGGTCGGGGTGTGGGGACGCCGGCCCGACAGGGCCGCGGCGCTGGCCGCCGACCTGGCGGTGACGGCGTACGCCGACTACGCGGCGATGCTGGCCGACGTGGAGGCGGTCGCGTTCGCCGTTCCGCCCGACACCCAGGCCGAGATGGCGCTGACCGCCGCCCGGGCCGGCAAGCACCTGCTGCTCGACAAGCCCGTCGCGGTCAGCCTGTCCGCGGCGCGGCAGCTCACCGACGCGGTGGCCGCGGCCGGTGTCGCCTCAGTGGTCTTCTTCACCGACCGGTTCGCCGAGGACTCCCGGACCTGGTTCGAGGAGGTCCGTCGCACCGGCGGCTGGCACGGCGGCTGGCTGCGCTGGTTCAGCGCCCTGCAGGAGCCGGACAACCCCTTCGGCGCGTCACCGTGGCGCCACGAGCGCGGGGCCCTGTGGGACACCGGCCCGCACGCGCTGTCGACCCTGGGGGCGGCGCTCGGCCCGGTCGAGTCCCTCACTGCCGAGGGCGGCGCGGGCGACCTGGTGAACCTGGTGCTGCACCACGAGTCGGGCGCGCTCAGCACCGCCACCCTCACCCAGTTCGCCCCCCTGTCGGCCGCGTGCACCGAGACGACGCTGTGGGGCGAGTCGGGGTTCGCAACCATGCCGCCGCGGCCGGAGGGCAACGCCGGTGACCTCCTCGCGGTCGCGGCCCAGGAGCTGGTCCAGGCCGCCCGCTCCGGCCAGGCCCATCCGCTCGACGTCGCCTTCGGAACCCGGGTGGTCGAGCTGCTGACCCTCGCCCAGGCACACCTGGACGCGTGAGCGAGCAGTGCCAGCAACCCCGGTCCGCCGAGCCGCTCCCCCCGCCGCACGTCCGGCGCGGCGCGGCACGCACGCGCGCCGTCCGACGCGGCGACGCGCGCCGACGCTGCGCGGCGCCCTCCTGGTCACCACGGTCGGGGCACTCGTCCCCGGCAGCGGCATGCTGTACGCGCGCCGGAGGGCCCTCGGCGTGGTGGTGCTCCTGGCGGCGCTGGCCACCCTGCTGGCTGCCCTCTGGTGGCTGCCGCACGACCTGAGAGCCGCCCTCGAGCTGGCGGTCGACCCCGTCCGCGCACGCAGAAGTGCGGTGCTGCTGGGGGTGGTGCTGGCGCTGTGGACCGTCGTGGTGGTGCTGACCTTCCTGATGGTCCGCCCGGTTCCCGTGCCCCGCTGGAAGACCGGCCTGGGGTCGGCCTTCGTCGCTGGGCTGTGCCTGGCGGTCGCCGCCCCGGTCGCGGTGGCCTCCCGCTACGCGATGGTCCAGGCGGACCTGGTCGACACCGTGTTCGGCTCCTCCGCCAGCGACACGGCACCGCGAGGCGTCACCACTGCCGACCCCTGGGCGGGCCGCGACCGGCTCACCGTCCTGCTGCTCGGCGGAGACGGCGGTGAGGGCCGGATCGGCGTGCGCACCGACTCGATGATCCTGATGTCCACCGACGTCCGCACCGGGCGGACCGTGACGTTCAGCCTGCCGCGCAACATGATGAACGCGCAGTTCCCCGAGGGCAGCCCGTTGCACCAGCTCTACCCGTACGGGTTCACCGGCGCGGGCGACCCCGGCAGCTGGATGCTCAACGCCGTCTACCGCGAGGTCCCGCTGCTGCACCCGGACCTCTTCCCCTCCTCCGACAACCCCGGTGCCGACGCGCTCAAGCTGGCGGTCGAGGGCTCGACGGGGCTGCCGGTGGACTACTACCTGCTGGTCAACCTCAAGGGCTTCCAGAGCCTGGTCGACGCGATGGGCGGGGTCACGGTGAACATCAACACCCCGGTCGCGGTCGGGGGGAACACCGATGCCGGCGTCCCGCCCGACTACTACCTGCAGCCGGGTCCCGACCAGCACCTCGACGGGTTCCACGCCCTGTGGTTCGCGCGCGGCCGCTACGGCGCCGACGACTACCAGCGAATGGAGCGGCAGCGCTGCATGGTCGACGCGATCGTCGAGCAGGCCAGCCCGTGGAACGTGCTGCGCCGGTTCGAGGCCGTGGCCTCGGCAAGCAAGGAGCTGATCTACACCGACATCCCCCAACGGCTGCTGGCCCCGCTGGTGGAGCTGGCGCTCGAGGTGAAGGACCAGCGGGTGAAGTCGGTCGTCTTCCGGTCCTCCGACCAGTTCAACCCGGGCGACCCCGACTTCGACCAGCTGCAGGACACCGTGGCCGCGGCACTGGAGCCACGGCCGCACCGGGCCGGCGGCACACCGCACCCCGCCGAGGACAGCGCGACCGCCTGCGCGTACACCGGCCCCACCACCTGACCGACCGACGGGACCGACGCTGTCCGGCCGGCCCCGGCCACGCTAGCGTGCGGGGCATGGCCCTTCACAAGAACGATCTGGAGGAGATCGCCCGGATGGCGATCTCACCGGTGTACGCCCGGCCCGGGGAGACCTCCCCGATCGCCAAGGACAAGCTCCCGGCCGACGGCCGGGACCCCCGTGTCGCCTACCGGCTGATCCACGACGAGCTGATGCTCGACGGAAACTCCCGGCAGAACCTCGCCACGTTCGTCACCACGTTCATGGACGAGGAGGCCGACCGGCTGTTCGCCGAGACCCTCGACAAGAACATGATCGACAAGGACGAGTACCCCCAGACGGCAGCCATCGAGGGCCGCTGCGTCGAGATCATCTCCCACCTGTGGCACTCCCCCGGGCACGAGCAGGCCACCGGCACGTCCACGACCGGCTCCAGCGAGGCGGTCATGCTGGGCGGCCTCGCCCTGAAGTGGCGCTGGCGGGAGCGCCGGAGGGTGGCAGGTTTGCCGACCGACCGGCCCAACCTGGTGATGGGCGTCAACGTCCAGGTCGTGTGGGAGAAGTTCTGCCGCTACTGGGACGTCGAGCCCCGCTACGCCCCGATCGCCGAGGGACGCCTGCAGCTGAACGCGGAGGAGGCGCTGAAGCTGGTCGACGAGAACACCATCGGCGTGGTGGCCATCCTGGGCTCGACCTTCGACGGCTCCTACGAACCCGTCAAGGAGATCTCCGACGCCCTGGACGCGCTGGCCGCCTCCGGCGGACCGGACGTGCCGATGCACGTCGACGCCGCGTCCGGGGGGTTCGTGGCCCCCTTCATCGACCCCGACCTCGAGTGGGACTTCCGGGTGCCGCGGGTCCGCTCCATCAACGCCTCGGGGCACAAGTACGGCCTGGTCTACCCCGGTGTGGGCTGGGTGGTCTGGCGGACCCCCGAGGACCTGCCCGAGGACCTGGTCTTCCACGTCAACTACCTGGGCGGCGACATGCCGACCTTCGCGCTCAACTTCTCCCGGCCCGGGGCCCAGGTCGTCGGCCAGTACTACAACTTCATCCGGCTCGGCTTCGAGGGGTACCGCGAGATCCAGCAGGCCTGCCGGGACACCGCGGTGCACCTCGCCGGCAGGATCGCCGAGATCGGCCCCTACCAGCTGCTCTCCGACGGCTCCCAGCTCCCGGTCTTCTTCTTCCGGCTCGCCCCCGACGTCACCCACTACACCGTCTACGACGTCTCGGCGAAGATGCGCGAACGCGGCTGGCAGGTGCCCGCCTACTCGTTGCCCGAGCCGCTGACGGACCTGTCCGGGCTGCGGGTCGTCGTCCGCAACGGGTTCGGCCGCGACCTGGCCGACCTGTTCCTGGAGGACCTGCGCCGCGCCACCGAGTTCCTCGAGAGCCTGCCGACCCCGCTGCCGCCCGACCCCAGCCACACCGAGTCGTTCCGGCATTGAGCACAGGCCGCCGGCTACCGGTCGCGGTCCCGCCGGACGCGACCGAGGTCGAGACCAGCGGGCCACGACCGTTCCTGACGGCGGTCTCCTACCGGACCGCCGACGGCCGCCAGGTCCGCTGGGCCGCCCGTGAGCACCGGCGGGTCCACGGCGAGCACCGGGGGCTGACCTGGTGGATCGGCCTGCTGTTCGCGGTCGGCTCGGTGTGCTTCGTGCTGGGACCGGTCCCGGCGTACCTGGACGCCGTGGGCGCCCGCGCCACCGCACTGACCTACTTCGTCGGCTCGCTCTTCTTCACCACCGCCGCCTACCTCAGCTTCCTGCAGGTGGTCCGGACCGCCGGTCACCGCTGGCTGGGGTGGGAGCCGTCGGTGATGGGCTTCTGGGCGACCGCGGTCCAGCTCGTCGGGACGCTGTACTTCAACGTGATGACGTTCGCGTCGCTGTTCTCGCTGGACACCGAGCAGGCCCAGCGCATCATCTGGCGGCCCGACGCGATCGGCTCGGTCTGCTTCCTGGTCTCCTCGGTGATCGCCTTCGCGGAGGCCGGCCACCGCTGGTTCTCCTGGCGGCCCGGCAGACGGGACTGGCACATCACCGCGCTGAACCTGTGGGGGTCGGTCTTCTTCGGGATCTCCGCCGTCGGCGGCTTCATCCTGCCCGACGACAGCCTGTACAACGCCCGGTGGGCCAACGGCGGCACGTTCCTGGGGGCCGTCTGCTTCCTCGTCGCCGCGATTCTGACCATGTTGGAGGGGCGGCCCGCCCAGGACGGCTAGCCTGGACCCGGAACGGGGGTGGAGGATGCCACGGGGGACGGCCAGGAGCGCCGGTGGGCTGGTCGCTGCGGCGTGCCTGGCGGTGACGCTGCTGGCCGGGGCGCCGGCACCGGGTGGCGCGGCCGCCTCGGCGCAGGCGGCACCGCG
>NZ_DAOMFK010000094.1:10005-12265 GCF_035429765.1 Nocardioides sp. | reverse complement strand
CCTGCGGCGGCACCGAGGCGGTGGTGCCCTCCAGGATCTTCAGCAGCGCCTGCTGGACCCCCTCACCCGAGACGTCGCGGGTGATCGAGGGGTTCTCCGCCTTGCGGGCCACCTTGTCGATCTCGTCGATGTAGATGATCCCCGTCTCGGCCTTCTTGACGTCGTAGTCGGCGGCCTGGATCAGCTTGAGCAGGATGTTCTCGACGTCCTCACCGACGTACCCCGCCTCCGTGAGCGCGGTGGCGTCGGCGATGGCGAACGGCACGTTGAGCATGCGGGCCAGCGTCTGGGCCAGGTAGGTCTTGCCGCAGCCGGTGGGCCCGATCAGCAGGATGTTGGACTTGGCCACCTCGACCTGGTCCTCCTTGGCCTCCCTCCCGCGCACGGGGGCCATCCCGGCCTGGACCCGCTTGTAGTGGTTGTAGACCGCGACCGCCAGCGACTTCTTGGCCTGCTCCTGGCCGATGACGTAGGAGTTGAGGAACTCGAAGATCTCGCGGGGCTTGGGGAGCTCGGCGAGGCTGACCTCACCCCCCTCGTTGAGCTCCTCCTCGATGATCTCGTTGCACAGGTCGATGCACTCGTCGCAGATGTAGACGCCGGAGCCGGCGATGAGCTTCTTGACCTGCTTCTGGCTCTTCCCGCAGAAGGAGCACTTGAGCAGGTCGCCTCCGTCACCGATGCGCGCCACGTGCGGTCCCTTTCGGATCGTGCGACGCCGGCCGGCCGGCCGTCGTCTTCCTGCCAACTCTTCGAAGGTACCCCGAGTCCGCCCTTCCCGCAGGACCTGACACGAGGAAGTGCTCAGGTCCGACCGGTCAGGGCAGCGCCGGGGCGACCTTGAGGGACTCCAGGACGGCGTCGATGAGGCCGTACTCGACGGCGCCCTGCGCGGTCAGGATCTTGTCCCGCTCGATGTCCCGGCTCACCTGCTCGAGGTCGCGTCCGCTGTGCCGGGAGATCATCGTCTCCAGCAGCTCGCGCATCCGCAGGATCTCGTTGGCCTGGATCTCGATGTCGGAGGTCTGGCCGAACGTGCCCTCGGTGTACGGCTGGTGGATGAGGATCCGGCTGTTGGGCAGCGCCAGGCGCTTGCCGGGAGCACCCGCCGCGAGCAGGATCGCCGCGGCCGAGGCGGCCTGCCCGATGCACACCGTCTGGACGTCGGGCTTGATGAAGCCCATCGTGTCGTAGATGGCGGTCAGCGCCGTGAAGGAGCCGCCGGGGCTGTTGATGTAGATGCTGATGTCCTGGTCGGGGTTCATCGACTGCAGGCACAGCAGCTGGGCGATGACGGCGTTCGCGACGTCATCGGAGATGGGGGTGCCGAGGTAGATGATGCGGTCCTCGAACAGCTTGGCGTAGGGGTCGATCCGCCGGAAGCCGTACGACGTACGCTCCTCCCACTGCGGGATGTAGTAGTTCATGTTCAGTCCTTCTGCCGGGCCGGGCGGCCCTCGTCGGCGGCCTCGCGGGCGCTGGTGATGACCTGGTCGATGAAGCCGTACTCCTGGGCCTGCTGGGCGGTGAACCAGCGGTCCCGGTCGGCGTCGGCGACCACCTGCTCCAGGGGCTGACCGGTGTGCTCGGCGATGAGCTCGAGCAGCACCTGCTTGATGTGCAGCGACTGCTGGGCCTGGATCTTGATGTCGGAGGCGGAGCCGCCCATGCCCGAGGAGGGCTGGTGCATCATGATGCGGGCGTGCGGCAGCGCGTAGCGCTTGCCCTTGGTGCCGGCGCAGAGGAGGAACTGCCCCATCGAGGCGGCCAGGCCCATCCCCACGGTCGCCACGTCGTTGGGGATGTAGTTCATGGTGTCGTAGATCGCCATGCCGGCGTCGACCGAGCCCCCGGGGCTGTTGATGTGCAAGAAGATGTCGGCCTGAGGGTCCTCGGCCGACAGCAGCAGCAGCTGGGCGCAGATCGCGTTGGCGTTCTGGTCGCGCACCTCCGAGCCGAGGAACACGATCCGCTCGCGCAGCAGGCGCTGGTAGATGTGGTCGTCAAGGCCGTAGGTGGGCACGGCGCCGTTCATCTGGGGCGTGTCCACGGACCCGGACGCGAGGGAGTTCTGGTTCACGACAGCGACCCTAGCCCGAACCCCGGACAGTTCCACGAGGAACGGCACCCTGTTCGCCGACAGCGGATTTCCCGCGACCCGTCGCCAGTTGCGCGCCGATCCGTCGCCGGTTGCCCGGCCAGGTTCGATCGACACGCGGTGAGGGGCAGGTCAGGACTCCTCGGGCGACTCCGCCTCGGG
>NZ_DAOMFK010000094.1:0-9905 GCF_035429765.1 Nocardioides sp. | reverse complement strand
CTCCGCCTCGGGCGACTCGTCGTCGGGGGAGCCGAGGGTGCCGTCCGGGCGCAGGTTCACCAGGTCGACCGGCGTGCCGGCGGAGTCGGTCACGGCGGCGGACTCCACGACGGTGGCCAGCGCCTTGCCGCGGCGGATCTCCTGGACCAGCTCGGGGATGTGGTTGTGCTCGAACATGTGGTTGGCGAACTCCTGGGGGTCCTGGCCCGACTGCTGGGCCCGCCGCACCAGGTGCTGGGACAGCTCGGCCTGGTCGACGCCGACCTCGAGCTCGGTGGCGATCTCGTCGAGCAGGAACTGGGCCGCGACCGAGTCGCGGACCCGCCGCTCGAGATCGGCCTCGAACTCCTCGAGCGTCTGGTTCTCGTCGACCAGGTACTGCTCCATCGACAGCCCGGCATAAACGAGCTGCTGCTCGATGCTCGCGCGCCGGGCGTTGAGCTCATCGGTGACCAGGGTGTCCGGCAGCGGGATCTCGACCTGTTCCAGGAGGACCTCGAGCACCGCGTCGCGTGCGGCGGCGGCCTGCTCCAGGCGGCGGCCGCGGAGCAGCCGCTCCCGGACGTCCGCCTCGAGCTCGGCGACCGTGTCGAACTCGCTGGCCAGCTGCGCGAAGTCGTCGTCGACCGGTGGCAGCTCCTGCTCCTGCACCTGGCTGACCGACACGGTCACCTCGACCTCCTCGCCCACCAGGTCGCCGCCGACCAGCTGGGAGCTGAAGGTCCGCTCGTCACCCGCGGACATCCCGACCAGGGCCACGTCCAGGCCGTCCAGCATGCCGCCGCGACCCACCTGGTAGGACATGCCGCTCAGCTCGGCGCCCTCGATCGGCTCCCCGTCCCGGGTCGCCCGCAGGTCCATGACCACGAAGTCACCGTCGGCGGCGGGACGCTCGACGTCCTTGAGCGTGGCGAACCGCTCACGCAGCGCCGCGACCTGCTCCTCCACGTCGGCGTCGGTCACCTCGACGGTGTCGACCTGGGCCGCCAGCCCCTGGTAGTCCGGCACGGCGATCTCGGGGCGCACGTCCACCTCGGCAACGAACTCGAGCGTGTCGTTGTCCTCCAGACGGGTGACCTCGATGTCGGGCTGGGCCAACGGCTGCAGGTCGTTGGCCTCGAGCGCCTCGACGTACATCTTGGGGATCACGTCGTTGATCGCCTGGTCCAGGACGGCTCCGCGACCCACCTGGCGGTCGATGATCATCGGGGGGACCTTGCCGCGCCGGAAGCCGGGCACGTTGATCTGGCGGGCGATCTGCTGGTAGGCGGCGTCGAGGCTCGGCTTGAGCTCCTCGAAGGGCACCTCGACGGTGAGCTTGGCCCGGGTCGGGCTCAAGGTCTCGACGGCGCTCTTCACAGGTGGTCTCCGATCGTTGTGCGGGCCCGAGGGGTGGTCGGGTCTCGGTCAGGTGGTACGTCGGGGCGACAGGACTCGAACCTGCGATCTCCTGCTCCCAAAGCAGGCGCGCTAGCCACTACGCTACGCCCCGCCAAACCGGCGTCGGCCGGCCTGAGAGCGGATGACGGGAATCGAACCCGCGTAGCCAGTTTGGAAGACTGGGGCTCTACCATTGAGCTACATCCGCGCGGCACCCGACCACCTCGTGAGCAGCCGAAATGCGCGGGTGTCATCGTGCCACACCGGGTGCGGCAGACCCCAACCGAGACCGCTCAGCGCCGGTGGATGAGCAGCAGTGCCCGGTCGTCGTCGGGAGCACCGAGACTTCCCACCAGCCGGTCCGCACCTCCGGTGAAGTTGCCCCGCAGCTCCCGCTCGGCCTGGCCCACCAGGCGGTCGATACCCAGGCTGATGTCGCGTGTCGGCGTCTCCACCATGCCGTCGGTGTAGAGGAGGATCACGTCGCCGTGCCGCATGATGCTGCGCGTGCCGGTGAACTCGGCGTTGGGGATCAGCCCCAGCACCGGCCCCTCGGTGTCGTGGACCGACCAGCGACCCGAGCCGGCGGCCAGCTGCACGGCGGGCGGGTGCCCCGCGGTCCACACCCGCACCTCGCCGGAGCGCAGGTCCAGCGAGAGGTGGACGGCGGTGGCGAACCCCTCCTCCCACTCCTGACGCAGCAGGAAGTCGTTCGCCGCGGGCAGGAAGTCCTCCGGGCGCAGGGCGCCGAGCAGGCCCCCGAACGCACCCGACAGCAGCAAGGACCGGGTCCCCGCCTCGTCGCCCTTGCCCGACACGTCGACCACGACCACGTCGAACCGGTCCCCGTGGTGGGGGCGCGCGGCGACCACGAAGTCGCCGGCGAACGGCGAGCCGCCGGCCGACCGCATGGCGGTCTCGACGTGCCAGTCCTCGGGGAGGTCCGGCAGGCCACCCTGCCGGTTGATGCGGTCGCGCAGGTCGACCAGCATCGACTCCCCGCGGCTGCCTGCGACGCCGAGCCGGGAGCGCCGGAACGAGCCGAGCAGGATGATCAGCCCGAGCGCGAACACCACCAGGATCTGCAGGATCAGCTGGGTGGTGATCTCGGGCAGCCGCGAGGTCGCCAGGGCGAGGCCGAAGAGGGTGGCGACCACGAACCAGGGCAGCAGCCGGGGGCCCAGGCTGAGGTTGCCGAAGGCCAGCGGGACCACGAGCAGGGCCACGGGGAGCACGGTGGGCCACAGCCCGATGGCCAGAGCGATCCCCAGGCTGGCCGCCAGGAGCAGGACGAACACCCGTGTCTCCCCGGACCGGGCGAAACGGGTCAGGGCGAACCGGGCGCGGCGCAGGCGCGTGAGCCCGGCCGACGGAGCGGTCGCACGCTCAACACTCATGGATGCGGTGTCCTCGGGCCGTGGGTGTGCCTCACTGTAGGGCTCGCGAACGGAACGTGGGCTGGCAATGGCCACACCAGAACAGATTTCGCCCGGCCAGGACGTCGGTCCGCACCGGGCGGGCGCACAGGTGGCAGGGCTGGCCGGCGCGCCGGTAGACGTACACCTCGCCTCCGTGGTCGTCGACCCGTGGCGGGCGGCCCATGGCGGTGGGGCTGTGCTCGGGGCGCACGGTGTCGATGCGTCCGGTGCGGACGCCCTCGGCCATCAGCGCCACGAGGTCCGCCCACATGGCCAGGAACTGGCCTCGGCGCAGGGTCCGGCCGGGACGCAGCGGGTGCATCCGGTGGCGGAAGAGCAGCTCGGCGCGGTAGACGTTGCCGACGCCGGCCAGCACCGACTGGTCCATCAGCAGGTCGCCGATCGGCCGGTCCGAGCGCGCCACTCGCGCCCAGGCGCGGAGCGGGTCGGCCTCGGGACGCAGCGGGTCGGGACCCAGGCCCGCCAGCACCGCGTCCCGCTCCCCCGCGGTGACCAGGTCGCAGCGGGTGGCGCCGCGCAGGTCGGCGTACGCCCTTCCCGGGAAGCCGGCCACCAGCCGCAGCCGCACCTGGCCGACCGGGGGCGGCACCTCGTCGACACCCCGGACGACCTCGAAGCTGCCGATCAGTCCCAGGTGGACGTGCACGAAGCGCTCGCCGTCGAACTCCACGAACAGGTGCTTGCCGGCGGAGTCGGCCCCACGGAGGACCGTGCCGTCCAGGACGGCGGCGGCCGCGGCGAACCGGCCCTGCGGGGAGGAGACGGCGGCGGGGCGCCCGGCGAAGGCGTCGGTGAGGTCGTCGGCGAGCCTGCGGAGCGTGTGGCCCTCAGGCATCGCCGAGGCGCTCGGCGGAGGTGGGCAGGGGCGGCAGCCGACGGGTCGCCTCGTACGCGCGCATCTGGGCGATCCGGCGGGCGTGCCGCTCGTCGCCGCTGAAGGGGGTGGTGAGGAAGACCTCCACGAAGTGGGTCATGTCCTCCAGGGAGTGCATGCGCCCGCCGACCGAGACCACGTTGGCGTCGTTGTGCTCACGCGCCAGCCTGGCCGTCTCCACCGACCAGACCAGCGCGGCGCGCGCCCCGGCCACCTTGTTCGCGGCCATCTGCTCGCCGTTCCCGGAGCCGCCGACGACCACGCCGAGCGCCTCGAGCCCGGCCTCCTGGTCCTCGACCACGCCCTCGGCGGCCCGCAGGCAGAACACCGGGTAGTCGTCGAGGGGGTCGTGCACGAACGGGCCGTGGTCGACCGGCTCGTACCCGTGCTCGGTGAGCCAGGCGTGGAGGTGGTGCTTCAGGTCCAGGCCGGCGTGGTCGGAGCCGAGGTGAACGCGCATGGGCGGGATTCTCCCACCCCGGGCCGCCGGCCCCTACCAGAGGTCGCGGAGCTGGTCGAGGATCGCGTAGCCGTCCGGGCCGCGCACCTCCGGCACACCGGCCGGGGCCTGGGCGGGCCGGCCGGCGATCGACCCGTGCGAGAGCACCTGCTCCTCGATCCCGAGCTGACGAAGCGCGATGGCCAGCACACGGGCGGGGTACTCCCTGGCGAACTCGGCGTACACCTCAGGATCACGCTGTCCGTCGTCACCGAGCAGCAGCCACCGCACCCGTGGGAAGTCCTCGGCGAGGCGACGCAGGGTGGTGCGCTTGTGCTCGTACCCGCTGCGGAACCAGCCCGTCTGCGTGGGCCCCCAGTCGGTGAGCAGCATGGGGCCGGACGGGAAGTCGTGGCGCTCGAGGAACCGACCGAGCATCCGGGCGGCGTTCCACGCACCGGTGGAGACGTAGAAGACCGGGGCTGCGTCGTACCGCCGCCGGACCGCCGACAGCAGGTCGGCCATCCCGGGCACCGGCCTGCGTGCCGTCTCGACGACCAGGAGGGCGTTGTACGCTGCGACCAGCGGGCGCGGCAGGTAGGTGCGGATCACCGTGTCGTCCAGGTCGCTGACGACCCCCACCCCGGTGGTGCCGGCGACGACGAGGACCGGAACCGCTCGGGGTGCCGAGCCCTCCGCCCGGACGGTCACCTCGTGCCATCCCGGTCCGAGGCCGGGGTTGGGGATCCGCACGTCCACCAGGCCGGACCGGTCGGCCCGGACCAGGTGCTCTCGTCGGCTCCCCGGGACAGCGAGGGTCACCTCGGCGCCGGTCACCTCGGCGGTGAGGAAGGTGTGCCAGCCCCGCCGAGCGGTCGGCGTGGCCGACGCGCTGGTCCGCGGGTCCCGGGCCGGGGCCCGCACCACCCGGGCGAGGACCCGCAGGAAGTCGTCGCTGCCGTAACCGACGTGCGGCACCACCACCGGGCGCCAGCCGGCGGCGGCCAGGGTGGCGCCGAGCGCCCGGTTGGCGCAGTCCTCCACCAGCGCGGCGGGATGGGGACGGGACACGCCGCCACGCTACCGGCGGTGCCGCGCTGCGGCGCCATCATGGACGCGTGACACAGCTCGGCACCGGCCTGGTCCTGGCCCTGCTCTTCCTGGTGGAGGTCCTGGCGGTCGCCGCGGCCGCGGTGTGGGGCGCCTGGCGAGGGGGCCTCCTGCTCGCGCTCGCCGCAGCCACGCTCGTCGTGGTCGCGTGGGGGCTCTTCGCCTCACCGAAGGCGCCGTACGGCGGACACGGGGCCCGTCCGGTGGTGAAGGTGCTCGTCTTCGCGGGGGCCACGGCGGGTCTGTGGGTCGCGGGTCACCACGGCTGGGCGGTCGGTTTCGCCGTCCTGACGATGCTGGTTCACGCGGCGGCCCGGCCCGGCCTGGCCGAGCCCCGTCCTGGTCCGCCCACCGGGGTCGAGGGGTCCTGAGTATCAGGACCCCATGCGGGCCAGCTCCTCGTCGACCACCGACGGGTCGAGCTTCCTGAAGACCGGGGTGGGCTTGCCGACCGTGGCGCCCACCGGCACGGGGCGCGGCGCCCAGGCCGGTGTGGTGCTGTAGTCACCGGTGATGACCGGGTAGGTGGTCAGCCCGGCGCCGTCACCGGGGTCCAGCTCGGTCACGTGCTCGATCCGCGGCATCGGCATGAACTCCCCCTCGCCACCGAACACGCGCCACACGTCGTTGGCCGAGTGCGGCAGGAAGGGGGCGAGCAGGGTGTTGCAGTCCAGCACGCACCGGGCGGCGACGTGCAGCACGGTGCCCAGCCGCTCGCGCTGCGACTCCTCCTTCATCTTGTAGGGCTCGGTCGCAGTGAGGTACTTGTTCACCTCACCCACCACCCGCATCGCCTCGGCGATCGCCGCGCGCTGCCGGTGCCGTCCGATCAGGTCGCCGACGGAGGCGAACGCCGCGGCCACCGCGGCCAGCAGCTCCTCGTCGGCGGGCTCCAGGGGGCCGGCGACGGGGATCTCGCCGAAGCTCCGCGCGATCATCGTCGCCGTGCGGTTGACCAGGTTCCCCCAGCCGGCGACCAGCTCGGAGTTGGTGCGCTGCACGAAGTCGGCCCAGCTGAAGTCGGAGTCGGAGGTCTCGGGCCCGGCGGCGGAGATGAAGTAGCGCAGCGCGTCCGGCTGGTAGCGGGCCAGTACGTCGTGGACGTAGATCACGTGGCCGCGGCTGGAGGAGAACTGCCTGCTCTCCATCGTGAGGTACTCGCTGGAGACCACCTCCGTGGGGAGGTTGAGGATCCCGAAGGTGCCGGGCGTCCCGCCCCGCTCCCCCTGGCCGTTGTAGCCGAGCAGCTCCGCCGGCCAGATCTGGGAGTGGAAGACGATGTTGTCCTTGCCCATGAAGTAGTAGGACACCGCCTCCGGGTCGTTCCACCACTCCCGCCACCGCTCGGGGTCGTCGGTGCGGCGGGCCCACTCGATGCTGGCGGACAGGTAGCCGATCACCGCGTCGAACCACACGTAGAGCTTCTTGGTGGGGTCGTCGCGCCAGCCGTCGAGGGGGACGGGGATGCCCCAGTCGATGTCCCGGGTCATCGCCCGCGGCCGGATGTCCTTGAGGATGTTCTGGGAGAACCTGATGACGTTGGGTCGCCAGAGCCCGGTCGCCTCGCGCCCGTCGAGCCACTCCCCCAGCGCGTCGGCCAGCGCCGGGAGGTCCAGGAAGAAGTGCTGGGTCTCCACGAAGTCCGGGACCTCGCCGTTGATCTTGCTGCGCGGCTCGATCAGGTCCGTGGCGTCGAGCTGGTTGCCGCAGTTGTCGCACTGGTCCCCGCGGGCCTCGTGGTAGCCGCAGATCGGGCAGGTCCCCTCGATGTAGCGGTCCGGCAGCGTGCGGCCCGTCGACGGGCTGATCGCCGCCTTCGTGGTCTGCTCGACCATGTACCCGTTGCGGTGGACCGTGGTGAACAGCTCCTGCACGACCCGGTAGTGGTTCCCGGTCGTGGTGCGCGTGAAGAGGTCGTAGGAGAGGCCCAGGTCCACCAGGTCCTGGACGATGATCGCGTTGTTCCTGGTGGCCAGCTCACCGGGGCTGACGCCCTCCTTGTCGGCGGCCACCAGGATCGGGGTGCCGTGCTCGTCGGTGCCGGAGACCATGAGTACGTCGTGCCCGGTCATCCGCATGTACCTGCTGAACACGTCGGAGGGCACGCCGAAGCCGGCCACATGGCCGATGTGGCGCGGACCGTTGGCGTACGGCCAGGCAACTGCGGACAGGACACGGGTCATGGGCGGAATCCTAGGGTGCCGTCGCACGCGACGAACCGCTGCACGACTTGCGGCAGGCAGGCCGCCGGGTGACATGATGCCGGGCATGCCTGGAACGAACCTGACCCGGGAGGAGGCGGCCCGTCGCGGTGCGCTTCTCTCCGTCGACTCCTACTCCGTCGACCTCGACCTCACCGTGTCCGACAAGGTCTTCGAGAGCACGACCGTGATCCGGTTCTCGTGCTCCGAGCCCGGCGCCTCGACGTTCGCCGACCTGCACGGCGCGACGGTGCACGAGGTGACCCTGAACGGCACGGCCCTCGAGCCGTTCGAGGTCTACCGCGACCACCGGATCCAGCTCGACGACCTGGCCGCGGAGAACGAGCTCCGGGTGTTCTGCGAGCTTCCCTACAGCCACACGGGCGAGGGTCTGCACCGGTTCGTGGACCCGGCCGACGACAAGGTCTACCTCTACACGCAGTTCGAGGTGCCCGACGCACGCCGGGTGTACACCACCTTCGAGCAGCCGGACCTGAAGTCCGTCTTCACCTTCACCGTCACCGCGCCGCGGCACTGGGTGGTGATCTCGAACTCCCTCACGCCGACGCCGGAGGACGCCGGCGACGGCACCGGGGTGTGGCGGTTCCCCCCGACCGCGCGCATGTCGACCTACATCACCGCCCTGGTGGCGGGTGACTACCACGCCGTCTACGACACCTACGAGGGCCGGCACGGCACCATCGCGCTGGGCCACTTCTGCCGCCAGTCGATCGCGGAGCACCTGGACCACGAGGAGCTCAACACGATCACCAAGCAGGGCTTCGCCTTCTTCGAGGACGCCTTCGACTACCCCTACCCGTTCGGCAAGTACGACCAGGCGTACGTGCCCGAGTACAACATGGGGGCGATGGAGAACGCCGGCTGCGTCACCTACCGCGACGAGTACCTCCCCCGCTCGCGCCAGGTCCACTCCTTCTACGAGCAGCGCGCCAACACCGTCCTGCACGAGATGGCCCACATGTGGTTCGGTGACCTGGTCACCATGAAGTGGTGGGACGACCTGTGGCTCAACGAGTCGTTCGCCGAGTGGGCCAGCCACCACGCGATGGTCAGCGCCACGGAGTTCACCGAGGCCTGGACCGGGTTCGTCAACGCGCGAAAGAACTGGGCCTACCGGCAGGACCAGCTGCCCTCCACCCACCCGATCGCCGCGGACAACTACGACCTGCAGGCGGTGGAGGTGAACTTCGACGGCATCACCTACGCCAAGGGCGCCTCGACCCTCAAGCAGCTGGTGGCGTGGGTCGGGATCGAGGAGTTCCTGGCCGGCCTGCGGGCCTACTTCAAGGCCCACGAGTTCGCCAACTCCGAGTTCAGCGACCTCCTGGCCGCGCTCGAGGCGGCGTCGGGGCGCGAGCTGGACGGATGGGCCAAGGAGTGGCTGCAGACCTCGGGGATCAACACGCTGAGCCCGGTGTTCGAGCTCGACGCCGAGGGTCGGTACCGCTCGTTCTCGATCGCCCAGACCGCGGCCCCGGAGTTCCCGACGCTCCGGCGGCACCGGGTCGCGATCGGCCTCTACGACCTCGACGACGGCCGGCTGACCCGGCGTACCGCTGTGGAGCTCGACGTCCAGGGGCCCACCACCGACGTCCCGCAGCTCGTGGGCGAGCGGCAGCCCGACCTGGTGCTGCTCAACGACGGTGACCTCACCTACGCCAAGATCCGTCTGGACGACCGGTCGCTGGCCACCGCGGTCGCGGACATCGACCGCGTCGGCGACTCCCTCGCCCGGGGACTGCTGTGGGGTGCCGCGTGGGACATGACGCGGGACGCCGAGATGAGCACCACCGACTTCGTCGAGCTGGTGCTCCGCGGCATCGGTTCGGAGTCCGACACGACCGCCGTGAGCCGGCTGCCCGGCTACGTGCGGATCGCGGTCAACTTCTACTCCAGCCCGGCCAACCGCCCGGCCCTGCAGGCGCGGTGGGAGACCGGCGTGCGCGCTCTGCTCGAGGCCGCCGAGGCCGGCTCGGACCACCAGCTGGCCTTCGTGCGGGCGTACGCCGCGGCCGCGCGCTCCGACGACGCCTTCGACCTCCTGGCGGGGCTGCTGGACGGCTCGACGAGCCTGCCCGGCCTGGAGGTGGACGCAGACCTGCGCTGGACCCTGCTCACCGCGCTGGCCCGAGGTGGCCGTGCCGACGAGGCGCGGGTGGCCGAGGAGCTGGCCCGGGACAGCACCATCTCCGGGCAGGAGCACGCCGCCATGGCGCTGACGGTGAGGCCTACGCCCGAGGCGAAGGCCCAGGCGTGGCGTGACGCGGTGGAGCGTGACGACGTCGCCAACGAGACCCAGCGGCAGATCGCCTACGCCTTCCCCGTCGCCGACCAGGCCGAGCTGCTCGCGCCGTACCTCGAGAAGTACCTCGCCGTGGCCGAGACGATCTGGGAGGAGAAGGGGACCCAGCGCGCCTCGACGGCTCTGGAGGGGATGTTCC
>NZ_DAOMFK010000093.1:0-12278 GCF_035429765.1 Nocardioides sp. | reverse complement strand
CCGCGCGCCAGGGGCACCAGCCCCGGCCCGCGGCCATCACCCATTTCCCCCCGACCACCAGACACCCCAGGCCCGAGCTGCTGCACCACGAATGAGAACGGGTCACCGGTGGGTAGTCACAAGTGACTACCCACCTCTGACCGAATTCCCGTCACATTCCCGAGCATTCCCGACCAGAATTGTTCTCACGAGGCGCTCCCCCCATGGCGATCCTCGGGACACCTGCCAACAGGATCGAATCCAAGGAGAAGAACACAATGCTCGACTACCTGCGCATCATGCTGAACGCCCGCATCGCCAAGATGGACGAGCGCGGCGCCTCCGCCGTCGAGTACGGCCTGCTCATCGCCGGCATCGCCGCCCTCATCGTCACCGTCGTCTTCGCCTTCGGCGGCGTCATCTCCGGCGTCTTCAACGACACCTGCGGCGCGGTCAACAGCGGCACCGGCTCCGGCGGCACCTGCTGACCCACACGCACCACCCGATGGCCGCGCGCCAGGGGCACCAGCCCCGGCCCGCGGCCATCACCCATTTCCCCCCGACACCGACCTGGCTCACCCGGCAGGCAGCACCCGCTCGGCGATCGCCACCCGTCGAAGCACGGTCGGGTGACTGCCGAACCACAGCTGCGACCACGCCGGCGGCGTCGGGTCGCTGGCTGCACGCAGCGCCAGCTGTCGCTGCACCGCCACGAACGCGGCGGCGTCGCGGGTGGTCAGCAGGGCGTCCACGTCGGCTCGGGTCTCGATCTGCCGACTGACCAGGTTCTGCACGGGACTGGCCAGGAGCGATCCGACGGCGACCAGGGCGAGGACCCAGGGGACGACGCGAGGGTCGCGGACGCGGCGGCGCTCCGACCCGCCGGCCATGAGCCCGAGGACACCCACCGCGAACACGACCCCCAGCCCTGCCAGGAGGGAGCCCACCAGCACGTCGCGGTGCCGTGCGTGCGCCAGCTCGTGCGCGACCACCGAGAGCGTCTGGTCCCGGGGCAGGTCCTCGACCAGCGTGTCGTAGAGCACCACCCGCCGGGTGCTCCCGAAGCCCGACACGTAGGCATTGAGTGTGGTCGTCCGCCGAGAGGCGTCGGCCACCAGTACGTCGTGCACGGGGACGCCTTCGCGCTCCGCCAGGTCGAGCACAGCACTCCGCAGGGGGGAGGGTGGCAGCGGCGTGAACGTGTTGAACAGCGGCTCCACCACGACCGGGTAGACGAACGAGCCGACCAGCACGAGCCCGCCCAGGACCGCGCCGGCCACCGCCGGCCAGGCCCGCCGCCACCGACGGGCCGAGCCGACCAGCACCAGCATCGCCACCGAGGTCACGACGATCTCCACCGCCAGCCCGCGAGCCAGGTCCGAGGCGAAGCCGGACCAGGACTGGGTGGACAGGCCGTAGTTGCGGAGGTGGGCCCGTGCGGCGACAGCGAGGGGCAGGGTGGCGAGCCGCCCGGCCAGCAGGACCAGCGCCACGCCGCCGACGACCCGGACCCACCACGGGCCGGGCACCCGGTCGACCAGTCGCCGGCCGAGCCGGGTGAACCCGAGGATCACCGCGACGAGGAGAGAGACCCCGAGCGAGCTCCAGGACCATACTCGAGCCCACTGCGAGAACTGCTCCGCGCGGGCGATCTCCCGGGCGGAGAAGACCGAGCGCGCAGGGACGTCAGTGACCGGTCCCCCGGGCACCACGTGCCAGGGCACCAGCAGGACGGCGAGAGCGACGAAGGCGACCCCGGCGCCCACGGCCACCACGAGGCCCACCCGACGCGCGTCCCCTCCCACGGGGACGATTGTGTCAGCCGGACCCAGCCGCCCCCGGCCGCGGCCTCAGCCCGGGTACCCGTCCAGCAGCTGCGCGAACGGAGTGACGTGCTCCGGCGACAGACTGTCGTCGTGCCGCCCGGCCCTGTCCTCCGGCGTGGGCGTGAAGCCGCGGACAGCGGAAGGGACGGTGACGACCAGCCCGGCCAGCTCGGCGGCCGCCTGCGCCACCCGTGCCGAGAGGCTCGCGCCTCCGGCGCCGTCCCCGAAGTCGTCAGTGGCGGCGAACACGCCGGTCGGGACGACCACGGCCCGGAAGTAGGAGAACAGCGGACGCAGCGCGTGGTCGAGCACCAGGGAGTGGCGGGGCGTGCCACCGGTCGCGGCGACCAGCACCGGCGTGCCGACCAGGGCCTGCGGGTCGACGACGTCGAAGAACAGCTTGAACAGGCCGCTGTAGCTCGCCGAGAAGACGGGGGTCACGGCGACCAGTCCGTCCGCCGAGGACACCTGCGCCAAGGCGCCGGCCAGGGACGGTGAGGCGAGACCGCCGGTGTTGACCGCAGCCGCGAGGTCGGTGGCCAGCTCGCGCAGCTCGACCACCTCCACATCCACAGACTCACCGCGGGCGGCCACCTGGGTACGCACGGCGGCCAGGATCTGGTCGGTCAGCAGCCGGGTCGAGGACGGCACGCCCACCCCCGCGCTCACCGCCACGATCCGCCTGCTCATGCGCGCTCCTTCTCCAGCATCCGGGCCGCGGACTCCTGGGCGGCGGGCCGGACCAGGCGGTGCGAGGAGCCGGGGCCCTGCGCGACCAGGGACGCGTGGGTCGGCGGGTCGCTCGGCACGTGCGCCGGCCGCCGCTTCTCGAACTCCGCCCGCAGGACCGGGACCACCTGCTCGGCCAGGATCTCCATCTGCTCCAGCACCAGCGGCAGGGGCAGGCCGGCGTGGTCGACGAGGAAGAGCTGGCGCTGGTAGTCACCGACGTTGTCGGCGAAGGAGAGGTAGCGCTCGATGACCTGCTGGGGCGAGCCCACGGTGAGTGGGGTCTGTGCGGTGAAGTCCTCGAGGGAGGGGCCGTGGCCGTAGACGGGGGCGTTGTCGAAGTAGGGCCGGAACTCGCGCACGGCGTCCTGGCTGTGGGGCCTGATGAAGACCTGCCCACCGAGCCCGACCACCGCCTGGTCTGCCCGGCCGTGCCCGTAGTGCTCGAACCGGGCACGGTAGAGCGCCACCATCCGAGCGGTGTGAGCCAGGTCCCAGAAGATGTTGTTGTGGAAGAAGCCGTCCCCGTAGAACGCCGCCTGCTCGGCGATCTCAGGACTGCGGATCGAGCCGTGCCAGACGAACGGCGGCGTGTCGTCGAGCGGCGCCGGAGTCGCGGTGAAGCCGTGCAACGGCGTACGGAACCGACCCTCCCAGTCCACCACCCGCTCACGCCAGAGACGGCGCAGCAGGTGGTAGCTCTCGACCGCCAGCGGGATGCCGTCGCGGATGTCCTTGCCGAACCACGGGTAGACGGGACCGGTGTTGCCCCGACCCATCATCAGGTCCACCCGACCGCCGGAGAGGTGCTGCAGCATCGCGTAGTCCTCGGCGATCTTCACCGGGTCGTTGGTGGTGATCAGCGTGGTCGCGGTGGACAGCTGCAGCCGCTGGGTCCTGGCCGCAACCCAGCCGAGCAGGGTGGTGGGCGAGGAGGGCACGAACGGGGGGTTGTGGTGCTCGCCGGTGGCGAACACGTCCAGCCCGAGCTCCTCGGCCTTCACCGCGATGGTCAGCATGGCGGAGATCCGCTCCGCCTCGGTGGGTGTACGACCGGTCGTGGGGTCGGTGGTCACGTCACCGACGCTGAAGATGCCGAACTGCACAACTCGCCCCTTCTAGTTGAAGTGTCAACCAGTGAACGGGTCGCGGAGCCCGGCTATTCCGGGGGTCAGCCCGGGCGCACCGCCCCGGAGTAGGGCATCGAGAAGACCCCGGCCACCCGGACCCCCGCTCCGGGGTTCGCGGCGTGCACGATCAGGCCGTTGCCGATGTAGATGCCCACGTGGCTGATCGGGCTGTAGTAGAAGACGAGGTCACCGGGACGCAGGTCACCGGAGGAGACGTGCGGCCCGGACCCGAACTGGGCGCTGGAGGAGTGCGGGAGACCGACGCCGGCCTGCGCCCAGGCCATCATGGTCAGCCCGGAGCAGTCGAAGGCGGACGGGCCGGCGGCGCCGTACACGTAGGCGTCACCGACCTGGGCCAGCGCGTAGCGGACGGCGGCGGCGGCACGACCCGAGGCCGGCACGTCCGAGGGCAGCCGGGTGGTGCCGGCTCCACGCGAGAGCAGTGCCTGCCGCTCCTCCTCCTTCAGCTTCGCCAGCAGGTCCTGCGCCTCGGAGAGGTCCCGGTCGACAGTGGCCTTCGCGGCCGCGGCCTGCTTCTCCGCGCCCGCCACCTGGTCCGCGCGCCGCGTGGTGGCGTCCCGCCGGATGTCGAGAGCCTTCAGCTCGGTGAGGTAGTCGCCGTAGAGGCTGGCCTGGAGGTCGTTGTAGGCCGACATGGCAGAGAGCTGGGAGAGGAAGGTGCTGGGGTCGTCGGAGACGACCACCTCGCCCACCGTGGCGAGCCCCTCCCCCTGGTACTGCCGGATGATGGAGTCCTGGACCTGGTCCTGGACCCGCGCCAGACGTGCGTGCTGACGCTGCTCGTCGGCGCGCAGGGCGGTGAGGTCGTGGCGCAGGTCCTTCAGCTCCAGCTGCAGGTCGTTGTAGCGCTCGGAGGCCTGCTCGGCCTCGTGGTAGAGCCGGTCGACGCGGGTCTGGACGTCGTCGATGCTCGGCTCCGCCCAGGTCGGGCTGCTGCCCGGGAGAAGCATGGCGGCGGCGAGAGTGGCGCCGGAGAGGACAGTGACGAGGCGCTTCCGTCCGTGGGTCACGAGCGGGCCTTCTCCTTGCGTGTCGTACGCCTACCGGGTGAGCTGACGGATTCGGGCACGACCTGCCCTACACCTCTTCCCCGGCGTGCCGGCTCGGAGGTGATTCACCCCAGAGGACGTGGGTCCCCGGCTCCGACTCGCGATCGTCCCCCGACCACGCTCGTCGAACTCGGCGCGGCACCCCCGCAGATCCGAGTGATCCACGTCGAGGGGTACCGCGGCTGAGACTAGCCCGGCCCCTCGGGCCCGGCCAAATCACCCCCCCACAACCCGACCGGATGTGGCGGAGCCCACCCCTCCCACCGCCTCACCGGTCACGGCTCACGCGGACTCGATCACCGGGCCGGGGACCGGGTGCACCATCCGCAGAGGCGGGACCAGGCCCCCCGCGGCCAGCACGTCCAACGCGCGGCACGCGTCGTCGTCGAGCCTGAGCTCCTCGGGCGGCCCGAGCAGCACCGTGACCACGCAGTCGTGGCACGCCGGCCCTCGCACCGCGCAGGTGTCGCAGTCGATTCTCGTCTCCATGCCGCAGACCCTCCCAGCCGCCACCGACAGTGCTGACCGGGGGCAGGCCGCCGGCGGGTCAGGAGGGCGGCAGGGGTCGCTCAGCCGCCGGGGGCGGCCTCCGCGCGGTCCACCAGCTCGACCGCGTCCGCCCGCCCGCACCACCGGCAGGTGACCGCCTCGACCGACTCGCCCAGCACCTCGGTCTGCTCCACCTGGTGGTCGCCGGCGAGGTCGAAGTGCCAGAACTCGGTGGTCCGCCGCGTCCGGGTGACGTCGAACCGGGTCAGGTTGCCGCACCCGCCGCAGCGCCAGCGGTGGGTGGCATCGGGAAGGGGCACCGTCACGCTCCCGGAGCCTAGTGCGCCGCGTAGCGCGGGTCCCCGGCGGGCCACCCGCCGGGCCTCCGCGCGTCCTGCGCCGGTGTGTCGGTGCGAGCACCTAGCGTCGGCGACGTGACCAGTACGACCACGACCACCTCCCGGTGGGAGGCGCAACGCAGCTTCGACGAGCTGGGCCGGTCGCTGCGCGACCTCACCTTCTGCGTCGTGGACCTGGAGACCACCGGCGGCTCCGCCGAGGCGGGCTCGCGGATCACCGAGATCGGCGCGGTCAAGGTGCGGGGCGGCGAGGTGCTCGGCGAGTTCCAGACCCTGGTCAACCCGCACACCGCGATCCCGCCCTTCATCGCGGTGCTCACCGGCATCACCGGCGCCATGGTCGCCGACGCCCCACCGATCGAGGTGGCGCTGCCGGCCTTCCTGGAGTTCGCCGCGGGCACGGTGCTGGTGGCGCACAACGCGCCGTTCGACATCGGCTTCCTGCGCCACTTCGCCGCCGAGCAGGGCAGACCCTGGCCACCGTTCGAGGTGCTCGACACCGCGCGACTGGCCAGGCGGGTGATCACCCGCGAGGACGCCCCCAACTGCAAGCTCTCCTCTCTCGCGGTCACCTTCCACGCCACCACCACCCCCAACCACCGCGCGCTGTCGGACGCACGGGCCACCGTCGACGTGCTGCACGGACTGCTGGAGCGGGTGGGCGCGCTCGGCGTCCACACCCTGGAGGAGCTCCAGACCTTCTCCTCGCGCGTCTCGTCGGCCCAGCGCCGCAAGCGCCACCTGGCCGAAGCACTCCCCCACGAGCCCGGCGTCTACCTCTTCCACGACGACCAGCAGCGGGTGCTGTACGTCGGCACCTCTCGCGACCTGAGGACCCGGGTCCGCAGCTACTTCACGGCCTCCGAGACCCGCTCGCGCATGGGCGAGATGGTCGGCCTGGCCAGCGGGGTGACCGGAATCGTCTGCGCCACGCCCCTGGAGGCCGAGGTGCGCGAGCTGCGACTCATCGCCGAGCACAAGCCGCGCTACAACCGGCGCTCCCGCTTTCCGGAGAGGACGCACTTCGTCAAGCTCACCCGGGAGCCCTGGCCACGGCTCTCGGTGGTGCGGCGGGTGCTGGACGACGGCGCCGACTACCTCGGCCCGTTCTCCTCCCGGAAGGTGGCCGAGCGCTGCCTTGCCGCCCTGCACGGGACGTTCCCGGTGCGCCAGTGCACCGACCGGCTGCCCCGGGAGCCGTCCCGTTCGCCGTGCGTGCTGGCCGAGATGCGCCGCTGCCTGTCTCCCTGCGACGGAAGCGTCGACGACGCGACGTACTCCAGCCTGGTCGACCGGCTCCGGCGCAGCCTCACGACCGATCCGGCCGAGGTGGTCACCGCGCTGAGCACCACGATGGCGGCGCTGGCGGCCGACGACCGGTTCGAGGAGGCCGGCGTGCACCGGGACCGGCTGGCCGCCTTCGTCCGGGTCGCGGCCCGCACCCAGCGGCTGCTCGCGTTGAGCCGGTGCCCGGAGATCGTGGCCACCCGCCGTGACGACCTGGGCCGCTGGGGGGTCCACGTCGTGCGGTTCGGCCGGCTCGCCGCCGCCGGGGTGATCCCCCCCGGGGCCGACGCCCACCGCTACGTCGAGGTCCTGCGCGCCGGCGCGGAGTCGGTGCGCCCGGGCCCCGGTCCGGTCCCGGCCGCCACGGCGGAGGAGTCCGAGCGGATCCTGCGCTGGCTGGAGTCGCCCGGGACCCGGCTGGTCGAGGTCGAGGGCGACTGGACGTACCCCGTGGCCGGGGCGGCCCGGCACCTGGCGGTCCACGACGCGGTGGCGCGCTCACGCCGGGAGCTGGTGCCTTTCGACGAGCGCCGTGACCTGGTCACCGTGCACCAGCCGCTTCGTTAGGCTCACCCCATGATCACCGCCATCGTCTTCGTCAAGGCCGACGTCGCCCGCATCCCCGAGGTGGCCGAGGCGATCGCGGCACTCGAAGGGGTCAGCGAGGTGTACTCCGTCACCGGCCAGATCGACCTCATCGCACTGGTCCGCGTGCGCCGCCACGAGGACGTCGCCGCCGTGGTCGCCGACCGGCTGAACAAGGTGGCGGGCGTGACCGAGACCGAGACCCACATCGCCTTCCGCACCTACTCCCGCCACGACCTGGAGTCGGCGTTCTCCGTGGGCATGGACTGAGCGGGCTCGATCCACCACTGCCCCGGCGATTTCCCGCATTCGCCCGCGGCCGGCCGATGCGGCCCGTAGCGTGTCGGGAGTCCTGTCCCGGATCACCAGGAGTCGACCGTGCCCCGTGGGTTCTTCCGCACCGTCCGGAGGCCGCGTGCCCTGGTCGTGCCCCTGCTGGTCACCCTTCTCGCCCTCGGGCTGTCGGGCCCCGCAGCGCGCGCGGCCGGCGTCGGGGCCCCCACCGGGCTCTCCCCGGACTCCGTGGCCGTCGACGGAACGCCGGTGCTCGCCTGGGACCGCGTGGCCACGGCCACCTCCTACTCGGTGGAGGTCTCCGCCTCCAGCAGCTTCGACACCCTGCTGTGGAGCACGTCGACCATCAACCACCGGGCGGTCCCGAACCGGGAGCTCGACGCCGGCACCGTCTACTGGCGGGTGCGCGCCGTGGCCGACTCCGGCACCGGGCCGTGGGCCAGCGCGTCGTTCGACCGTGATGCGCTCGCCGGACCGACGCTGGTCGGCCCCTCGCCGGGGACGGTGCTCCAGCAGCCGGGCGAGCCGCCGCTGCTCTCGTGGTCGCCGACGCCCGGCGCCACGGCGTACACGGTGCAGGTCGGAACCGACGCCGCGTTCACCGACCCCCTGCAGTACGACGAGTACTCGACGAAGGTCTCCGCCTTCGTGGTCCCCGACCCGCAGGTCGCGCAGGGGTACTACTGGCGGGTGCGCGCGACCCTCGGCAACGGGGTCCTCACCCAGTGGTCGCAGACCGGCGACTACGAGGTGGCCGGCCTGTCCGCACCCGTCCTGCAGTCGCCCGCCGACAGCCCCTCCACGGACGTGGAGGACGTCGTCTTGGACTGGGAGCCGGTGCTGGGCGCGAAGACCTACAACCTGCAGGTGAGCACGGACCAGAACTTCAGCGACACCAACCTCGACGTCAACGCGACCGGCATCGTCGGGACCCGCTACTCGCCCCCGGTGACTCTGGCCAACGACCAGTACTTCTGGCGGGTGCAGCCCGTGGACGCCCAGGGCAACACGCTGGCCTGGCCCGCGGTCGAGACCTGGACCTTCCGCCGGCACTGGCCCGACCAGCCGTCCCTGGAGTACCCGGCCGACGATGCGGTGGTCGGCGACCCGTTCTTCTACCAGTGGACGCCGGTCCACCTGGCCAGCGAGTACACCGTGCAGATCAGCGCGACCAGCGACTTCAACGTCCTCGCAGGGTCCTGCTCGACCGTCCAGACGACGTTCGTCCCGAGGGCGAAGTCCGACTGCTACCCCACCGCCCTCGGCACGTACTACTGGCGTGTGGTGGCGACCGACGGCCCCGGACAGACCCACCAGGGCAAGGACATCGTCACCGACGCGATCAGCGCCGAGGTGGGCCGGTTCACCTACGACCCGGGGATGGTCAGCCAGCTCTCCCCTGCTCCGGGGGCGAGCGTGGCGGTGCCCACGCTGCGGTGGAGCCCGGTGGCGGGGGCGGAGGCCTACAAGGTGACGATCACCGCGGTCACCGACGGTGACGGCGACGGCAGCTGGACGACGACCGGCACGTCGTTCACCCCCCGCGCCCTGCTGACCGTCGGCAAGTCCTACCGCTGGCAGGTGCAGACGGTCAGCACCAGCGGGCGGCTGGGTGCCGGTCTGCTGCAGGGTGCTCAGCCGACCTTCACCGTCGCCGCCGCAACCGCCACCCCGGGCAGCACCCCCGAGCCGTCCGGGCCGCCTGCGCCCAGCTCCCGCTTCCCGACGCTGAGCTGGAGCCCGGTGACCGACGCGACGGGCTACAAGATCCGGGTCCGGCCGGTGGGATCGGCCGGCTGGACCGAGCTGTCGGACCGGTTCGCCTTCCCCGCCGGTGAGGACGACACAGAGGCCCACCTGACGCCGGGGAACTACGAGTGGGCGGTGGACGCCTACCAGGGGTCGGTCTGGATGAGTGCCTCGACCACCACCTCGACGTTCACGATCACCCCCCTCGGGCAGGTCCAGGGGCAGCACGTCGCGCTGACGGGCACCGCTCTCTCGAGCCCCGGGACCAGCTGCGACCTGGCCATTCCGGACACCTGCGCGGAGCTGCGCCAGACCCCGGTGCTGAGTTGGGACGCCGACCCGGACGCCGGCTCCTACCTGGTGTGGCTGGCCAACGACAAGCAGATGACCAACCTGGTCCAGCCGGCGGTCCGGGTCGAGGGCACGGCGTACGTCCCGGTGGACGCCCTCGCCGACAGCCAGGCCGGCTCGGCCTACTACTGGTCGGTCCAGCCGTGCAAGACCAAGACCGTCTGCGCGGCGCCGGAGCACGCCAGGCACGCCTTCAACCTGCTGTCCAAGCCCGTCCAGCTGCTCACCCCCACCCAGGACGAGTCCAAGGCCAACGAGATCACCTTCACCTGGCGCGACTACCTGGCCACCGCCCAGGACCCGACCACCTCCCCCCCGGCCTCGCCGAACGGCACGCACGCGGTGCAGCCCCGGGTGGAGGCCCGGCAGTACCGCGTCCAGGTGGCCACCAGCACCGCCTTCCAGGCGCCGCTGCTGGCGAACCGTCTGGTGGACCAGACGACCTTCACGTCCTTCGCCGAGACCTACCCCGAAGGCCCTCTCTACTGGCGGGTCCAGGCTCTCGACGGCAGCGGGAACGGCCTGAGCTGGAGCGGGGTGGGCAGGTTCACCAAGAGCTCTCCGCAGGTCACGCTCAGCGCACCGATCAACGGCGTCCAGGTCGGGGGCTCACTCCCCTTCCGCTGGCAGCCCCTGCCGTACGCCGCCAGCTACGACATCGAGGCGTACAAGAACACCGACACGACCGGTTCGACCACGAACCGGATCCTCACCGCCAACAGCAAGCAGGTGGCCTACACGCCCACGACTCCGTTGCCGGCGGCGGTTGAGCCCTACACCTGGCGGGTCCGGCCGGTCGACGCCAAGGGACGCCCGGGTCCGTGGACGGACCTGGCCGCCCCGTCCGCCCGATTCACGGTGGTCGGGTCCGCCCCCACGCTGCTGGACCCAGCGCCGGACGTGCTGGTGCCGGCGAAGGAGGCGCTGTTCACCTGGACCGCCGTCGACGGCGCCACGTCGTACAAGTTCGAGCGGCGCCTGGTGGGCGCGACCACCTCCGCCGAGACCGTCACCACGCCCGCCCAGGCCTGGGCGGCGCGAGCGGCGGTGGCCGACGGCGCCTGGCAGTGGCGGGTGAGCTCGTTGGACGCTGCCGGGAAGGTGCAGGCGTCGAGCCCCTGGCGGGGCTTCCTGGTGGACGGCACCTCGCCGAAGGTGACCGACTACAGCCCGCAGAGCACCGCGCGCCGCAGCGCCAACTTCGTGGTGCGGTTCTCCGAGCCTGTCGTGCTGGTCAACGGGAGGACCTTCAAGCTGACCCTTGCGGGGAAGAGCAAGGCGCTGGCCGCGAGGGTCACCCTGAACGCCGTGGGCACCAAGGCGACCCTGAACCCGACCGTGAACCTCAAGGTCGGCAAGCGGTACACCGCACGGGTGAGCGGCGGCATCACCGACCTCGCGGGCAACCCACTGGCCCCGATGTCCTGGCAGGTCACGGCGCGCTAGCCGGCCCGGGTCGCTAGTCTGCGGAAGTGACCTGGCTCCACGACTACTGGCTCGAGATCCTCGGCTGGGGTGGCAGCGCGCTCCTGGTGGTGTCGCTGCTGCAGACCCGGGTGCTGAGGTTCCGGGTGCTCAACCTCATCGCCGGGATGCTGCTGGTGGTCTACAACGGGATCCTCGGCGTGTGGCCGATGGCCGGGGTGAACCTCGTCCTCAGCGGCATCAACATCTGGTTCATCGTCAAGCTCTGGTCCCAGCGCCACGACGAACGTGTCTTCGAGGTGCTGGAGGTCGATCCCTCCGACGAGTACCTCCGTCACGTGCTGCGGGTCCACGGCGCCGACATCCTGCACTTCCAGCCGGACTTCGTCTGGGACCCCGGGGCCCCCGACGAGCACGCGTTCCTGGTGACCAGAGGGGACGAGACCGTGGGGGTGGTGCTGCTGCAGGCCGACGGTGCGGTGGCGCGGATCCGGCTGGACTACGTCACACCGCGGTTCCGGGACTTCTCCCCCGGGGAGTTCGTCTGGCGGCGCAGCGGCCTGCTCCGCGGCGAGGGCTTCACGCGGGTGGTCACCCCGGAGACCATGGTCAACCCCTACTACGACCGGGTGGGGTTCCGCCGCGAGGGCCAGTCCTACGTGCTGGACCTCTGACCGGCTCCGCGGGTGGCCTCTACCCACCGCCGCAGGGTGTCCGCAGCGGCGCCGGTGTCCACCGCGGCCCGGGCCCGGTCCAGGCCGGCCGCGAGGCGGTCGTCGAGGCCACCCTGCGCCGCGTCGTACACCGCCAGCGCGGCTCCGGCGTTGAGGAGCACGGCGTCGCGCACCGGGCCGGGCTCCCCCGCCAGCACTCGGCGGACCACGTCGGCGTTGTGCGCCGCGTCTCCTCCGCGCAGGGCGCCCGGTGCGGCCGGGGCCAGCCCGCAGGCGGCCGGGTCGCCCGTCGCGGGCCGCACCGTGCCCCCACCCACCACCCCCACCGACG
>NZ_DAOMFK010000092.1:0-12346 GCF_035429765.1 Nocardioides sp. | reverse complement strand
GGTCGACGCGTCGGGCTGAAGCGCGGGCGAACCAGCCGTCGGTGCGCCAGACTCGGGAGTCGACGGAGGAGAGGGGACGCAGTGGCGCGCGGTCGGGACCAGCGAGGGCCCATGGAACGACTGGTGCGGATCGCCGCGGTGCTCAGCGCGAGCCCGAAGTACGGCGTCCCCGTCGACCGGTTGGTCGCCATCGCCGGGTTCCAGCCGGGGGAGTCGGGACGCGAGCAGCTCCAGCGGGAGCTGCGGTACCTCGAGCGGCAGGGCTGGCAGATCGAGCGGATCAGCCACGAGGGCGAGCGGGCGACGTACCGGATGACCACCCTGGACAACCGGCTGCGGGTGCGGCTCAGCCCGCCGGAGGCCGCGGCGCTGCAGCGTGCGGCGATGCTCGCGAGGCGCTCGGACCTGCTCGACCACGTGGGCCTGACGCAGGAGCAGGTCCCGACGCCCGCGCCGGTGGACGTCCGGCTGGACGGCGAGCCGGCCGCCCTCAGCGCGGTGCTGGAGGCGGTGCGCCGTCGTGCGCTGCTCAGGTTCTCCTACAAGGGGACGACCCGGCTGGCCCACCCCCAGTCGGTCGCGCCGCGCCACGGGAGGTGGTACCTGCACGCGCTCGAGGACGACGCCGTGGAAGACGCCGCAGCCGAGGTCAAGGCCTTCGTGGTGGCACGGATGAGCGGTGTCGAAGCCCTCGGCGCGGGCACCGCCCGCCACCTGACCCTGGAGCGTCGAGCGGACCTCCACCCGATGCGGTGGGAGATCGACCCGCCCGTCGAGGTCATGCTGCGCACCCAGGGCTGCTTCCGGGCCGACGTCGTCCGGTGGCTGCTCGAGCCGGTGGGCGAGCACCACAGAGGGGACACCATCGACCTGCGCTACCGGGTGACGAACCGGTCGGCCTTCCGGGCCAGGCTCTACGAGCTCGGCACCCGGGTGGAGCTGCTCGGGCCGTCGGAGGTCCGTGCGGAGGTGCTCGCCGAGCTCGAGTCCCTGGCGGGGGGTGCCGACGATGGGTGCTGACGCACCGGGTTACGTCCGGCGCTTCGCCCGGCTTCCGCGGGTGCTCGAGCTGCTCGCGGACTATCCGGACGGGCTGTCGCTCGACCGGCTGGCCGAGCGGGTCGGCGCCCCGGTCGAGGAGGTGCGCGAGGATCTGCTGTCGTTCTACTCCGCCGACGTCGTCGAGTTCGGCTTCTACCGCCCTGCGCCGGCTCTGGAGTTCCTGGGTCCCGACGGCGACGAGGCGGACCCGAACCAGGCCGAGGTCGTGCGGATCTCCGGCGACCCGGGCGTCGAGGAGCTGGGCGTGCAGTACGTCACCGCCGGCGAGCTCGCCCTCCTGTTCACCGCGGCCCGGCTGCTGCAGGACCTCGAGCCGGCCGACCCGCACCTGGCCTCCGCCGTCAGGGTGCTGGCCGAGACCATGTACGGCGAACCGTCCGGTGCGCCGGCGCCCCGGTCGCGTCCCGGGGACGACGCGCTCGGCGCGCTGCAGCAGGCGGTGCGCACCCGGCGGCGGGTCCGGGTCGTCTACTCCCGGGCCTGGCGAAGCGGAGTCAGCGAGCGGGTCATCGATCCCTACCGCCTCGTCAACACCCGGCGCGGCTGGGAGGTCGACGCCGGCCCACTGGACGCCGAGCAGCGGATGCGCACCTACCTGCTCGCCAATCTCCGCGAGTGCGAGGTGCTCGAGGACACCTTCCTCCCGCCCGACGACCTCGGTGGACGGCTCGCCCGGCAGCGCGAGACGACCCGGGTCCGGGTCACGCTGCCGCAGTCGGCGCGGTGGGCCGCGGACGTGTACGCCGAGGACGTGCGCACCGTCGGCGAGGACGAGCTCGCCTCCACGGTCGACCTGGACCTGCTCCTACCTCTCGCGCACCGGGTCGGGCTGCTCCTGCTGGCCGCCGGCCCGCGGGCGCGGGTCGTCTCACCCGCCGAGCTGCGCTCCGCGGGGGCGGGGCTGGCCAGGACCCTGCTCGAGCACCACCGGCGTACCACCGACCGGTGGGAGGGCTGAGGCCCACGGCCAGCACCGTTCACGGCGCACAGGCTAGGGCCGCTGGCGGGTGCAGCGGGCGTTGACAGGCCCCCGGAGCAGCGGCAGGGTCGTGCCCATCGTTCGCACCGGGCATTGAGCCTCCGGCGAAAGGCGTTCCGATGGCCAGTCTCACGGGTAGTCAGCCGAGTCTCGGGGAGCAGCTGCGGCGTCGCAAGCCGATCGTCTTCCAGCACCATCACCACACGGGCGAGGAGCTCGCTCGCGAGCTGTCGACCTTCGAGCTGATGATGTTCGGCGTCGGAGCCACGATCGGGACGGGCATCTTCTTCGTGCTCGGAGAGGCGGTGCCCAAGGCCGGGCCGGCGGTGCTCGTGTCGTTCCTCATCGCCGGGATCGCCGCGGGGCTCTCCGCCCTGTGCTACGCCGAGCTCGCGTCGGCGATCCCCGTGAGCGGGTCGACGTACTCCTACGCCTACCACGCCATGGGTGAGCTCGTCGCCGTCGTCATCGCCGGCTGTGTGCTGCTCGAGTACGGCGTGGCGACCGGTGCCGTCGCGGTCGGCTGGAGCGGCTACTTCAACGAGCTGCTCTCCGAGCTCTTCGGGTGGCAGCTGCCGGAGGCCCTCTCCGTCTCACCCATCCCGGGCACCGACGGAGAACCCACCGGAGGCCTCATCAACCTGCCGGCCGTCGTCCTGGTGCTCCTGTGCATGCTGCTGCTCATCCGCGGCGCCTCGGAGTCGGCCAAGGTCAACGCGATCATGGTCGTGATCAAGCTCGTGGTGCTCACGATCTTCGCTGTCCTCGGCTTCAGCGCGTTCAACGCCGACCACTTCTCGAACTTCTTCGGCGAGGGGTTCACGGGCGTGAGCGCGGCAGCCGGGACGATCTTCTTCTCCTTCATCGGGCTCGATGCCGTCGCCACCGCGGGCGAGGAGGTCAAGAACCCCCAGAAGGCGGTTCCCCGCGCGATCATCGGAGCCCTGACGATCGTCTCCGGGATGTACCTCGCGGTCGCCGCCGCCGGTCTGGCGGCCAAGCCGGTCTCGTTCTTCGAGGACAGTGACAACGCCGAGGCGGGGCTGGCGCTCATCCTCAAGGACATCACCGGCAACGAGATCTGGAGCACCATCCTCGCCGCCGGTGCCGTCATCTCGATCTTCTCCGTCACCCTGGTCACCCTCTACGGGCAGACCCGGATCCTCTTCGCCATCGGCCGCGACGGGATGATCCCGCGCAAGTTCCTCGAGGTGAACCCCAAGACCATGACGCCGGTCTTCAACACCGTCGTGGTCTCCATCGTGGTCGCGCTCATCGGCGGCTTCGTGCCGTCGGACTACCTGTGGGACACGGTCTCGATCGGCACCCTGATGGCCTTCTCGGTGGTGGCCATCGGGATCATGATCCTCCGTCGGACCCACCCCGACCTCGAGCGTCCCTTCAAGATCCCGGGATACCCGGTGACCCCGATCCTCACCGTCGCCGTCTGCCTCTACATCATGTGGGGCCTGGCGGCGATCACGTGGATCATCTTCCTCAGCTGGATCGCGCTGGTCCTCCTCGTCTACTTCCTCTACGGCAGGCACCACGCGACCTTGAACACCTACCGCGACCCGGAGGAGATCGCCGAGCCGCGCGGTCGGCGCGGAGACGTCGAGGAGGACGTCGACCTATGACGTACGTCGTCGGCTACAGCCCGCACAAGGACGACACGTGCGCCCTCGAGCTCGCCTGCGAGCTGGCCCGGTCGGAGGCGGATGCCGTGCACGCCCTCACCGTGGTCCCACAGGGCTGGGAGGCGACCACCGCCAGCCAGCACGACAAGGACTTCGTCCACTGGGCCCGCACCGAGGGCGAGGCGAGCGCCGCCGAGGCCTTCGCCGCCCTCGAGCGGCATCCCGACGTCGCCGGCTCCGCCTCCTGGGTCACCGCGCGCTCCGTGCCTGCCGCGCTCGTGGACCAGGCACGGAAGCTGGAGGCATCGATCCTGGTCGTCGGCTCGGGCCTCCACGGCCCGGTCGGCAGGGTCACCGTGACCTCGAAGACCGATCGCCTGCTGCACTCCTCGGAGATCCCGGTCGCCATCGCCCCCCGGGAGTACCGCCCCTCGCGCGAGTCCCGCATCACCCGCGTCACCCTGGCCTTCCGGGACGACGACGCGACCTGGAGGCTTCTCGATCGGGTCGCGGACATCTGCCGGCGCACCAACGCGCGGATCCGCCTGGTCACCGTCACGATCAAGCACCGGGCCATGCTGCAGGCCGGGGTCAGCGGCGCCGAGGACCTCGTCTTCGAGGAGCTGAGCAGGGCAGCCAGGGCCGGCCAGCGCGAGGCCGTCGACCATCTCGTCGAGAACGGCTTCGCCGGGTCCGAGCTCGAGACGGTCGTCGCGAAGGGCCGCTCCTGGGCCGACGCGCTGGACGGGGTGCACTGGACCAGTGGCGACCTCCTCGTCGTCGGCTCCTCGTCCACGCACCCGCTCGCCACCGTCTTCCTCGGGTCCAGCGCCGCGAAGATCGTCCGCGCAGCCGTCGTCCCCGTGATCGTCGTCCCCTGAACGCCGGGTCCGCGCCCTCGGCCCGCTGAGCTCGACGGCCTCGTCGTCGGCGGCGTGACGCGGCCGGAGTTCCCGGCGTCGTCGGGACTGCAGCCTCATGTGCCCAGCGGGCGGCACCGGCATGCTCGGAGAGCCGCCGTCTGGGGGCAGCTTCCCTGCTGTTCCCGCTGGTCGAGCCCGTCCCGTGCAGGGTCAGGAGGAGCCATGCCACTGCCCAGACGCATCGACATCCAAGGCCTGCGGGCGATCGCAGTGCTCCTGGTCATCGGCATGCACGCAGGAGTCCCGTGGATGTCGGGCGGCTTCATCGGCGTTGACGTCTTCCTCGTGGTGTCAGGGTTCTTCATCACCTCGCTGCTCCTGCGGGAGCTCGAGCAGACCGGTCACCTGCAGGTGGGCCGGTTCTACGCGCAACGCGCCCGACGCCTGTTGCCGGCGGCGTCGCTCGTGCTGGTGGCCACCTGCGTGTACGCCGCGCACGAGGTGTCGGCCGTGCGTGCTGACCGGATCCAGGACGACGCGGTCTGGTCCTCCGCATTCCTGGCGAACGTCCGTTTCGCGGCGGTGGGGACCGACTACTGGGCCCAGGGGCAGGCGACCTCGCCGCTCCAGCACTACTGGTCTCTGGCCGTCGAGGAGCAGTTCTACCTCTTCTGGCCGATGGTGATCGCCGTGGCTGCCGCCGCCGTTCTGCACGGGCGGGGCCGCGCCCGGCGCGCCCGGTCGATCGTCGCGACGCTGGCGATCGGCATCCTGGTGGCGTCGTTCCTGTGCTCGGTGATCCTCACGAAGCGGTCACCTGACGCGGCGTACTTCAGCACCTCCGCCAGGGCCTGGGAGCTGGCCGTGGGTGCCACCCTGGCGGTGATCGCGCCACGCCTCTCGGGCTGCGCCTGGCCAGGCTGGCTACGCGCGCTGCTGTCCGCAGCGGGCCTGGCCCTGATCGTCGTCGCTGCGACAAGCTTCGGTGCCGGTTCGGCATTCCCCGGCTGGCGGGCTGCACTGCCGGTTGCGGGGACCGCCGCCGTGATCGTCGCCTCCCGGCCAGGCGCCGTGGCGGGGCCCTCACGGCTGCTGGCGCTGCCTCCTCTGCCGTGGCTTGGCGATCTCTCGTACTCGCTGTACCTGTGGCACTGGCCGGTGCTGGCGGTCGGCTTGTCGGCGTACGACGGCCAGCCGGTGTCTCCCGGGCGGCGGACGCTGCTGCTCGGCCTCGTCCTGGTGCTCGCGACGGCGACCCACTACGTGCTGGAGAACCCGATCCGCCACTCCCGGACACTCTTCGGTGGAAGGCGTGGGCTGCTGCTGTGGCCGCTCGCCCTGGGCTCTGTCGTCGCGGGCACGATGCTGGCCGGTGCCACCGCACCCGACCTTTCGGAACAGCGAGCCGCGCAGGCCCTGGCTTTCGAGGCCGACCACTCCGAACGGCGCGTGCCCCCGCTGCGGACCGAGCGGCGGCAGCCCCCCAGCGCCACCACCCTCGTCGCCCGCTCCCTCGAGCTGGCGAAGGCGGGCGCCCCGATCCCCTACCCGCTGGCCAACCAGGACCGTCTCGACGGTGACCTGGGCGGGGTCGGGCCTCCCTGCGCCGCAGCCGATGGGGCGACGAGCCACGACCTCTGCCCGGACCCCGGAGGCGACTCGAACGTAACGGTGGCCGTGTACGGCGACTCGCATGCAGCGATGTGGCTCCCCTCCCTCCGGCCCGTGGCCGAAGCAGCGGGCTTCCGCCTGGTGCCGTTCATCAAGTACGGCTGCTCGCCCTACGACGTACCGCTGGGCGACCCCACGGGTTCGGAGTGCGCCCGCTACCACAGCTGGGCTCTCCCACAGCTGACGAGGCTGGGCCCACAGGCGGTGATCCTCGGGTCTCGAACCAACGACTACCTGCGCGAGACGGCCGCCTGGGGCCCAGGCGTCGCGACACTCGTCCACCGGCTGCGCGAGGTGTCCCCTGAGCTGCGCATCCTCGCTGACGTGAGCGGGCTTCCTTTCGAGCCTGGAGACTGCCTCAGTGACCCGCACGCGGTGCTGCGCACCTGCCTGGCCCCGGCGCGGGATGCGGTTCTCGAGGGAAACCGGGCCCTGAGGGCCACGGCAGCCCGACTGGGCGTGCCGTTCGTCGACACCGCGAGACTGGTGTGCGGCCCCACCCTCTGCCCCGCCGTGGTCGATGACGTGATGGTGTACGGCGACTACGACCACATCTCGGCCACCTGGGCTCGGCGGGTCTCCGATGAGCTCGGGAACCTCGTCGGCCTTCGCGCGCTGGCGACTCGGCCGGCGTTCGGACCCCTCACGGACAGCGGACCAGGAAGGCCGTGAACCGCGTGGCGGCCTTCTTCGTCTCAACCGCGCATCCATGGCGTGCCAGCCACCGCTGGAACCTGGTCCCCGGCCAGACCGGAGCGGAGGTGTCCAGCAGCACCAGGCGGCCACCCGGCTCGACCACGGTGGACAGCAGCAGCTGGTCCGGCGCTCGCACGGTGCCCCAGAGGGTCTCAGACTCGGCGGGGGTCAGGCCGACGTTGGGCAGGTCCGGCCCGACGAAGTCGTCTGGGTAGGCGACGGCCACGCCCCGGGTGCTCGGCACACCGAACAGGACCGCGTCGGGGTGATGATCGGTGATGAACCGTGCCAGTGCCCGGTAGTCGTCCGCGGCCTTCGATCCCTCGGCCCGCTGGCTGACCTGCACCACGACACAGGCCAGCGCCGCAACGACGCCGAGCGTGAGCTGCCGGGCCCGCCGGTCGTCCAGCTGTACGAGCCCGTAGGCCAGCAGGAGTCCGAGAGCGGGTGCGGTGAACGACGCATAGCGTTCGGCGTACACCGGCCGCACCACCCACGACCACAGCACCAGCACCGCGTTGGGCAGCACGATCCAGGGAACCACCAGGGTGAGCACGCGCTGCGTCTCGCGGGAGCGCCGGGCCGTGATCGCGCGCCCTGCGAGCAGCGCGCAGGTCAGCGCGAGCACACTCGCCGCCACCCAGACCAGCCCCGCTTCTCGTGGTCCTCGCGGGCTCAGGAAGTACTGGCGTCCCAGGATCTTCGCGAAGGTCATGCCGAGCGTCTGGCCAGTGTCTCCCAGTGCGTGGTCCTGGCTCTTCGCGGCGATCAGAAGGGGCAGGCACAGGACGGTCCCGACCACAGAAGAAGGGAGCAGGCCGCGTGCCCGACCCCAGGCACGCGCGGCGACCAGCAGGACCGGCACCATCAGGATCGAGATCACGAAGATGTGGACAGACACCACCAGTGCGGTCGTGCAGACCACCCAGTCGCGAGCGCGGTCGCTCTCCTCGGCGCGCAGCCATGCCAGCACCCACAAGACCACGCTTGCGCAGGCCCAGGAGTAGCCCCGTGCCTCCAGACCGGTCCAAGCCAGGCCCGGCAGCAGGATGCTCGCCACACCCGCCGTGACCCCCAGCCGGAGGTCGGCCAACCGCCGGCCCAGCTGGACCACGCCGGCGCAGGTCACCCCCAGGCCGAGGGCCGAGAAGGACCGAGTCGCGAACTCGGTCGATCCGGTGAGGGCGATCCACGGCTTCATGATCAGGTAGTAGCCCCCGTGGACCAGATCAACGTGCCGTACCAGCCGCTCCAGGTCCTGCAGGTCCCGGGTCGCGGCGCTCAAGGTGGCTGCCTCGTCGTACCAGTACGACGGTCGCCAGGACCAGGCGAGGCTGACGCCCACCCCGAGCAGGCCGACGAGGAGCGTGGCACGAGCAGCTCGGGGTTCCCGCATCAGGTGCTTCCATTCCTGCCGACAAGTACCTTCCACGGTCAGATCGACGCCGTCCCGCGGTCAAGGGACTCCAGACCCACCTGTGTCGGGATGTCTATCGGGTCGCTGTCGCCGGCGGTCGACGCCGCCACCGGGAAGAGACGGACGGCCGAACCCACGCGACTGTGGGTTCGGCCGTCCACGATGTCTCGAGACATCAACGCGCCCCCGGCAGGATTCGAACCTGCGCTCCCGCCTCCGGAGGGCGGTGCTCTATCCCCTGAGCTACGGGGGCCCAGGTGCGGGGACGACCATACCGCCCGGCAATGAGGCCGGCCAATCCAGGTTCCTCGACGAGACCGATCCGCGACCACGGGATGCGGACCGGCCCGAAGGGCGGGGGCATCCGGTGCGCGATATGGATTCGGGCGCGTCCGACCTGCGCCGATACCCTTGCCCGGTGACCCCCGAGCAGCTGTCCAGCCTGATCGTCGACGCCGTGGCCGACCTGGTCGCCGAGGGCGCGGTCACGCTGCCCGACGGGGTCCCGGCTTCGGTGACGGTGGAGCGGCCCCGGGTGCGGGAGCACGGGGACTACGCCACGAACGTCGCTCTGCAGCTCGCCAAGCGGGCCGGGACCGACCCGCGTGCCTTCGCCCGGCTGGTGGCGGCGCGGCTGCGGGACCGTCCGGGGATCGCGGCGGTGGAGATCGCCGGGCCGGGCTTCCTCAACATCAGCGTGGAGGCCGGGGCGCAGGGGGTGCTGGCGGCCGAGATCGTGGCGTCCGGGCCGGCGTACGGCCACAACGACGTGCTGGCCGGGCAGAAGGTCAACGTCGAGTTCATCTCCGCCAACCCCACCGGGCCCCTCCACCTGGGCCACACCCGCTGGGCGGTGGTCGGGGACGCGATCTCCCGGGTCCTGGAGGCGGCCGGAGCCGAGGTGACGCGCGAGTTCTACATCAACGACCGCGGCACCCAGATGGACCTGTTCGGCGCCTCGCTGGAGGCGCGGGCCCTGGGCAGGCCGGTGCCCGAGGACGGCTACCTCGGCAGCTACGTCGCCGACCTGGCCGCCGCCGTGGTCGCCGCCGACCCCGGGATCGTCGACCTGCCGGAGCCGGAGCGGCTGGTCGCCTTCCGCGAGGCGGGGTACGCCGTGCAGCTGACCGAGCAGAAGGCGCAGCTCGACGCCTTCCACACGCACTTCGACGTGTGGTTCTCGGAGCGGTCGTTGCACGACAGCGACGACGTGGTCGCCGGGCTGGAGAAGCTCCGCGACCAGGGCCACCTCTACGACGCGGACGGCGCGCTGTGGATGCGCACCACGGACTTCGGCGACGACAAGGACCGGGTCCTGGTGCGCTCCAACGGCGAGCTGACCTACTTCGCCAGCGACACCGCCTACTACGTCGACAAGCGCGCCCGCGGCTTCGACAAGCTGCTCTACCTGCTCGGCGCCGACCACCACGGCTACGTCGGCCGGCTGCGGGCGATGGCGGCGTGCACCGGGGACGACCCGGACCAGACGATCGAGGTCCTGATCGGCCAGCTGGTCAAGATCATGCGCGGGGACGAGGAGGTCCGGCTGTCGAAGCGGTCGGGCGAGCTCATCACTCTCCACGAGCTGATGGAGGAGATCGGCGTCGACGCGCTGCGCTACTCCCTGGCCCGCTACCCCTCGGACTCCCCGTTGACCCTCGACATCGATCACATCACGCGCACCACCAGCGACAACCCGGTCTACTACGTCCAGTACGCCCATGCCCGGGTCGCCTCGCTGCTGCGCAACGCCGCGGACCTGGGCCTCCTCCCCGAGAAGGAGACCTTCGACCCGAGCCTGCTCACCCACGAGAAGGAGGGAGAGCTGCTCCGGGCCCTGGCGGAGTTCCCGAGGGTCGTCGCCGCGGCCGCCCAGCTGCGCGAGCCGCACCGGGTGGCCCGCTACCTGGAGGAGACCGCGGCCACCTATCACCGCTTCTACGACTCCTGCCGGGTGCTGCCGCTGGGCCAGGAGGAGGTCACCGACCTGCACCGGGCGAGGCTGGTGCTGGTCGCTGCCACCCGGGTGGTGCTCGCCAACGGGCTGGACCTGCTCGGCGTGACCGCCCCCGAACGGATGTGAGCGAGGCCGATGCACGCGCACGAGGCGGGGTGGGCGCACGCCGAGGGCGCCCTGCGCGGTCCGAGCTGGCTGCGGCCGCCGGGGGACGTCAACGAGCTGGTGCCGCACCTGTGGTCCATGACGGCGAGCAAGGGGGAGGACGGCCAGCTGCGTGTCGGCGGGCTGGCGGTCGCGGACCTGGTCGCCGACCACAACACGCCGGCGTACGTGCTGGACGAGGCTGACTTCCGGGCCCGGGCCCGGGCTTTCCGTGACGCGTTCAGCGGCTACGAGGTCTTCTACGCGGGCAAGGCGTTCCTGTGCACCACGGTCGCGCGCTGGATCGCTGAGGAGGGCCTGTCGCTCGACGTGTGCTCCGACGGCGAGCTATCCGTGGCCCTGCGGGCGGGGGTGGACCCGGCGCGGATCGGCTACCACGGCAACAACAAGAGCGTCACCGAGCTGCGCCGTGCGGTGGCGAGCGGGGTCGGGCGGATCATCGTGGACTCTTTCACCGAGATCGACCGGCTCGACCAGGTCACCCGGGAGATCCCCGACGGAAGCGCCCGGGTGATGGTGAGGGTGACCGCCGGCGTCGAGGCGCACACCCACGAGTACATCGCCACCGCCCACGAGGACCAGAAGTTCGGCTTCTCGATCGTCGGGGGCCAGGCGCTGGACGCCGTACGCCGGGTGCTGGCTGCCCCCGGCCTGGAGCTGCTGGGGCTGCACTCCCACATCGGCAGCCAGATCTTCGACTCCGCCGGGTTCGAGGTGGCCGCCCGCCGGGTGCTGGCGCTGCAGGCCCGGATCTCCGAGGAGCTGGGGGCCACGCTGCCCGAGCTCGACCTCGGCGGCGGCTTCGGCATCGCCTACACCACCCAGGACGACCCTGCCGACCCCCAGCAGCTGGCCGTCGAGATGTCCAAGATCGTCGAGCACGAGTGTCGTGCGCTGGGCATCCCCGAGCCCCGGCTGTCCATCGAGCCGGGCCGCGCCATCGTGGGCCCGGCCATGTGCACGGTCTACACCGTCGGGACGGTCAAGCAGGTGGAGCTGGACGGCAACGCCGTACGCACCTACGTCTCGGTCGACGGCGGGATGAGCGACAACATCCGGACCGCTCTCTACGACGCCGACTACACCTGCACGCTGGCCTCGCGCCGCTCCGAGGTCGGACCCACCCTGGCCCGGGTGGTGGGCAAGCACTGCGAGGCCGGCGACATCCTGGTCAAGGACGAGTTCCTTCCCGGTGACCTGCGGCCGGGTGATCTACTGGCGGTGCCCGGGACCGGCGCCTACTGCCGGTCGATGGCCTCGAACTACAACCATGCCCTGCGACCGCCCGTGGTCGCGGTGCGGGACGGCGTCGCGCGCGTCGTCGTCCGGCGGGAGACTGAGGACGACCTGTTGGCGACGGATATGGGTGCGGAACGTGACTAGCGCAGCGTTGAAGGTGGCCGTGCTCGGCTGCGGCTCGGTGGGGTCGCAGGTGGTGCGGCTGCTCGGCGAGCAGGCCGCCGACCTCGCCGCGCGGGTCGGGGCACCGGTGGAGCTGGTGGGCGTCGCGGTGCGCCGCCTCGAGGCGCCGCGCGAGGTCACCGTTCCCGAAGGGCTGCTGACCACCGATGCACACGCGCTGGTCACGCGCGGCGACGTGGACCTGGTCGTGGAGGTCATCGGCGGCATCGAGCCGGCCCGCTCACTGATCCTGGCCGCGCTGGAGAGCGGCTGCTCGGTGGTGACGGCCAACAAGGCGCTGCTGGCCGAGGACGGCGTCACGCTGTTCGCCGCCGCCGAGAAGGCGGGTCGCGACCTCTACTACGAGGCGGCCGTGGCCGGCGCCATCCCGATCCTGCGGCCCCTGCACGAGTCGCTGGCCGGTGACCGGGTGACCCGGGTGCTCGGCATCGTCAACGGCACCACCAACTTCATCCTGGACCGGATGGACACCTCGGG
>NZ_DAOMFK010000091.1:0-12399 GCF_035429765.1 Nocardioides sp. | reverse complement strand
GCGCCGAGCGCGGCCAGGGCGCCGGCCCCGCCGTCGGTGGTCGCGGAGCCGCCGAGCCCGACGAGCGCCGTGGTCGCACTCGCCTCGACGGCCCTGGCCAGCAGCTCCCCGACGCCGTAGGTGCTCGCCTCCTCCGGACGTCGGCCCTCGGTGAGGTGCAGTCCGCAGGCCTGGGCGCTCTCGACGTACGCCGTGCCGCCGACGAGCAGGACGGTGGCGGGCACCGGGGCCCCGAAGGGACCGCTCACCGTCACCGCCAGCACCTCGCCACCGAGGGCCGGGTGGAGCACGTCGACGAACCCGGGGCCGCCGTCGGCCATGGGGGCGAGGTCGAGCCGGTCGCGGGGTGCCTGCTGTGACCAGCCGGCCGCCATCGCCGTGGCCGCCTCGACGGCGGTGAGGGTCCCGGCGAACTTGTCCGGCGCGATGAGCACACGCATGACCCCATCCTGCCGTCCGCCCGCGGCCTGGGGCCTGCCGGCCGCCGGCTCTAGGATGGCGGGATGACCACGGTGCACCTTCCGCTGCTCCCCTTCGGCAAGGGCCGCGACCCCGACACCGAGCGCGGCGTCGAGTGCCCCGGCGACCTCCCCCCGGCCTCCGACCCCTCGCTGGTCGAGCGGGCGCGCGCGGCGAAGGCCGCGCTCGGGGAGCGGGTGTTCGTGCTGGGCCACCACTACCAGCGCGACGAGGTGATCCAGTTCGCCGACGTGACCGGCGACTCCTTCAAGCTGGCCCGGGACGCGGCGGCCCGCCCGCAGGCGGAGTACATCGTCTTCTGCGGCGTGCACTTCATGGCCGAGTCCGCCGACATCCTCACCGGGCCCGAGCAGCAGGTCGTGCTGCCCGACCTGGCCGCCGGCTGCTCGATGGCGGACATGGCCCGGCTGGCCCAGGTGGAGGACGCCTGGGACGCGCTGAGCGACGCCGGCGTCGCCGACGTGGTGGTCCCGGTGACCTACATGAACTCCTCCGCCGACATCAAGGCCTTCTGCGGGCGGCACGGCGGACTGGTGTGCACCTCCTCCAACGCCGACGTCGCGCTGGAGTGGGCGTTCGCCCAGAGGGGTCCGGACAGCAAGGTCCTGTTCCTGCCCGACCAGCACCTGGGCCGCAACACCGCCGTGCTCAAGCTCGGCTACTCACTCGAAGACTGCGTGGTCTGGAACCCGCTGCTCCCCGACGGCGGGCTCACCGCGGAGGAGCTGCGGGCGGCCCGGGTGATCCTGTGGCGCGGCCACTGCTCGGTGCACGGGCGGTTCTCCGCCGCCGTGGTCGACGAGCTGCGCGCGTCGTACCCGGGGATCAACGTGCTGGTGCACCCCGAGTGCACCCACGACGTGGTGCTGAAGGCCGACCTGATCGGCTCGACCGAGTTCATCATCAAGACCGTCGAGGCCGCGCCTGCGGGCTCCTCCTGGGCGATCGGCACCGAGCTCAACCTGGTCAAGCGACTCGCAGACCGGCACCCGGACAAGAACATCGTCTTCCTGGACCGCAACGTGTGCTACTGCTCCACGATGAACCGGATCGACCTGCCGCACCTGGTCTGGGCGCTGGAGTCGCTGGTCGAGGGGGTCGTCGTCAACCGGATCGAGGTCGACCCCGACACCGAGCGCGACGCCCTGGTCGCCCTGCAGCGGATGCTGGACCTGCCTGGCAAGTCCGCCCGCGACTGACCGGGCGGCGTGGGGCCGTACAGCCCGTCTGCCTCACATCCCCGGGGCGCCCCACAGCGCCAGCCACCGGGAGAGGTCCTGCTCCATCGGGAGCTCACCGGAGAGCGTGTCGCGGACCTGGATCTCCAGCAGGTGGTCGCGGGTCTGCGGCCCGCTGGGGGCGAAGGCGTAGAAGGTGCCGGCCTTGTACAGGTAGACCAGCCCGAAGCACCGGCCGGCCGGGTCGGCGAACGGCACGAGCGTGCACAGCAGCCCCGAGTCGAAGCCCTGGTCGGCCAACGTGCGGTTGACGGCATGCAGGTCGGTGCAGAGCCCGGCGGTGTCCTCGGGCGTCGCGCGGACGGTGAGCCAGGTGTAGCCGTACTCGTCCTGGCTCACCTCGGCCGGTGGCGCGTCGGGGTCGTCGTGGACGAGCGCCAGGATCTCGCTCTGCGCCTGCTGGTACGCCGCACCGGTGGCCGCGCGGAAGCACACCGAGCCGACCCCGGTGGGCCGGAACCCCGCCGCCGCCTCCAGGGTGATCGCCGCGCTGGGGATCCCGAAGAGCGCGTCGAGGTTGGGCCGCTTGACCCGGCTCCGGCCGGTCAGCGCGGTCCACAGTCCCATCGGGGGTCCTCAGGCGGTCGGCCGGCTGAGCTCGGCCTGGATCCTGGCCAGCTGCTCGAGCCGCTGCTCCAGAGACGGGTGGGTCGAGGACAGGGTGCGCAGGGTGGCTCCGCTGATCGCGGGGGCGATGAAGAACGCGTTCATGGCGCGGGTGGCGCGCAGGTCCCGCTGCGGGATCGCGGCCATCTCGCCGGTGATCTTCTGCAGCGCGGAAGCGAGGGCGGCGGGCTTCATGGTGAGGTAGGCGCCGGACCGGTCCGCGCACAGCTCGCGGTAGCGGGAGAGCATCCGGGTGAGGAAGAAGCTGATCGCGTAGACGACCAGGCTGACCAGCAGGGTGAGGAAGTACATCGCGACCACGTTCCGGTCGCGGCTGCGCCCGAAGCTGAGACCGCCCCACTGGGCCCCGCGGGTGATCATCCCGGCGATGATGCCGGCGGTGGAGGCCACGGTCATCACCAGGACGTCGCGGTGGGCGACGTGGGAGAGCTCGTGGGCCAGCACGCCCTCCAGCTCCTCGGCGGTGAGCTTGCCCAGGATGCCGGTGGTCACGCAGACCACGGCGCGGTCCGGGGAGCGGCCGGTGGCGAAGGCGTTGGGGAGGTCCAGGTCGGCGACCCCGACGCGCGGCTTGGGCATGTCGGCCATCGCGCACAGCCGGTCGATCATCGCGTGCAGCTCCGGCGCCTGCTGCGCAGTGACCTCGCGGGCCCGCATGGCGCGCATGGCCAAGGAGTCCGAGGCGTACCACTGGTAGAAGGCGATGCCGATCCCGACCAGGCCGATCAGCAGCGACAGGGCCGGGCTCCGGACGATGAACATCAAGGTGACCACGAGCCCGACGAACAGGGCCCCGAGCAGGAACATGACGGTGGTCATCCGGACGGTGAGCCCGGTGTCCCTGATGAAGCGAGAACGTGCCATCGGGTCAGTCCGGGATCAGGCCGTGCTCGTCCAGCATCTCGCGGACCTCGGCCAGGGTGGCGTCGGCCGGAGGCAGGATCACGTCCGACTCGACCAGGCTCTCCAGGTCGTGGGAGGTCCCGACCGCGCGCACCGCGCCGAGGAGGTCGGCCAGCGCAACGGCGAACGTATCCTCGTCCCCGGAGGCCACCGCCGTCTCGAGCGCGTCGTCGAGCCGGTTGAGCTCGTCCAGCGACTCGGCGGGCACGTCGAGCTGCCCCTCGCCGAGGATCCGCACGATCATGACGAGGACTCCCCCTCCACAGCCTCGGGCTGCGCCTGGAGGATCTCCCCGCCCGCCTCCGGCGGCTCGATCGCCTGCGGGGCGGCGGCGCCCTTCAGCCGGGACAGCTCGGCCTCGACGTCGGCCGCGGAGCTCATCGCGTCCAGCTCGCGGGCGATGTCGTCACCGCCTCCGGTCGCGGTCACGTCGGAGAGCGCACCGGAGGCGATCAGCTCGTCGATCGCGCCGGCGCGGGCCTGCATCTGCGCCGTCTTGTCCTCGGCCCGCTGGATCGCGAGCCCGACGTCACCCATCTCCTCGCCGATTCCGGAGACCGCCTCGTTGATGCGGGTCTGCGCCTCCGCAGCGGTGTAGGTCGCCTTGATCGTCTCCTTGCGGGTGCGGAACGCCTCCACCTTGGCCTGCAGCCGCTGCTGGGCCAGCGTCAGCTTCTCCTCCTCGCCCTGGAGCTGGGCGTGCTGCGCCTTGAGGTCGGTGATCTGCGTGGTGAGCCCGGACTTGCGGGTCAGCGCCTCCCGGGCCAGGTCCTCCCGGCCCATCTGGATGGCCTTCTCCGCCTGGGTCTGCAGCTTGCCGGACTGCTGCTCCAGCTGGCCGAGCTGGATCTCCACGCGCTTGCGGGAGGTGGCGACGTCGGCGACCCCGCGGCGCACCTTGGCGAGCAGCTCCTGCTGGCGCTGGTAGCTGTAGTCAAGGGTCTCCCGGGGATCCTCGGCACGGTCCAGCGCCTTGTGCGCCTTGGACCGGAAGATCATCGTGATGCGCTGCCACAGACCCATGGGGTGCGACCCCTCCCTCGTGATGTCACCCGTCGGTGAGCTCCTGGGGTCAACCCTAGGCGTAATCCCCAACCTCGGCGAGGTCGGCAGGTCCGGGTACGCTGGGCCGGTCCTCCTCCCCTGCCACGAAGGCCAGTCCGTGTTCCGCCGCACGAAGTCCGACCCCGAACAGCCCGCCACCCCGCCCAAGCCCGACGGCAAGGGGCGGCCCACGCCGACCCGTCGCGAGGCCGAGGCGGCGGCCCGGGCGCGGGCCAAGCCGCCGCGTTCGCGCAGGGAGCTCTCCGCGGTGCAGCGCCAGCGCCGCTCGGAGGAGTCGCAGCGGATGCGCCAGGCGATGCGCACCGGGGACGAGCGCAACCTGCCGGCCCGGGACAAGGGGCCGGTGAAGCGGTTCGTGCGCGACTTCGTCGACTCGCGGTTCTCCTTCATCGACCTGCTCCTCCCGGTGCTGCTGGTGACGCTGGTGCTCAGCTACTCCGGGAGCACCACCCTGGCGTCCTACGCCAACGCGATCCTGCTCGGCTCGCTGATGCTGGTGGCCGTGGACATGGTGACGCTGCGCATCAAGCTGCGTCGCGAGCTGACCCGCCGGTTCCCGGGGCAGTCCTACTCCGGGACCACCTACTACGCAGTCATGCGAGCGCTGCAGATGAAGTTCATGCGGCTGCCGAAGTCCCGGGTGAAGATCGGCCAGCAGCTCCCGGAGGACTACCACTGAGCGCGGACCTCTCGGTGCGCGTCGCCTGGGCGGGGGACGCGGACGCGATCGCCGCGGTCCAGGTGCGCGCCTGGCGCGAGGGGTACGCCGACCTGGCCGGCACGCTGCCCGACGTCGCCGAGGTCGCGGAGGTGTGGCGCCGGTCGCTGACCGCCCCCGGCGACGCCCGCAACCGGGTACTGGTGGCCCTGGACCGGGCCCGGGTGACCGGGTTCGCGGTCACCCTCCCCGCCGCGGACCCGGACTGCGACCCGGTGCGCGACGCCGAGCTGGGTGAGCTGGTCGTCGCCGCCTCGGACCGCGGCCGGGGCCACGGCTCACGGCTGCTCCAGGCCGCCGTCGACACGCTGGTGGCCGACCGGTTCACGCGTGCGGTCTGCTGGGTCACCGCCACCGACGACGCACTGCGAGCCTTCCTGACGCGGGCGGGCTGGGCGGCCGACGGGGCGCACCGGCGGCTCGACCTGGCCGGCGACGGTGTCACCACCGTGGCCCAGGTCCGGCTGCACACGGGCCTGGTCTGAGCCGATCCGCATGCTTTGCCGCTGAACTCTTGATTTCCTCCGCCGACCCGGGAGTATGGAGATCTGGCACCGGAGACTCCGGTGCGCACCACGACCCGGGACACCCACGATGATCGGTCCGCTTCCCACGCTCTACCGTCGGCTCACCGCTGTGGCGGTGCTGCTGGTCTGTATCGCGACCGGGGCCTGGCTCGCCCACTCCACGTCCGTCCCGGCCGTGGTGGCCGCCGGTGCCGCGGTCGGTGCGCTGGCGGGGATGTTGGTCGCCTTCGCGCTGCTCCACGACTTCTCGCGGCGCCCGGCGCCCGTCAGGGCGCGCAGGCGCTGAGCGCCCGTCAGGGCGCGCAGGCGCTGAGCGCCCGCGGATGACCGGGTAGGGTCCCGCGCGTGGCGCACGGCGACTCGACCCCGGGCACAGGAGGCGGTAGCGGGTCCTGGCCGGCGGAGCGGGCGAGGATCGTGCGTGACTCCTGGGGGGTCGGCATCGCCACCGGCACCTACGGGCTGTCCTTCGGCGCGATCGCGGTCGGGGCGGGGCTGTCGGTCTGGCAGGCCAGCGCCCTGTCGCTGGTGATGTTCACCGGGGCCTCCCAGTTCGCCCTGGTCGGGGTGGTCGCCGCCGGGGGTGCGCCGCTGTCCGGTGCCCTGACCGCGCTCCTGCTCGGCACCCGCAACACTCTCTACGGGATGCGGCTGGCTCCGCTGCTGGCCTGGACCGGCCGACGGCGGGTCGCGGCCGCGCACCTGGTGATCGACGAGTCGACGGCGATGGCGGTCACCCGGGGGCATCCGGCGGCCGCGCGGGTGGGCTTCTTGACCACCGGCCTGTCGATCTTCGTGCTGTGGAACCTGATGACCCTCCTGGGTGCGCTGGCCGGACGCGGCCTGGGCGACCCACGCGACCTCGGGCTCGACGCGGCGGTGGCCGCCGCGTTCCTCGCCCTGCTGTGGCCGCGGCTTCGTGACCCCAGGAACCGCGTCGTCGCCGTGCTCGCCGCCGGCGTGGCGCTGGGCCTGGTGCCCGTCGCCACGGCGGGCGTCCCCGTGCTGGTGGCCGGCGGGGTGGCGCTGCTGGTCGGCGTGCTCTCCCGTCGCCCGGACCCGACGGAGGTGCCCGGGCCCGAGGACGTCGGGGGCGAGCGGTCGTGACCTGGGGCTGGCTGCTGACGGCCGCCGTGGGGTGCTACCTGCTCAAGCTCGCGGGCCTGTCGGTCCCCTCCCGCGTGCTGGACCACCCCGTCGTGGAACGGGTCACCGACCTGATCCCGGTGGCCCTGCTGGCCGCCCTGGTCGCCGTGCAGGCGTTCGCCGAGGGGGACCGGCTGGTGCTCGACGCCAGGCTGCTCGGGCTCGTCTTCGCCGTCGTCGCGCTGCTGCTGCGGGCGCCGTTCCTCGTGGTGGTCTTCGGCGCGGCCGTGGTCGCGGCGCTGGCCCGGTTGGGGTGAGGCCGGTCGTCGCGGGCCCGTCCTCGTCAGTGGACACCGACGCCGTCCCACCGCCCGCGAAGGGCGGCGGGACGGCGTCGTGGGGTTCAGCCGACCTTCACGCCGTTGAGGACCGCGAGGACCTGCGCCTTGGTCGTGGCCGACTCGAGGGCGGCGATCCGGGCAGGGTCGAGGAACACCTCTGCGATCTTGCCCAGCAGGGTCAGGTGGTCGTCCCCGGCGCTGGCGACACCGACCACGAACCTGGCCTCCTTGCCCTTCCAGTCGACCCCGTCGGAGTACCGGACGAACGAGATGCCGGTCGCCCTGACCAGGGACTTCGCCTCGTTGGTCCCGTGCGGGAGCGCCAGGCCGTTGCCCATGAAGGTGGACACCGACTTCTCCCGCTCGTGCATCGCCGTGACGTACGCCGGCTCGACCGCGCCACTGGCGACCAGCAGCCGACCGGCCTCGGTGATCGCTTCCTCGCGGGTCAGGGCGGTGCCCTCCAGCACGATGGAGGCCTCCGGGAGCAGCTCGCCCAGCGGAGCCGTCGCGGGCTCCGCCACCGCAGCGGCCTCCCTTGCGGGCGCCTGGGTGTTCGACTCCCGGACCAGCTCGACGATCTCGTCGTACCGCGGGCTGCCCATGAAGTTGTCCACGGTGACCAGCACCGCGGAGCCGGTCTTCTGTCCCGCGCGCGCCGCCAGGTCCTGGTGGGTCACCACCACGTCGTAGCTGTCGGTGAGGTCGGCGATCGACTTGTTGACCACCGTGACGTCCTTGTAGCCGGCGTCGTGGATCTTCTTGCGCAGCACTGACGCGCCCATCGCGGAGGAGCCCATGCCGGCGTCGCAGGCGAACACGACGTTCTTGATCGGACCCGACGGAGCAGCTGCACCGGCACCGATGACCGCGGCGGCCGCCGCGGACTTCTTGCCCTTCAGGGACTCCATCGCACCCATCGCCTCGAGCAGGTCGGTCTCCTCGATGTCCCCCTTGTCCATCCGCAGCAGGACTGCGGCGATCACGAAGCTCACGGCGGCACCGCCGATGACCGACAGGGTCACGCCGACCAGGCTGTCCCGTGGCGTCTGGGCGTAGACCGCGAAGATCGAGCCGGGAGCCGCCGGCGCCCGTAGGCCGGAGTCGAAGGTGACGTTGATGAAGATCTGGGTCATCCCGCCGGCGATCATGGCCACGATCAGCCGCGGCTTCATCAGCACGTAGGGGAAGTACACCTCGTGGATGCCGCCGAGGAACTGGATGATCGCCGCGCCCGGGGCGGTGGCCTTGGCCATGCCCTTGCCGAAGACGGTGTAGGCCATCAGCAGGCCGAATCCCGCGGCCGGGTTGGCCTCGAGCAGGAACAGCACGGACTTGCCGGTCTCCTGGGCCTGCTCGATGCCGAGCGGGGTGAGCACGCCGTGGTTGATCGCGTTGTTCAGGAACAGCACCTTGGCCGGCTCGATGAACAGCGACGTGAGCGGCAGCACGTCGTTGCTGACCAGCCAGTCGACGGCCTCACCGAGGCGGTCGATCACCCACAGCAGGGGCGGCGCCAGCACGAACATCCCCACGACAGCCAGGATCCCGCCGAGGATGCCGGCCGAGAAGTTGTCGACCAGCATCTCGAAGCCAGGCTTGATCTTGCCCGCCCACAAGGCGTCCACGTGCTTCATGAGCCAGGCCGTCAGCGGCCCCATGATCATCGCGCCGAGGAACATCGGCGACCCGGTGCGGTCGTCTCCCAGGAAGATCGGGTCGCTGGTGGCCATGATGACGCCGATGACCGCGAACCCGCCGACGACGCCGCCGCGGACGCCGTAGACCATCTTGCCGCCGGTGTAGGCGATCAGGACGGGCAGGACGTAGTAGAGCGCGGGCCCGACCATCGTGGCGATCTTCTCGTTCGGGGTCCAGCCGACGTCGATGAAGAACGCGGTGACCAGGCCCCAGGCGATGATCGCGGAGATGTTGGGCATGATCATGTTCGACAAGAAGGTGCCGAACTTCTGCACGTGCACCCGGACCGAGGTCCGTTCCGGTGCCTGGGTGGTGGCTGTGGCCATGCTGGTCCTTTCTGTTCGGCCGGCTCGCTCGCGCTGCGCGTTCCGAAGCTGCCGCGGGTGGCCCTGCCATACCGATCTGTGAATCCCTTCATATCCGGCACCTATTGACTAAGTCAAGGGTTTGATCCAAACTCTTGACAGCGAAACAAAGACAAACGGGCAGGACTATGGTGAGTAGATCCGCCTCGCAGCGACGCGCCTGCAGCGCCTCAGGAAGGAACAGCCATGAAGGCACTTCGTTTCTACGCACCGGAGGACGTCCGCCTGGAGGACGTGCCCGAGCCCGAGTGCGGCCCCGACGAGGTCAAGCTCCGGGTCCGGAACTGCTCGACGTGCGGCACCGACGTGAAGATCTTCTACAACGGCCACCAGAACCTCACCCCGCCCCGGACCACCGGCCACGAGATCGCCGGCGAGGTGGTCGAGGTCGGCGCGAACGTCAACGCGACGTACGGCTCGAGCTGGCAGGTCGGTGACCGCGCCCAGGTCATCGCCGCAGTGCCCTGCGGGGAGTGCCACGAGTGCCGCAAGGGGTGGATGGCGGTGTGCCAGAACCAGACCTCGGTCGGCTACCAGTACGACGGCGGCTTCGCCGAGTACATGATCGTGCCGCGGGAGGTCCTCAAGGTCGACGGGCTCAACCGCATCCCCGACAACGTGGGGTACGACGAGGCCTCCGCCGCAGAGCCGTTCGCCTGCGCGATCAACGCCCAGGAGCTGCTCGGCATCGAGGAGGGCGACACCGTGGTGGTGTTCGGCGCGGGCCCGATCGGGTGCATGCACATCCGGATCGCCCGCGGTGTCCACCGGTGCGGGCCGGTCTACCTCGTGGACGTCAACGCCGACCGGCTGCGGATGTCGGCCGACGCGGTCGCCCCCGACGAGACCATCGACGGCTCCCAGGTCGACGTGGTCGCCCGGGTCATGGAGCTGACCGGGGGCCGCGGCGCGGACGTCGTGATCACCGCGACGGCGGCGAACATCACCCAGGAGCAGGCCATCGCGATGGCCGCCCGCAACGGTCGGATCTCGTTCTTCGGGGGGCTGCCGAAGACCAACCCGACGATCACCTGCGACTCCAACGTGGTGCACTACCGGCAGCTGCACATCCACGGCGCCAACGGGTCGGCGCCCGAGCACAACAAGCGGGCGCTGGAGTACATCTCCACCGGTCAGGTGCCGGTGAAGGACCTGATCACCGAGCACATCCCGCTGGACCGCGTCCTGGACGCCTTCCAGATCGTCAAGAACGGCGAGGCGATCAAGGTCACCGTCGAGCCCTGAGCGCCGTCAGTCCAGATCGAGGACCTGCTCCAGGCCCACGGTGAGCCCAGGGCGCGCGCCCACCGCGCGCACCCCGGCCAGCACGCCGGGCACGAAGGAGACGCGGTCCAGCGAGTCGTGGCGAAGCGTCAGGGTCTCCCCCGGTCCCCCCAGCAGCACCTCCTGGTGAGCGACCAGTCCCCGGACGCGCACCGAGTGGATGCGGACCCCGTCCACCAGAGCGCCCCGGGCTCCCTCCAGCCCGCTGGAGGTGGCGTCCGGCACCGGTGGGCAGCCGGCCTCGCGCCGTGCCCGGCCGACCAGCTCGGCGGTGCGCCGCGACGTACCCGAGGGGGCGTCCGCCTTGGTCGGGTGGTGCAGCTCCACGATCTCCACCGACTCGAAGTGTGGGGCGGCGAGCGCCGCGAAGCGCATCATCAAGACAGCGCCCAGGGAGAAGTTCGGCGCCACCAGGACCCCCGTACCTGGGGCCTGCGCGAGCCAGCCGCGCAGGGTCCCCAGCCGCTCCTCGTCGAAGCCGGTGGTGCCGACGACGGCGTGCAACCCGTGCTCGACGCAGAACCGGAGGTTGTCCATCACCACGTCGGGATGGGTGAAGTCCACCACCACCTGCGCTCCTTCGGTGACCAGGTCCTCCAGCGGGTCCCCGACGTCGACCGCGGCCACGAGCTCGGTGTCCGCCGCAGCCTCGATCCCGCGGCACACCTCGCTCCCTACCCGGCCCCTGGCTCCCAGCACGCCCACCCTGATCGCTGCGCTCACGAGCCCAACCTAGCGCCGCGGCCGTCGGCGGAGCGCCGGTCACTGACTCCGGGACGAGGAAGTGGCAGTCTGTGGGCATGCCACGACAGCCCATCCCGGCGCGCATCAGGTGGGCCGTGGACCTGATGGACGTCCAGCCGGCGGACCACGTCCTGGAGATCGGCTGCGGACCCGGAGCCGGTGCGGAGCTGATCTGCTCGCGGCTGGAGACGGGCCGGCTCTTCGCCATCGACCGCTCCGAGTCGGGGGTGGACCGCACCAAGCGCCGCAACCAGGCCTTCATCGACGCGGGCCGACTGACCGTCCGCCAGATCGACCTGGCCACGCTCCGGGTCCCCGTCAAGCGGCTGACCAAGGTCTTCGCCTTCAACGTCAACCTGTTCTGGGTGCGCGAGTGCGCCGCGGAGGTGGCCCTGCTGCACCAGCGGGTGGTTCCGGGAGGCGCGGTCTACCTGTTCTACGAGGCCAAGCAGGCCGAGCTGGTACCCAACATCGTCCGCAAGGCCTCGGCGGCTCTCGCCGACGGCGGGTTCCGGGTCTCGCTGGTGGAGCAGAAGGCGCCGCCTGTCGTCGGCATCATCGGCCGTCGATAAGGTTTCCACCTACTCACTACTTGATATCAGGTCTGAACCTGATCTAGCCTGAGCCACAGTCCCTCTACTGTCCCCGGGAGGTCGCCGGTGCGGGTCGCCGTGTTCACCGTGGACCAGCGCGCCAGCAGGTCCGGTCACGACCGGGTGCCCGAGATCCTGCAGAGGCTGGCCGGCCACCGGATGGCGCTGCCCTTCGAGCGGACCGTCGGTGACGAGATCCAGGCGCTGACCACCGACCCCACGAGGGTGGCCGAGGTCGCCGAGACCCTGTTGCGGGCCGGGGGGTGGAACGTGGGCATCGGGCTGGGCGAGGTCGAGGAGCCCCTGCCCGAGCACAGTCGGGCAGGGCGCGGCTCGGCGTACCTGCACGCCCGGGAGGCGGTCACCGCGGCCAAACGGTCCCCGTGGCACGTCTGTGTCCGCGGCGACTCGCCCCGGGCCGCGCGTGCGCTCGAGAGCGCGCTGTGGCTGTGGGCCGACCTGCTGCACCGCCGCTCCTCGAAGGGATGGGCAGTCGTGGACCTGCTGGACAGCGGACTCACCCAGGAGGAGGCGGCCCGACGGCTGGGCATCACCCAGTCGGCGGTGACCCAGCGGGCCCGCGCGGCCGGCCTGGTCGAGGGGCGAAGGGCCGGCGAGCTCACCGGCCACCTCGCCGGCCAGGCCCTGGGAGCGGCGTCGTGAGCGGCTGGATCGTGGCGGTGCTGGCCCTCGCGGCAGTGGTGCCGGTCGCGGTCGCGGGCTGGTC
>NZ_DAOMFK010000090.1:0-12483 GCF_035429765.1 Nocardioides sp. | reverse complement strand
CCTGGTCCTCCTCGCCGTGCTCTGCCTGCTCGCGGTGCCGCTCCTGCCCCGGCTGCTCGCCCGGCGCGAGGTCGGGATCGGCGGCACGGTGCTGCTGGTCGTCGTGGTGCTCGTGCGGTTGCCGCTCCCGGGCTGGCCCCCCGACGGCTGGGTGCTGGTCGCCTGCGACGTCGGGCAGGGGGACGCGCTGGTGCTCAACGCCGGGTCCGGCTCGGCCGTCGTCGTGGACGCCGGACCGGACCCGCGCGCCGTGGACCGGTGCCTGCGCCGCCTCGGGGTGAGCCGGGTGCCGCTCGTCGTCCTCACCCACTTCCACAGCGACCACGTGGGTGGGCTGTCGGGCGTGCTGCGCCGCCGGGAGGTGGGCGGGATCGTGGTCACGCCGCTCGCCGACCCGCCCGAGGGCGTGGGGCTGGTGCGCGAGGTCGCCCGGGCCGCGGGCGTGCCGGTCTCGGTGGCGGCCTACGGCAGCACGTGGGAGGTGGGACCGGTCGCGCTCCAGGTGCTCTGGCCCACGCCGGACCAGCCCCGAGCCGGCCCCGGAGACGGCAGCACGGCCAACAACGCCAGCGTCGTGCTGCTCGGGCAGGTGCACGACGTACGGCTCCTGCTGAGCGGCGACCTGGAGCCCGAGGGGCAGGACGCGTTGGCCGGTCTGCTGCCAGGGCTGACCGTGGACGTGCTGAAGGTGCCGCACCACGGCAGCCGCTACCAGGACCTGGACTTCCTGCTCTCGCTGCGCGCGAGGGTGGCGCTGGTCTCGGTCGGCGCCGACAACGACTACGGCCACCCGTCGAAGGAGACGCTGGCGCCGCTGCAGGCCGCGGGGACCGAGGTGCTGCGCACCGACATCGAGGGCGACCTGGCCGTCCTCGAGCAGCGAGGGCAGCTGCTGGCCGTGACGAGCCGGTGACCGGCCGCGCACCGGTGTCCGCGGGCTGTGGCAGGCTGGGCCGCACCATGGCACCTCCGCGCGCAGCAGACGTCCTCGGCCGGGTCACGCTGGTGACGGGCAAGGAGGAGTTCCTCAACGAGCGAACCGTCGTCGCGGTTCGCGAGGCCGTGCGCCGCCACGACCCGGAGGCGGAACTATCCGAGACCCAGGCCGGCGACCTCACCCTGGCCACGCTGGGGGAGCTGTCGGCTCCCTCGCTGTTCTCCAGCACCCGGTGCGTGGTGGTCCGCGGGCTGGAGAACCTGCCCGAGGAGTCGGTGGCAGGCCTCCTGCAGTACGCCGCGTCTCCGGTCGAGGACGTCGCCCTCGTCCTGGTGCACGGCGGCGGCGCCCGGGGGAGCGGCGTGCTCACCCGGCTCCGCAAGGTCGACTCCGTCACCGAGGTGAAGTCCTCCGAGGTGCGGCCCTCGGAGTTCGCCGGGTTCGTCGCGGCCGAGGTGCGGGCGCTGGGCGCCACCATCGACGAGCCGGCTGCCGACGCTCTCGTCCACGCCGTGGGTCACGACCTCCGGTCGCTGGCAGCCGCGGCGCACCAGCTGACCAGCGACTTCCCGGGGGAGACGCTGACCACCGAGCGGATCAAGCGGTACTTCGGCGGCCGGGCCGAGGCCAAGTCGTTCGCCGTGGCCGACGCTGCCTTCTGGGGGCGTCGGGACGCCGCCCTCGAGGAGCTCCGCTGGGCGCTGGACTCCGGCACCCCACCGGTGCTGGTGACCTCGGCGTTCGCCAGTGGCGCCCGCGGAGTGGCCCGCTACCTGGGGGCGCCGCGGGGGATGCGTGAGGCCGACCTGGTGCGGGAGGTCGGGGTGCCGCCGTGGAAGCTCCGTGCGGTGCGAGACCAGTCCCGCGGGTGGTCGGAGGCCGGCATCGCCCACGCGGTGCAGGCCGTCGCCCGGGCCGACGCGGACATCAAGGGGGCCGCCAGCGACGCGGCGTACACCCTCGAGCGGCTGGTGCTGACCGTCACCGACCTGCGCGACCCCCGTTGAGTCGCGCCTCCCGCCCCGTTGACTCGCGCCTTGGGCCCCGGTGACTCTCGCCTTCTGCTCGGTTGGGTCGCGCCTTGTGCCCCGGTGACTCGCGCCATGTGCTCGGAACGATCGTCGCGAGGACCCGCATCCGGGGCTCACCGCACCTCATACCAGGAGCCCCACGTGCCACTGCCCGCACGGCACTCTGTCACTTGTCGCGGGATGCTTCCCCCGACAAGTGCGGGATTCCCCGGGCGGGGAATCCGACAGACGACGCACCCGCCGCCAGTCGGGAGGGGTCAGAGTGCGGCGGCCTGCTTGGCGATCGAGGACTTGCGGTTCGCGGCCTGGTTCTTGTGGATGACGCCCTTCGAGGCGGCCTTGTCCAGCTTGCGGGAGGCGTCACGGCCCAGGGCGACGGCAGCGTCCTTGTCGCCGCCGGCGGCAGCCTCGCGGAACTTGCGCACGGCGGTCTTCAGGTCGGACTTGACGGCCTTGTTGCGCTGGTGCCGGCGCTCGTTCTGCTTGTTCCGCTTGATCTGGGACTTGATGTTCGCCACGGTTCGGCTTGCCTCGGTCTCTCGGTGGGTGCGGTCTGTCGCCCGGCCACCTGAGGGCAGGCAGGAGCCAGGTACGCGAAGGACGAGGGTAGCAGCGGCGCGGCACCTCGCCCAAATCGGACGCCGGCGCACGGCGCCGCCCCGGCACGGCGGCGGCTACACCCGCTCGCACTCCTGCCGGTGCTCGGCGCGGCAGCGGTCCAGCCCGGCACCGCCGCGGGCGGTGTCGGACCCGGCGTCGCCCAGCAGCGTGTCGTCGCCACCGCGTCCGACCAGCAGGTCGTCCCCGCCGCCGCCGCGCAGCTCGTCGGGGGCGTCGCTGCCACGCAGTACGTCGTCACCGCCACCCCCCAGCACCCGCTCGAAGTCCGCGACGGAGACGACCCCGGTCGCCGTGCGCCAGGTGCCGCCCTCCAGGTCCACGGTGTCGGCGCCCGGGCTCCCCAGGATCGCGTCGGTGCCAGGGCCGCCGGACACCGCGCGGGCGTCGGTAGTCGCCAGCTCCACCAGCTCGTCCGCACCGGCACCGAGGGTGATCTCGCTGAACGTCCCCACGTCGGCGCGGAGGACGTCCGCACCCTCCCCGGTGTCGACGAACACCGACCCTCCGCCGGAGACCACCTGCAGGTCGTCCCGGCCGGCTCCGGTGGTGAGGTAGACCGGATCCAGGTCGGCGACCACCTCGATCACCTCGCGGCCCGATGAGGAGGTGTCGACCCGGAGACCTCCGACAGCGTCGCGGATCGTCGTCGTCCCGGTCGTGGTGACGTCGACGAGGTCGAAGCCGCCACTGGTGCGGGCATCCTCGACGACGGTGACCCCCGCCTGCCGCACCACGTAGTGGTCGTCGCCCGGACCGAGGTCGAGCGAGAGCGGGCCGACCGGCGCGTCCGCGGCGGTGATCACCGTGTCGTCGTGGCGACCTCTCAGCGAGACCAGGGCGGTGTCGGGCGCTGCGTAGACCGACCACGCCCCGGCGCCGGACCCGACCACCCGCTCGAAGCGGCTGACCATGTCGTCGCCGGTGCCGGTGGCCGTCCCGCTGGGCAGGTTGACGGTCCCGCCGGTGTCGCTGCGCAGCCGCAGGGTGTCGCTGCCCGGCCCTGCGTCCAAGTGGTCGGCGTCCTCGCCGGGGTCGATCACGTCGGCGCCGTCCCCTCCCAGCAGCACGTCACCACCGCCGCCACCGCGCACCGTGTCGTCGCCGGGTCCGGCGCACACCAGGTCGGCGCCGTCCCCCGCGGTGATCGTGTCGGCACCGTCGCCGGCGACGATCACGTCGCGCCCGGAGGTGCCCTTGAGCACGTCGTCGCCCGGGGTTCCCATGATCGTCGCGGGCTTCCCCTCGCAGAGCCGGGCGGCCGAGAACGCGCTCGGCGCGCCGCCGTACGCCGAGGTCACGGCCACCAGCAGACACACGCCGGCCAGCACCCGGATGAGACTGCGCACACTCCACCCCTCTGTCCCCGCCGGAGACTCTCCCGGCAGGCCCCGCCCGGAGAGTAGCCGGGGCGGGCGTGGGTTCGGGCCGGAATCGGCGAGCGTGGAACAATGACCAGTCCAGCCAGCCGGGCCTCCTGACCAGCCGAAAGATCGCCGTGCCCCCCACCACCGTCCCGCAGCCGGGTCACACCGAGCCCGGGATCATCCGCAACTTCTGCATCATCGCGCACATCGACCACGGCAAGTCGACGCTGGCGGACCGGATGCTCCAGCTCACCGGTGTGGTCGACGAACGCAGCGCCCGCGCGCAGTACCTCGACCGAATGGACATCGAGCGCGAGCGCGGGATCACGATCAAGAGCCAGGCCGTGCGGATGCCCTGGACGGTCCAGGAGGGCAACGCCGAGGGAGCCGAACCTGGCACCTACATCCTCAACATGATCGACACCCCGGGGCACGTGGACTTCACCTACGAGGTGTCACGGTCCCTGGAGGCGTGCGAGGCCGCGGTCCTGCTCGTGGACGCGGCGCAGGGGATCGAGGCCCAGACGCTGGCGAACCTCTACCTCGCCCTGGGTGCGGACCTGCACCTGATCCCGGTGCTGAACAAGATCGACCTGCCCTCGGCCAACCCGGAGAAGTACGCCGCGGAGCTCGCCGGCATCATCGGCTGCGACCCCGCCGAGGTCCTCCAGGTCAGCGCGAAGACGGGCGAGGGCGTCGCCGCGGTTCTCAACGAGATCGTCAAGCAGACCCCGCCACCGGTCGGTGACCCGGACGCGCCCCCACGGGCGCTGATCTTCGACTCCGTCTACGACACCTACCGGGGTGTGGTCACCTACGTGCGCGTGGTCGACGGGCACCTGACGCACCGCGACCGGATCCGGATGATGTCCACCAGGGCGGTGCACGAGATGCTCGAGGTCGGCGTGATCAGCCCTGAGCCGGTCAAGGCCGGCCGGATCGGCGTGGGCGAGGTCGGCTACCTGATCACCGGCGTGAAGGACGTGCGCCAGTCGCGCGTGGGCGACACGGTGACCTCCCAGCACGACGGGGCCACCGAGGCGCTCGGAGGCTACAAGCACCCCAACCCGATGGTCTTCGCCGGCCTGTACCCGATCGACGGCGACGACTACCCGGCCCTGCGCGACGCGCTCGACAAGCTCCAGCTCAACGACGCGGCGCTCGCCTACGAGCCGGAGACCTCCGGAGCGCTGGGCTTCGGCTTCCGCTGCGGCTTCCTCGGCCTGCTGCACATGGAGATCGTGCGCGAGCGGCTGGAGCGCGAGTTCGGCCTGGACCTGATCTCGACGGCGCCCAACGTGGTCTACCAGGTGCGCATGGAGGACGGCACCGAGCTCGAGGTCACCAACCCGAGCGAGTTCCCCGCGGGCAAGGTGGCCGAGGTCCGTGAGCCGGTGGTCCGGGCGACGATCCTCACGCCCGCGGACTACATCGGCACGATCATGGAGCTGTGCCAGAGCAAGCGGGGCGCGTTGCAGGGCATGGACTACCTCTCCGAGGACCGCGTGGAGATGCGCTACTCCCTGCCGATGGCCGAGATCGTGTTCGACTTCTTCGACCAGCTCAAGTCACGCACCAAGGGCTACGCGTCCTTGGACTACGAGCCCGTCGGTGACCAGGTGGCCGACCTGGTCAAGGTGGACATCCTGCTGCACGGCGACCCCGTCGACGCGTTCTCCGCGATCGTTCACCGCGACGCGGCGTACTCCTACGGCGTGATGCTCGCCGGCAAGCTCAAGGAGCTCATCCCGCGCCAGCAGTTCGAGGTGCCCATCCAGGCGGCGATCGGCTCGCGGGTGATCGCCCGGGAGACGATCCGCGCGATGCGCAAGGACGTGCTCGCCAAGTGCTACGGCGGCGACATCACCCGCAAGCGCAAGCTGCTCGAGAAGCAGAAGGAGGGCAAGAAGCGGATGAAGATGGTCGGCCGCGTCGAGGTCCCCCAGGAGGCGTTCATCGCCGCGCTGTCCAACGCACCGACCACGGAGAAGACCCGCAGGTAGCCACCGGGCCTCCCGGGTCACGCCAGGTAGCGCAGCCAGAGGTACGCCGAGGACACCACGGCGGACACCAGGACCACGACCAGACCCTTGCGGGTGAACTCCCAGAAGCTGATCGGGGAGCCGTAGCGAGCCGCCATGCCCAGCACGACGACGTTCGCGCTGGCCCCCACCGCGGTCGCGTTCCCGCCCAGGTCGGCGCCGATGGCCAGCGCCCACCACAGCACGTCGCCCTGGCCGGCCGGGTGCTGGGCGACCAGCACGGAGACGACCGGGGCCATCGTCACGACGTAGGGGATGTTGTCGACGATGCCGGACAGCAGCATCGAGGAGAGCAGGATCGCGAAGGCGGCGGCGGTGAGGTTGCCGCCGGTGCGATCGGCGAGCCACTGGGCGAACCGGTCGATGGAACCCGTCTCCACCAGGGCGCCCACCATCACGAACAGCGCCATGAAGAACACCAGCGTCGCCCACTCCACCTCCACCAGCGCGTCCTCGACGGTCACCGGGGAGATCAGCAGCAGCAGCCCTGCCCCGAGCAGCGCCACCACGGACGGCTCGTAGTGGAGGATCGGGTGCAGCACGAAGCCGGCGATGACGATGACCAGCACGCCCACGCTGCGCACCAGCAGGGGTACGTCGGTGATGGCGTCGCGCTCGGACATCGCCATCACCTCGGCGGCGCGGTCGGGGTCGTAGTGGAACGCGTCGGGGAACAGCCACCGCAGCATCACCACGAGGATCGCGGTCATCACCGCGGCCAGCGGGGCCAGGTGCACGAGGAAGTCGTTGAAGCTCAGCCCGGCCCGGCTGCCGATGATGATGTTCGGCGGATCGCCGATCAGCGTGGCCATGCCGCCGGTGTTCGAGGCCAGCACCTCGGCGATCAGGAAGGGCCCGACCGCGAGGGCCAGGCGCTCGCAGACCAGGAACGTGACGGGAGCGATCAGCAGCATGGTGGTGACGTTGTCGAGCAGCGCCGACGCCACGGCGGTGATGACCGCGAGCAGCGCCATCAGCAGGTAGGGGCGGCCGCGCGCCCGCTTGGCGGCGTGGATGGCGAGCGCCTCGAACAGGCCGGTGGTCTTGACCACGCCGACGATGACCATCATGCCCAGCAGCAGGAAGATCACGTTCCAGTCGATCCCCGCGTGCTCGGAGTAGAACGCGGCGTGGCCGTCGGTCAGCTGCAGCAGCAGCATCAGGGCGGCCCCCCCGAGCGCCGCGGCGACGCGGTGGATCCGCTCGGTGGCGATCAGGACGTAGGCGCCCACGAAGATCGCGAGCGCGGCGGTCTCACCGAACGGCATGGCGGCTCAGGCGATCAGGGCGCCGAGGAGACGCGAGGCGGTGATGGCGCCGACCACCGCGCCGTCGTCCGACACCACGACCAGCAGCGGGCTGTGCAGCTTGGCCATCACCGCTGCGCACTCCATCAGGGTCGCGGTCGGGGCGACCGCGGGCAGCTCCACCCGCCGGTGGGCAGGAAGCAGGTCGCCGACCGTGCGGCCCTCGAGCCTGGCGGCGCAGTGGTTCGCGGCGTCCTCGCCGTACACCTTGACCAGTGACGGGTCCTCCTGCAGGTAGCCCGGGATCAAGAAGTTGAGCACCTGGGAGCCGGGGAGCACGGTCCGCGGACGCCCGTCGGAGAGCACCAGGACCGCGGGGCGACCCTCGATGCCGATCATCCGCACCGCGTCGGCGGCGGGCGCGGACACGTCCACCGACGGGTAGTCCTCCATCAGGGCGCCGGCTCGCATGGAAGCCGAGCCTAGCGGCGGGGCGACGAGGAGAGACGCCGGGAGACGCAAAACCCGTCGCGCCCGCCGCCGCCCGGCTGGGAGACTGGGCGGGTGCCTGGTCCCGCCCGCGTCCTGAGCGTCCACGTCGGACGACCGCGTCCCGCTGCGTACGCCGAGCTGGGCCGCACCTCGATCGCCAAGGAGCCGGTGCACGGTGCGGTGCTGGCCACCACGCTGGGGCTGGACGGCGACGAGGTCAGCGACACCCGGCACCACGGCGGCGTCGACCAGGCCGTCTACGCGTTCGCGCGGGAGGACCTGGACCGCTGGTCGGAGCTGCTCGGCGCGCCGCTGCGCGACGGCCAGTTCGGTGAGAACCTGACCACGACCGGGCTCGACCTCAACGAGGCCGAGGTGGGCGAGCGGTGGCGGGTCGGGTCCGCCGTGGTCGAGGTGGCCTCGGTCCGGATCCCCTGCAACGACTTCAAGGGCTGGATGGGGGCGTCCGGCTTCGACAACCGTGGCTGGGTGAAGCGCTTCGCGGCCGAGGGCCGTCCCGGCGCGTACCTGCGGGTCGTCGAGGAGGGGCTGCTCGAGGCCGGTGACGAGATCGAGGTGGTGCACCGTCCGGGCCACGGGGTCACCGTGGGGCTGATGTTCCGGGCGGTCACCACCGAGCCCCGGCTGCTGCCCCGGTTGCAGGTGGTGGAGAACCTGGCGGCCTCCCCGCGCGCCAGGGTGGAACGGTTCCTGCGCCGGTCCGGGTGAGGCGGCTGCAGGTGTCCCGCGTGCGGTGGCTACCGTGGGACGCGGGCCTGGCGAGGCCCACGACCGACGAAGGGACCTGAGGATGAACGTCGCGGACCGTATCCAGCCCCACGCCGACCAGGTCGTCTCCGAGGCGACGTCGGCCGTCGAGCAGGCCCGCCTGCTCCACTACGGGGCGGGGGGAACCGAGTTCACCCGTACGCGCGTTCAGGCCCTGGTCGACGCGGTCATCGAGAGCCTGCGCCTGTCCTCGCCGCTACGCATCATCGAGCACGCCGACGAGGTCGCCCGCGACCGGTACCTGGCCGGGTTCGGGATCGACGAGATCCAGGTCGCCTTCAACGCCGTGGAGGAGGCACTCTGGCGGCTGCTGGTGGGCAAGGTGCCCGCCGAGGAGCTGGTCGACGACCTGGGTCGGGTCGGTGCGGTCCTCGGCGCGGGGAAGGACCAGCTCGCCCGGACCTACGTCCAGCTGGCCAGCCACCACCACCACCCGGCCATCGACGTGGACGAGCTCAACAAGGGGCTGTGACCCGGGGAGACGGGCCGCGGAGGCCCGCCAAATGCCGGTCGCGGCTACCGACCCGTAACCTTGTGATCTAAGTTACTGCCATCGAGCGTTCAGATCCGCCGCGACGCCGTCGCGCCCCGAGAGCAGGGAGTCACATGTCCAGCAGCCCGGACACCAGTTTCGTCGAGACGATGCTGCCCAACGTCGCCGTGCAGTTCTTCGAGCGCGTGACCAAGTCTCCGCACAAGGAGGCCTACCGGTACCCGACCGCGGACGAGACCTGGGAGTCGGTGACCTGGGCGGAGACCGGCGAGCGGGTCTCGCGCCTGGCCGCGGGGCTGATGGCGCTCGGGGTCGAGCCTGAGCAGCGCGTCGGCATCGTGTCCAACACCCGCTTCGAGTGGATCCTCGCCGACCTGGCCATCATGTGCTCGGGTGCCGCGACCACCACCGTCTACCCCAGCACCATCGAGGAGGACACCTGCTACATCCTCAGTGACTCCGAGTGCCGGGTGGTCTTCGCCGAGGACGACACCCAGATCGCCAAGCTGCGCGCCAGTCGCCCCGAGCTGCCGCTGGTGGACAAGGTGGTCACCTTCGACGGCACCACCGACGGTGACTGGGTGATCGGCCTGGACGACCTGAGCCAGCTGGGGGAGAAGTACCTCGCCGATCACCCGGGCATCATCGAGGAGACCGCCGCGTCGATCGAGCCCGACCACCTGGCGACCCTCATCTACACCTCCGGGACCACCGGCCGGCCCAAGGGCGTACGGCTGCGCCACAGCTCGTGGGTCTACGAGGGCACCGCCATCGACGTGCGCGACATCCTCTCCGAGGACGACCTGCAGTTCCTGTGGCTGCCCATGTCGCACTCCTTCGGCAAGGTCCTGCTGTCGACCCAGCTCGCGGTCGGGTTCCCGACCGCCATCGACGGCCGGGTCGAACGGATCGTGGACAACCTCGCGGTCGTGAAGCCGACGTTCATGGGCGCGGCGCCGCGGATCTTCGAGAAGGCCCACAACCGCATCGTGCTGATGCAGCAGGCGGAGGGCGGACTGAAGGAGAAGCTCTTCAACCGCGCCTTCGACGTCGGCCTCAAGGTCGACAAGCTCAAGCGCGAGGGTCAGTCGGTGCCGGCGTTGCTCGGCGTGCAGCACCGGATCTTCGACAAGCTGGTCTTCGCCAAGGTGCGGGAGCGCTTCGGCGGTCGGGTGCGCTTCTTCATCTCCGGTGCCGCTGCGCTGAACCGTGACATCGCCGAGTGGTTCCACGCGGCGGGCATCGTCATCCTCGAGGGCTACGGCTTGACCGAGACCTCCGCCGGCTCCTTCGTCAACCTCCCGGACCAGTACAAGTTCGGCTCGGTCGGCCCCGTCTTCATCGGCAGCGAGGTCATGCTCGGCGACGGCGACGAGATCCTGATCAAGGGCCCCGGCGTGATGGACGGCTACCACAACCTGCCCGAGGAGACCGCGAACACCCTCACCGAGGACGGCTGGCTGCGGACCGGCGACAAGGGCCACCTCGACGAGGACGGCCACCTGCGGATCACCGGCCGGATCAAGGAGCTGTTCAAGACCTCCGGCGGGAAGTACATCGCCCCGCCGCTGATCGAGTCCAAGTTCAAGGCCCTGTGCCCCTACGCGAGCCAGTTCATGGTGTTCGGCAACGAGCGCAACTTCTGTGTCGCGCTGGTCACCATCGACCCGGACGCCATCGCCGAGTGGGCCAAGGAGAACGACGTCGCCGGCGACTACTCCGCGATCGTCACCTCCGACAAGTGCCGGGAGATGGTCTCGGGCTACATCGAGGAGCTGAACAGCCAGCTCAACCGCTGGGAGACCATCAAGAAGTTCGAGATCCTCGACCACGACCTCACCGTGGAGTCCGGGGAGCTGACCCCCTCGATGAAGGTCAAGCGCAACGTGGTCGAGAAGGACTACAAGGACATCCTGGACTCCTTCTACGCCTGAGATGCCGTAGCCGGAGGGCACCCGGGGATCTGCTTGGATACCCGGGTGCCCTCCGTCGTCCCCGCCGGCGAACCCGTCCCCGCCGACGGCCGGCTGCCGGAGCAGGCCCTGGCCGAGCTCGGCACCCGCCCGTTTGGCGTCTACGTGCACGTGCCGTTCTGCGCGGTGCGCTGCGGCTACTGCGACTTCAACACCTACACCGCCGCCGAGCTGGGCTCGGCACCCGGGACCGCCCGGGGCCGGTACGTCGAGGCCGTCCTCGCGGAGGTGCGGCTGGCCGGCCGGGTGCTCGGCGACCGGGTCCCGCCGGCCTCCACCGTGTTCTTCGGTGGCGGCACGCCCACGCTCCTGGACCCCGACGACCTCGGCCGGGTGCTGGCCGCGGTGTCGGAGGAGCTGGGGCTGGCCCCGGGCGCCGAGGTCACCACCGAGGCGAACCCCGACAGCGTGACCCCGGAGGCGCTGGGTCGGCTGCACGAGCACGGGGTCACCCGCATCTCCTTCGGCATGCAGTCGGCCGTCCCGCACGTGCTGGCCACCTTGGACCGCTCCCACGACCCGCAGCGGGTGCCGGAGGCGGTCGCCTGGGCCAGGGAGGCCGGCTTCGACCAGGTCAGCCTGGACCTGATCTACGGCACGCCAGGGGAGAGCCTGACGGACTGGGAGACCTCGCTGGCAGCGGCTCTGGCCTGCCGTCCCGACCATGTCTCGGCCTACGCCCTGGTGGTCGAGGAGGGCACGGCCCTGGCCCGGGCGGTCCGACGCGGCGCGCTGCCCGCTCCCGAGGACGACGACCTCGCCGACAAGTACCTGCGCGCGGACCGGCTGCTCACCGAGGCCGGCCTGGAGTGGTACGAGCTGTCCAACTGGGCGCGCACAAGTGCAGCCAGGTGCCGGCACAACGAGCTGTACTGGACCGGGGGCCACTGGTGGGGGCTGGGTCCGGGCGCCCACTCCCACGTGGGCGGCACCCGCTGGTGGAACGTGCGGCACCCCACGGCGTACGCCGATCGGCTCGAGGCCGGGAGCAGCCCGGGTCAGGCCCGTGAGGTGCTCGACCCGGAGACCAGGCGGGTGGAGCGGGTGCTGCTGGAGGTCCGGCTGAGCGAGGGGCTTCCCACCGACGTGCTCGACGACCGGGGGCGGGCCGCCGTCCCGCCGTTGGTCGAGCGCGGCCTCCTGACCCACGCCGGCCCGCGTCTGGTGCTGACGCCGCTGGGCCGCCTGCTCGCGGACACGGTGGTCCGCGCGCTGCTGCCCTGAACCGGGGTCAGGACACCATCCGGATCGTCAGCGGGTAGCGGTAGTCCTCGCCGTTGCTCGCCTTGACGCTCGCCATGATCGTGAAGACCAGCCACGCCACCCCGACGGCCAGCAGCAGGAAGAAGCCGATCAGCACCAGGATGAGCAACGCGGAGACCAGGGCGTAGATCATCATCGACAGCTGGAAGTTCAGCGACTCGACGGCGTTGCGGCGGACGAACGGGGACTTGTTGCCCTGGACGACCAGCACCAGCAGCGGACCGAGGAACG
>NZ_DAOMFK010000089.1:0-12591 GCF_035429765.1 Nocardioides sp. | reverse complement strand
CTCGGCTGGGGTCCCGGCGTCGACCACGGCCTGGTCGTCTACGCCTTCTGCCGCTGAGCGAACGGCGAAGGTGATTGACCACCCGAGTGGGGTCGGTGGCTCTCTCAGGACCCGCTCGCCCGCCATCCATCCCGGCCCCGGGCCTGGACATCGACTCACGATCCTGGGGCCGGCGAGGGCGACACGAGGAACGTGCGAGGCGGTGGCGGCCAGGTTCAGGTGGTGGGGGCGCCGAGGTCAGTCCAGGTAGTCGCGCAGGACCTGTGACCGGCTCGGGTGCCGCAGCTTCGACATCGTCTTGGACTCGATCTGGCGGATCCGCTCGCGGGTCACGCCGTAGACCTTGCCGATCTCGTCCAGGGTCTTCGGCTGGCCGTCGGTGAGGCCGAAGCGCATGCTCACCACGCCGGCCTCGCGCTCGGAGAGCGTGTCGAGCACCGCGTGGAGCTGCTCCTGCAGCAGCGTGAAGGACACCGCGTCGGCGGGCACGATCGCCTCGGAGTCCTCGATCAGGTCCCCGAACTCGGAGTCGCCGTCCTCACCCAGCGGCGTGTGCAGGGAGATCGGCTCACGGCCGTACTTCTGGACCTCGATGACCTTCTCCGGGGTCATGTCGAGCTCCTTGGCCAGCTCCTCCGGGGTGGGTTCGCGGCCGAGGTCCTGCAGCATCTGGCGCTGCACGCGGGCGAGCTTGTTGATCACCTCGACCATGTGCACCGGGATGCGGATGGTGCGGGCCTGGTCGGCCATCGCGCGGGTGATCGCCTGACGGATCCACCAGGTGGCGTACGTCGAGAACTTGTAGCCCTTGGTGTAGTCGAACTTCTCCACGGCGCGGATCAGGCCGAGGTTCCCCTCCTGGATCAGGTCGAGGAACAGCATGCCGCGGCCCGTGTAGCGCTTGGCCAGACTGACCACGAGGCGGAGGTTGGCCTCGAGCAGGTGGTTCTTGGCGCGCCGCCCGTCCTCGGCGATCCACTCGAGCTCCTCGGCCATCTTGGGGCTGAGCTTGCCGCCCTTGGCGAGCTTCTCCTCGCTGAAGAGGCCGGCCTCGATCCGCTTGGCGAGCTCGACCTCCATCTCCGCGTTGAGCAGCGGCACCTTCCCGATCTGCTTGAGGTAGTCCTTGACCGGATCCGCGGTCGCCCCAGCCACCATGACCTGCTGCTCGGGCTCGTCGGTGTCGTCGGCCTCGGAGACCACGAACGCCTGCTGCTCCTCCTCCTTGATGGTGGGGTCGACAGCGAGGTCCTTCTCGAACACCTCGTCGGCGATGTCCGGCAGCACCTTGGCGCCGTCAGGGCCGACGACAGCCGCCTGCACTGCGGGAGCCTCGGCCGCGGCGGCGACCTTCGTGGGAGCGGCCTTCTTGGCCGGCGCCGCCTTCTTCACGGGCGCCGCCTTCTTGGCCGGAGCCGCCTTCTTCACGGGAGCGGCGCCCTTCGTGGCAGGAGGTGCCTTCTTCGCCGGAGCGGCGCTCTTCGCGGGCGCCTGAGTGCCGGCGGCCTTGGAGGCGGACGCTGCCTTCGTGGCGGGAGCCGTCCTCTTCGCCGGCGCCTTCCGGGCGGGTGCGGTGGCGGTCTTGCGGGTGCCTGCGGCGGCCGCCGGGGACACCTTGCGTGGGTTCGAGGACACGAACACCTCTCGTGAAACGACATGGGGGCGCGGCCGAGCCCGGTGACGTCAAGAGCCGCGTGGTCATTCTGCCACGCCCCCGGTAGCGTCCCGACACCCCACGCCCGGTTGCGGTCTCAGCCGCGACGGAGCGCGGCCTTCAGCTGCTTCTTGTGCTCGCGCACCCGCTGCAGGGAGTCTGCGTCCACCACGTCGGCGACCGAGCGGTACCCCTCCTGGGCGTACGCCCCGGCGGCCTCCTCCCAGCCCGGAGGCCGGACATCGAGCTGCTTGCCGAGCAGAGCGAGGAAGATCTGCGCCTTCTGGGCGCCGAAGCCCGGCAGCCCCTTGAGCCGGCCGAGCAGCTCGCGACCGGTGGCGGCCCCTGACCAGAGGTTGGCCGCGTCCCCGTCGTACTCGTCTCGAACTGTCGCGGCGAGCGCCTGCACCCAGCGGGCCATCGACCCGGGGTAGCGGTGGATCGCCGGCGGGGTTGCGCACAGGGCCGCGAACGCCTCGGGATCGGCGTCGGCGATGCGAATGGGGTCCAGCGAGCCGAACCGGTCCAGGATCTTGGCCGGGCCCCGGAAGGCGTGCTCCATCGGGTACTGCTGGTCGAGCATCATCCCCACGAGGAGCGCGAACGGCGAGTCGTCCAGGACCGTGTCGGCGGCCGGGTCACCGGCGATGTGGAAGCCCATGTGGCCCATCCTGCCGCACCGGGAACCCCGTGGAGCCCCGCGGAGCGGGGCCCGGTCAGGCCTCCGGCGCCTTGACGGCGAGGACCGGGCAGTGCGCGTCCAGCAGGATCCGCTGGGCGTTGCTGCCCAGGATCAGCTTGCCGACCGGTGACCTGCGGCGCAGCCCGATGACGATCAGGTCCGCGTTGTTGGCCTCCGCGATGCTGACCAGGTCCTCGGCGGGCTCGAACCCGCGCACCATCTGCCGGACCTCGTGGTCCACACCGGCCTGCTGCAGGACGGAGTTGACCTTGTCCATGGCCTTGTCGGCCTCTCGGGCGGCGGCCCCGTCGAACTCGTCTCCCCCGCGGTGCGAGTTGACCACGATCAGCTTGCTGCCCCGCAACCGCGCCTCCTCGACCGCTCGATCCAGCGCCGCGTCACCTTCGGGCTTCATCACGTAGCCCACCACCACGGTCCCCATCGACCATCCTCCTCCACTCGGTCGGCCCGCCGCGGGCCTCCAAGCGCACCGTATCCGATTGCGGGAGGGTGTGCAGCCTGTGGAGCGTGCGGCACGGCCCCGTCCCGGATCCGGCAGGCTGGACCCGTGTCCGAAGCCGTCGAGCCACTCCCCCGTGAGCTGCTTCGCGCGCTGCGGGACGTGGTCGGCGGCCTGAGAACGAGGTACCGGAGCCGGCGCTTCCCGTGGCAGCTGCACCTCGGGGATCCGGGGTCGGCGTACCTGACTCTCGACGCCGAGCCCGGGGCCGGCCTGGACGACGCACTGCGGACCGAGGTCGTCGGCGCCCTGCTGGCGCGCGGACGGGAGCGGCCCGGGGTGCCGATGGTCTGGCTGACCCGGCCCGGCGAGCTCACCTGGCACGACCTCGAAGCGGCCTGGTTTGCGCCCTGCCGACACGCGTACGCCGAGGCCGGGGTCCCGCTGACGCTGGTGGTGGTCACCAAGCGGGGCTGGTACGACCCGCGGAGCGGGCAGCGTCGCGAGTGGCTGCGGCTGCGGATGCGCTGAGCGGTGCGGCGAGCGGTCCCGGGTCAGGTCCAGGTGTGCACGGGCTCGTTGGTGTGCATGTTGGTGCGGTACTCCTGGAGGGTCGTGCGCAGCGCGTCGTACCGCCGCTGACCTGCTCGGCGCCCCATCGCGCTCACGAACCACCCGGCGCCGTTGCGGCCGGTGAGGCAGCGTTGCTCGATGATGCCGAGCAGCCGCTCGCGCTCGCTGGAGTCCACCCCCCACGCCTCCAGGCCCTCGTGGGCGAGAGGGAGCAGGCGACGCAGGACCAGCTCCGTGGCTCCCACCTGGCCCAGCCCGGGCCAGTAGAGCTGGGCCTCGATCCCCTCCTGGGCGGCGGTGTGGAAGTTCTCCTCGGCGGCGCTGAAGGACATCTGCGTCCACACGGGCCGCTCGTGCTCGGCGAGCGTGCGCACCAGTCCGAAGTAGAACGCCGCGTTCGCCATCATGTCCGCCACCGTCGGCCCCGCGGCGAGCACCCGGTTCTCGACGCGGAGGTGCGGAACTCCCCCCTGGATGTCGTACACCGGCCGGTTCCAGCGGTAGATCGTGCCGTTGTGGAGCCGCAGCTCGTGCAGTCCGGGGATGCCCCCGGCCTCCAGGACGGCGGCCGGGTCCTCGTCGTCGGTGATCGGCAGCAGCGCCGGGAAGTAGCGCACGTTCTCCTCGAACAGGTCGAACACCGAGGTGATCCACCGCTCCCCGAACCAGACCCGGGGGCGAACGCCCTGGACCTTCAGCTCCTCGCTCCGGGTGTCGGCGGCCTGCTCGAACAGCGGGATGCGGGTCTCGCGCCACAGCTCCTTGCCGAGCAGGTACGGCGAGTTCGCGCCGAGCGCCAGCTGGACCCCGGCGATCACCTGTGAGGCGTTCCAGTAGGCCGCGAAGTCCTCGGGTGAGGTCTGCACGTGCAGCTGGGTGCTGGTGCAGGCGGCCTCCGGCAGGATCGTCTCGGAGGTGGTGGTCAGGCGCTCGTGGTGGCCCGAGATCATGATGGAGATGTCCTCGCCGCGGGCCTGGAGGATCTGCTCACTGAGCAGCCGGTAGCGGGGGTTCGCGCTGATCGCGCTGGGGGCCATGTGACCCTCGGCCAAGGTCGGCAGGATGCCGATCATCACCAGGTGGGCACCGACCGCGGCCGACTTGGTCTCCGCATCGTTGAGACTGCGCCGCAGGCTCCTCTCGAGCTCGGTGAGCCCTCCCTCGCGGAGCTTGGCCGGCGGGACGTTGATCTCGATGTTGAACTGCCCGAGCTCGGTCTGGAAGTCGGGGTCGGCGATGGCCGCCAGCGCCTCGGCGTTCTTCAAAGCGGGGTCCCCGTGCTCGTCGACGAGGTTGAGCTCCACCTCCAGACCGGTCATCGGGTCATCGGTGTCGAAGCGGGCCTCGCGCAGCATCCGTTCGAAGACGTCCAGGCAGCGTCGCACCTTCTCGCGGTGGCGGGTGCGGTCGGCCCGCGAGAACTCCTGTGCCTCCACGTCTTCGCCCATGAGGGAACCCTAGAGCCCTGCGCACCCGGACACACCTCAGGGCCGGTCCTGGACGACGCCGACGCCCGCGTCCTCCCAGTGCGACGGCGGAACCGCGTCGGACAGCGCTCGCGCCAGCAGGTGCCCGAGCGAGTACGAGGGCTCATCGGCCAGGCAACGGTCCAGAGCGCACCAGGCCAGCGCCCCGTCACCGCCCAGCCAGGCGGCGAAGCCGAGGAGCACGGCCGGCGCGGCGACCATGCCCTCGGGAGCCGCGCGCACCAGGTCGGTCCACACTCGCAGGTGCTGGCGCGCGGTCGCGCGGGTCATCCGCCGCCAGACCGCGTCCCGGACGTCGAGATCAGTGAGGGCTGTGAGCATCCGGGCCGCGTCCGGCGCCTCCAGGGCGACCCCCTCACGCACCGCGGCGTCCAGCGTCGCCACCGCCCAGCCCGTCTCGTCGGGAGCTGCACCCCCTGCCACTGCCACGGAACGCTCGCCGGGAGCGGGCAGGCACGCGCACACCGCGGCGAGCCGGGCCGGGTCGGTACCCACGGAGGCGGCCAGCGCCGCACGCGAGTCGTGGGTGACCAGGCCGTGCCAGACGGCCTCGGCGTGGAAGGGGTGGTCGGTGAGGTCGTAGGGGACGCGAGGCCCCCATCGGCGCTCCTCGAAGCGGCACCAGCGTCCTCGGTCAGCGAGCAGCACGTCGACCACGGCGATCCCCCGAGCGAGGAACTCCCGCACCAGTCGGCGCGCCACCGCCCGCGTGAACCGGCTGTCGCGGTCGTAGACCACGAAGACCGCCGAGCGGACCTCGTGCCGGAGTGCCGGGCCAAGCAGCAGGTCGGTCACCAGCGCCACGTCGTGGTCGGAGTCGGGCACGTCGACCCGGGCGTGGAAGGACTGCCGCCCGCCGAAGGTCAGCATCACCAGCGACCGTTGGGGGTGGAAGCCGAGGACCACCGGGACCATGGCCAGCAGGTCCTCGGGGGTCCGGGCGACGAGTGTGGGGCCGTGTTCTCCTGTCATGGGTCAGTTGTGCCTTCCACGACCCCCGTCCGGCTGGGCCACCTGCGGCTGCTGTGGACAAGGCGCGACCGGGGGGAACCTGTGGACGACAGGTGGCCGGCGTGGGCGCACCGGCGGTGGCACCCGGTACGTTGCGGGCATGCCGTCGGTGGTGGGCCGTTGATGCGTCGGACCGCCTCGGTGCTGCACCTGGACCTCGACGCCTTCTTCGCCGCGGTCGAGCAGCGCGACAAGCCGTCGCTGCGCGGCAAGCCGGTGGTCGTGGGTGGGGTGGGGGCCCGGGGAGTGGTCGCGACCGCGTCCTACGAGGCCCGCCGCTACGGCGTCCGCTCCGCCATGCCGACCCGCGAGGCTCGGGCCCGGTGCCCGCACGCGGCCTTCCTCACCGGTCGGTTCCACGCCTACAGGGAGGCCAGCGACCTCGTGATGGGTCTGCTGCGCGAGGTCTCCCCCCTGGTGGAGCCGCTGTCGCTCGACGAGGCGTTCGTCGACCTCGCCTCCGCCGACCTGCCCGACCTCCAGGTGCCGACCGTGACCGCGCTGGGACGTGACCTGCAGCAGCGGGTGACGGAGGTGACCGGCGGGCTGACCGCCTCGGTGGGGATCGGGACGTCGAAGTTCATCGCCAAGGTGGCCAGCGACCTGGACAAGCCGCACGGACTGGTGGTGGTCCCCGGGGGAACCGAGCGCGACCTGCTCCGCCCGATGCACGTCACGGTCATCCCCGGCGTCGGCCCGGCCACCGCGGAACGGCTCAGACGCGCGGGGATCCACACCGTGGCGGACCTGGAGGCGGTCTCCGTCGAGGAGCTGGTGCGGCTGCTGGGGCGAGCCCACGGGCAGGGGCTGTTCGCGCTGGCCCGCGCCGAGGACGACCGGCCGGTGGTCGCCGAGCGGGAGACCAAGTCGGTCAGCGTCGAGGGCACCTACGACACCGACCTCACCGACCGGTCGCTGATGGAGGGGCTCCTCGGCCGGCAGGCCACCGAGGTGGCCACCCGGCTACGCAGAAGCGGGTTGTCCGGCCGCACGGTGACCATCAAGGTGCGTCTCCACGACTTCACCACGGTGAGCAGGTCCACCACCCTCCCCTCACCGACCGACAGCGCCGGCACCGTGGCCCGGCTGGCGCGGGGGCTGCTGGCCGAGGTGGACACCTCCGGCGGGGTCCGTCTGCTCGGCGTCGGTGTCTCGGGACTGGCCGACTGGGTCCAGGAGGATCTCTTCGGGGAGATCGGGGAGGAGGAGCCGGCCCCGCCGGAGCCGGTGCCGCGGCAGGCCGCGCGGGTCTTCTCCCCCGGTATGGACGTCCTGCACGCCGACCTCGGCCCCGGTTGGGTGTGGGGCTCGGGGCGCGGCGTGGTGACCGTCCGGTTCGAGACCCGTCAGACCGGCGTGGGTCCGGTCCGCTCCTTCCGTGCCGACGACCCCGCGCTGAGCCTGCCGCCACGCCCGGAGCGGTGAGCCGGACCCCGCGGTTGAGGCGGGCGAGGGGGGCGCCGGCGTCTAGTCTTCCGGCATGCAGCCTCCGATCGCCGAGCGTCGCCCCGTCACCACCGAGGTCCACGGGCGGGTGCGGGTGGACGAGTACGACTGGCTGCGAGACAAGGACGATCCCGCTGTGATGGCGTACCTCGAGGCGGAGAACGCCTACACCGAGGAGCGGACCAGCCACCTGGCGGACCTGCGCGCCCGGATCTTCGAGGAGATCAAGGCGCGCACGTTGGAGACCGACCTCTCGGTGCCCACCCGCAACCGGCGGCACTGGTACTACGGGCGCAGCTTCGAGAGCCGGGAGTACGGCGCGAGCTGCCGCGTCCCGATCCGGGAGGAGGACGACTGGACACCCCCGCAACCGGCCGAGCACTGCGCCCCCTCGCAGCCGGCGCTTCCCGGGGAGGAGGTGCTGCTCGACCTCAACGAGCTCGCCGAGGGCCACGAGTTCTTCTCCCTGGGCGGGTCCGCGGTGAGCCCGGACGAGCGGCTGCTGGCGTTCTCCGTCGACACCACCGGCGACGAGCGGTACACGCTGCGGGTCAAGGACCTCAGCACCGGGCGGCTGCTCGAGGACGAGCTGACCGACGTGGTCGGCGGCGCCACCTGGTCCGCGGACAGCCGGGAGTTCTACTACGCCACGGTGGACGCCACCTGGCGACCCGACCGGGTCTGGCGGCACCGCCTGGGCACCCTCCAGGCCGAGGACGAGCTGGTCCTCCACGAGCCGGACGGTCGGTTCTGGCTGGGCGTGGGCCGCACGCGGTCGGACCGGTTCCTGCTCCTGGTGGCCGGCTCGAAGACCACCACCGAGTACCACTGCCTCGACCTCCACCGGCCCGAGGAGGGGTTCTGGCTGTTCTGCCCCCGGCGAGAGGGGGTGGAGTACTCCCTGGACCACGCGGTCCTCGCCGGTCAGGACGTGTTCGTGGTGCTCCACAACGCCACCGGCGCCGACTTCGAGATCGGCACCGCCCCGATCGCCCCGACGCCGGTGGAGCAGTGGGACCCGCTCGTGCCGCACGACCCCGCGGTGCGGCTCGAGGACGTCGACGCGTTCGCCACCCATCTCGTGGTCCACCAGCGCAGCGAGGGGCTCACCCGGCTGCGCGTCCTGGAGCTGGACGAGACCGGGGTGGCCGCCGACCGCCTGGTCGAGCTCGACCGGGAGATCTGCACCATCGGGGCCGGCGCCAACCCGTCGTTCCACCAGCCGACGGTGCGCCTGGGCTACACCACGCTCGCGGTGCCGGCCTCCGTCTACGACTACGACGTGCGTGGCCGCACGCTCACCCTGCTGCGGCGCACCCCGGTGCTCGGCGGCTTCGACCCCGACGACTACGAGGAGCACCGCCTGTGGGCCACCGCGGACGACGGGGAGCAGGTCGCGATCTCGGTGGTGTGCCGCGCCGGGGCCCCGACCGGCGGCCCGCTTCCGCTTCTGCTGTACGGCTACGGCGCCTACGAGATGTCGATGGACCCCTACTTCTCGGTGCCCCGGTTGTCGCTGCTGGACCGGGGCGGGGCGTTCGCCATCGCCCACGTGCGTGGCGGCGGGGAGATGGGCCGCCGGTGGTACGACCAGGGCAAACAGCTGAGCAAGAAGAACTCGTTCAGCGACTTCCTGGCCTGCGCCCGGCACCTGGTGGACACCGGCTGGACCGCGCCGGACCGGCTGGTCGCCGAGGGCGGCAGCGCCGGAGGCCTCCTGGTGGGTGCGGCGGTGAACCTGGCGCCCGAGCTCTTCGCAGGGGTCGCCGCCAGTGTTCCCTTCGTCGACGCCTTGACCAGCATGCTGGACCACACGTTGCCGCTGACGGTCACCGAGTACGACGAGTGGGGCAACCCCGAAGGCGACCCGGAGGTGTACGACTACCTGCGCAGCTACTCCCCCTACGACAACGTCGCGGCGCTCGACTACCCGCCGATCCTGGCCGAGACCTCCCTGAACGACACCCGGGTGCTCTACGTGGAGCCGGCCAAGTGGGTGGCCCGGCTCCGGGCCACTGCGGTCGGCCGGCGCGACTTCCTGCTGCGCACGGAGATGGCGGCCGGTCACGGCGGCGTCTCGGGCCGCTACAACGCCTGGCACGACAGGGCGTTCTCGCTCGCCTGGATCCTGGAGCGGCTGGGCCTGGCCGGCCCCTGAGAACTCCCTGAGAGTTGCCGGCAACGGCAACTCCGGAGCCTCCTCGCACGTCTGTGGAGGGTGTAGGCGCGACACCGGTCGGGAATCCCCCGCACAACCGGGACGTTGCACAGACGTGGATTGGGTACTACCCGGTACACGCAGGAGGAAGGACCCCCCATGGCAACCCGCACGGCCACCCCCGGGACACGAGAGATCGAGGGCCGCGACAGCGTCGGGCTGTACCTCGACGAGATCGCGCGCAACCCTCTGCTCGACGCTGCCATGGAGGTCGAGCTGTCCAAGACCATCGAGGCTGGTCTGATGGCCGAGCACCTGCTCGCCGAGGGCCGGGTCGGGCGCCGCAAGGGCGGAGCCCCGGGCCGAGCCACCCAGGAGGAGCTCGAGTGGCTCGCCGAGGAGGGCCGCCGGGCCGTGGACACGTTCATCACCGCGAACCTCCGGCTGGTGGTGTCGATCGCGCGCAAGTACGGCCGCGCCCAGATGCCGATGCTCGACCTGATCCAGGAGGGCAACACCGGGCTGATCCGCGCGGTGGAGAAGTTCGACTACACCAAGGGGTACAAGTTCTCCACGTACGCGACCTGGTGGGTCCGTCAGGCGATCACCCGCGGCATCGCCCAGCAGGCTCGGGTGGTCCGGCTTCCCGTGCACGTCGTGGAGGAGCTCAACCAGATCGGCGGCGCCCGGCGGACCCTCGAGCGGCAGCTGGGCCGCGACCCCGAGCCGCACGAGATCGCGGTGGAGCTCGGCATGGACGTCGAGCGGGTGCTGGACCTGATGGCCTGGGGTCGCGAGCACGTGAGCCTGGACACCCCGGTCGACGAGGACGGAGACACCTCGCTGGGCGACCTGATGGCCCAGCAGACCACCCCGAGCCCGGACCTGACCGTGCTCGACGTGGAGTCGCGGGACCGGCTCAACGCCCTCGTCTCACGCCTGGACGACCGGGTGGCCGACATCATCCGGGCCCGCTACGGCCTGGTCGACGGGCGCCAGCACAAGCTGGCCGACATCGGCGCCAAGCACGGCATCTCCGCCGAGCGGGTGCGTCAGCTGGAGCGGGAGGCACTGGCGACGCTGCGCCGCTTCGCCGACCCGGACCTGGCCGCCTGACGCGTCGGTTCGCCTCCTCAGCGGGCGGCCGCCGCCCGTTGCAGTGACTCGAAGACCCCCGCCACCGTCCGTCGGAGGTCCTCGACGCTGCCGGTGTTCTCGATGAGGTACGTCGCCACGCCGGCCCGCTCCTCGCGGCTGGCCTGGGCCGCCACCCGGGCCTGGGCCGCCTCCGGCGTCATCCCCCGCAACGAGACCATCCGGTCCAGCTGGGTGGTCACCGGGACGTCCACGACCACCACCGCGTCGAAGTCGCCCGCCTGACCGGTCTCGGCCAGCAACGGGATGTCGTGCACCACGACGGCGTGGTCGGGAGCGGCCTGCTCCAGCTCCGCGGCCCGCGCCCGCACCCGCGGGTGGATGATCGCCTCCAGCCGGCGCCGGTGGGCCTCGTCGGCGAACACCAGCGCCCCCATCGCAGCGCGGTCGAGCTCCCCGTCCGGCGTGAGCACCCCGGGGCCGAAGGCGGCGACCACCTCGGCCAGACCCTCGGTGCCGCGGGCGACGACCTCCCGCGCCAGCACGTCGGCGTCGATCACCACCGCGCCGAGCTCGGTGAGCATCGCCGAGACGGTGCTCTTCCCCGAGGCCACTCCCCCGGTCAGGCCCACCCGCATGATCATGGTGGCATTGTTCCCCGTGGCGGGCGTCACCACACCAATGGGCCGTCACGCTCCGCTGTGCCCCACTGCCGCGGGGTTGTTGTCGCTCTGCGGCCGCGACACGCCGGTGCAGATAGCCACAACCCCGCGGCAGTCGGGGGCGAGCCCACAACCCCGCGGCAGTCGGGGGCGGAGTGGTGAAGCCGCCGCGGGGATCAGCAGGCGAACTGACGCCGGTACTGCTGCGGGCTCACGCCCCGGCTGCGGGTGAAGTGGTGGCGCAGCGCGGCGGCGTTGCCGAACCCCACGTCGGCCGCGATCCGGTCCACGGGCTGGTCGGTCCGCTCCAGCAGCTCCTCAGCGGCCCGCAGCCGCTGGCCCACGACCCAGCTGTGCGGCGTGGTGCCGGTCTCGGCACGGAACCGGCGGGCGAAGGTGCGGGGGGAGAGGTGCGTGCGCCGCGCCAGCTCCTCGACGCTGAGGTCCCCGTGGAGGTTCTCCAGCATCCAGGCGAGCAGGGGGCCCAGCGTCTCCGCGTCGCACTCCGGCACCGGCCGGGCGATGAACTGCGCCTGCCCGCCGTCGCGGTGCGGCGGGACCACCATCCGCCGGGCCGCCGCCGCCGCGGCCCGGGCCCCGAACTGCGCGCGCATCAGGTGCAGCGCCGCGTCCAGTCCGGCCGCGGAGCCGGCCCCGGTGATGACCGTTCCGTCCTGGACGTAGAGGACGTCCGGGTCGACGTCCGCCCGTGGGTGTCGTCGGGCGAGGGTGTCGACGTGACGCCAGTGGGTGGTGCAGCGCCGGCCGTCCAGCAGGCCCGCTTCACCGAGCACGAAGGCCGCCGTGCAGTGGGCGAACACGAACGCCCCCTCGGCGTGGGCCTGCCGGACCAGGTCGGCCACCTCGGGAGAGGGGTCCAGGAAGTCCCGCTTCGGCGACACGCAGACCAGGTCGGCGCCCCGCGCCGCGTCGAGCCCGTGCTCGACGACCAGGTCGTACCCGGAGGCCCCCCGCACCCGGCCGGGCCGGGGGGTCACCACGCGGAAGTCGAAGACCGGGTTCTGGTCCTCGGGGTGGAAGGGCTCGGCCCACACCTCGCACATCGCTCCGAGCCCGAACGGCTCGGCGCCGTCTTGGACCACGACCGCGACGCTTCGGATGGTGCGCATGACCTCACCCTGCCCAGTGAATGGCAGGAAATCAATGCAGAAGGTCATTCCTGCCACTGGTGGCAGGATCACGCACAGCGCAGACTTTCTGCCATGACCATCCTGCTGATCGCCCTCGTCGTGGCCCTCCTCGGGGGCCTCACCGCGACCCTGGTGCACCTGGTGCGCACGGACGGACTCGGGCACCTGCCCCCGCCGCGCTCGCACGCCCCCGACCTGTTCGAGCCGCGCCG
>NZ_DAOMFK010000088.1:0-12633 GCF_035429765.1 Nocardioides sp. | reverse complement strand
CGCGGGGTGGCGAGCGGCCCAACCGCGGCACCATGACCGCGCGCACCGACACCCCGGCCGAGCCGGCCGCGGCCCCCGCCGAGCCGGCCGAGGCGAGCAGCGGACAGGAGGGCTGAGCACCATGTTGATGCCCCGTCGTATCAAGCACCGCAAGCAGCACCACCCGAAGCGGACCGGTGCGGCCAAGGGCGGCACCAAGCTCGCCTTCGGCGACTACGGGATCCAGGCGGTCGAAGGCCACTACGTGACCAACCGGCAGATCGAGTCGGCCCGTATCGCGATGACCCGCCACATCAAGCGTGGTGGCAAGGTGTGGATCAACATCTACCCCGACCGCCCGCTGACCAAGAAGCCCGCCGAGACCCGGATGGGCTCAGGCAAGGGCTCACCGGAGTGGTGGATCGCCAACGTCAAGCCCGGTCGGGTGATGTTCGAGCTGTCCGGTGTCTCCGAGGACGTCGCCCGCGAGGCGATGCGCCGCGCGATGCACAAGCTCCCCATGAAGTGCCGTTTCATCACCCGTGAGGCAGGTGAGTTCTGATGACACTGGCTCACGAGCTCGACGAGCTGAACAACGTCGACCTGGAGGCCAAGCTCCGGGAGGCCAAGGAGGAGCTGTTCAACCTGCGCTTCCAGGCGGCCACCGGCCAGCTGGAGAGCCACGGCCGCCTCCGCACGGTCAAGAAGGACATCGCCCGGATCTACACCGTGGTGCGCGAGCGGGAGCTCGGCATCCGGACGGCGCCGGGCGCGAACGAGGAAGGCGCCGAGGCATGAGCGACCACACCGAGAACCCCCAGCGCAGCGCCCGCAAGGTCCGCGAGGGCATCGTCGTCAGCGACAAGATGGACAAGACCGTCGTGGTCTCCGTCGAGGACCGGGTCAAGCACGCCCTGTACGGCAAGGTCATGCGACGCACCTCCCGGCTGAAGGCGCACGACGAGTCCAACGACTGCGGGGTGGGCGACCGGGTGCTGGTGATGGAGACCCGGCCGCTGTCGGCCACCAAGCGCTGGCGCGTCGTGGAGATCCTGGAGAGGGCGAAATGATCCAGCAGGAGTCGCGGCTGAAGGTCGCCGACAACACCGGTGCCAAGGAGATCCTGTGCATCCGGGTGCTCGGCGGCTCCGGGCGCCGCTACGCCGGAATCGGCGACATCATCGTGGCCACCGTCAAGGACGCGATCCCCGGAGGCAACGTCAAGAAGGGCGACGTCGTCAAGGCCGTCGTGGTGCGCACCGCCAAGGAGCGCCGCCGGCCCGACGGTTCCTACATCCGTTTCGACGAGAACGCCGCGGTGATCCTCAAGAACGACGGCGAGCCGCGCGGGACCCGCATCTTCGGCCCCGTGGGCCGCGAGCTGCGCGAGAAGAAGTTCATGAAGATCATCTCGCTCGCGCCGGAGGTGGTCTGAGCATGTCTGGGAAGAAGACGATGAGTATCAAGAAGGGCGACACCGTGAAGGTGATCGCCGGCAAGGACAAGGGCGCCCAGGGCAAGGTCATCCAGGTGCTCCGCGAGGAGCAGCGGGTGATCGTCGAGGGGGTCAACCGGGTGAAGAAGCACACCAAGGTCGTCGACCAGGGCGGCCGGGCGGGCAACACCGGGGGCATCATCACCACCGAGGCGCCGATCCACGTCTCCAACGTGATGCTCGTCGAGGGTGACGGCGTGACCCGGGTGGGTTACCGCCGCGAGGAGGTGCTCAAGCGGCGCCCGGACGGCTCGACGTACGCCGGCTGGCGCAGCGTCCGCGTCTCCCGCAAGACCGGGAAGGACATCTGAGCATGAGCGAGACCACCACCGCGCCGGTGCAGCCCCGGCTGAAGACGCGCTACCGCGAGGAGATCGTGCCTGCGCTGCGCAGCGAGTTCGACATCGCGAACGTGATGCAGGTGCCCGGTCTGGTCAAGATCGTGGTCAACATGGGCGTCGGGGAGGCGGCCCGGGACTCCAAGCTCATCGAGGGTGCCATCCGCGACCTGACCGTCATCACCGGCCAGAAGCCCATGGTGACCCGGGCCCGCAAGTCGATCGCGCAGTTCAAGCTGCGCGAGGGGATGCCGATCGGCGCCCACGTGACGCTGCGTGGTGACCGGATGTGGGAGTTCCTGGACCGGCTGCTCAGCCTCGCGCTGCCGCGGATCCGTGACTTCCGCGGGCTCTCGCCCCAGCAGTTCGACGGACGCGGGAACTACACCTTCGGGCTCACCGAGCAGGTGATGTTCCACGAGATCGACCAGGACAGGGTCGACCGGCAGCGGGGCATGGACATCACCGTCGTCACCACCGCGACCACCGACGACCAGGGCCGCGCGCTGCTCAAGCAGCTCGGCTTCCCGTTCAAGGAGAACTGACATGGCGAAAACCGCGCTGAGGGTCAAGGCCGCACGCAAGCCGAAGTTCGCAGTCCGCGGCTACTCGCGGTGCCAGCGCTGCGGCCGACCGAAGGCCGTCTACCGCAAGTTCGGCCTGTGCCGGATCTGCTTGCGGGAGATGGCGCACCGGGGCGAGCTGCCCGGCGTCACCAAGTCCTCCTGGTAACCCACCCGAACCACACGAGATTGCGGCAGGTCCGCCGAGACGTCCTCGACGGAAACCGCCACGAGAAAGGGCCCCACGGCCATGACGATGACTGACCCGATCGCAGACATGCTCACCCGTCTGCGCAACGCCAACCAGGCGTACCACGACGCGGTGTCCATGCCGTACAGCAAGCTCAAGGAGGGGGTGGCGCAGATCCTCAAGCAGGAGGGGTACATCACCTCCTACGAGGTGTCCGACAACACCACCCCCGACGGCTCGCCCGCGATCGGCAAGACCCTCACCATCACCCTCAAGTACGGCCGCAGCCGGGAGCGCTCCATCGCGGGCGTCCGCCGGATCAGCAAGCCGGGCCTGCGGGTCTACGCCAAGCACACGGGCCTGCCCAAGGTGCTCGGCGGCCTGGGCGTCGCGATCATCTCGACGAGCCAGGGACTGCTGACCGACCGCCAGGCGAACCAGAAGGGCGTGGGTGGGGAAGTCCTCGCCTACGTCTGGTAAGCCGCGAGAACCGGCGAAGGAGATACGAGCATGTCGCGCATTGGCAGGCTTCCGATCGCGGTCCCGTCCGGGGTCGACGTCGTGATCGACGACAGCCTGGTGACCGTCAAGGGCCCCAAGGGCACGCTGAGCCACCAGGTGGCCGCGCCGATCATCGTCGAGCGCGGTGCGGACGGCCTCCTGGAGGTCAGGCGTCCCGACGACGAGCGGCTGTCACGCTCGTTGCACGGGCTGACGCGCACCCTGATCAACAACATGGTCGTCGGGGTGACCGAGGGCTACGAGAAGCGGCTCGAGATCGTCGGCGTGGGCTACCGCGTCCTGTCGAAGAGCCCGACCCAGCTGGAGTTCCAGCTCGGGTACTCCCACCCGATCACCGTCAACGCCCCCGACGGCATCACGTTCACCGTGGACGGGACCACCAGGCTGGGTGTCCAGGGCATCGACAAGCAGCTGGTCGGTGAGGTGGCCGCCAACATCCGCAAGCTGCGCAAGCCCGAGCCCTACAAGGGCAAGGGCGTGCGGTACGCCGGCGAGCACATCCGCCGCAAGGTCGGAAAGGCTGGAAAGTAGACCCATGGCTATCTCGCTCAAGCAGCACAAGCACACGGCCGCGCGCATCCAGTCGCGGCTGCGCCGTCAGAAGCGCGGCCGCAAGAAGATCGCCGGCACGGCCGAGCGTCCGCGCCTGGTGGTCACCCGGTCGGCCAAGCACATCACCGTCCAGGTGGTCGACGACCAGGTCGGCCGGACGCTCGTGTCGGCCTCCTCGATGGAGGCGGACGTGCGTGCGCTGTCCGGGGACAAGACCGCCAAGGCCAAGAAGGTCGGCGAGCTGGTGGCGGCGCGGGCCCAGGCGGCCGGCGTCCAGGGCGTGGTGTTCGACCGCGCCGGCAACAAGTACCACGGCCGCATCGCGGCCCTCGCGGACGCCGCCCGGGAGGGCGGCCTGTCCTTCTGACCCACGCGATAGATACGCAGAGAGAGAAGAGGAAAGTCTCATGAGCGGAGCCCAGCGCGGACAGCGCTCGGGTGGCGAGCGCCGGGGTGGCCGCGACGACCGTCGTGGTGGCCAGGGTGCTGACAAGACCGCCTACATCGAGCGCGTCGTCGCGATCAACCGAGTCGCCAAGGTCGTCAAGGGTGGTCGACGTTTCAGCTTCACCGCCCTGGTGATCGTCGGTGACGGCGAGGGCATGGTCGGTGTCGGCTACGGCAAGGCCAAGGAGGTGCCCGCGGCCATCGCCAAGGGCGTCGAGGAGGCCAAGAAGCACTTCTTCCGGGTGCCGCGCGTCCAGGGCACCATCCCGCACCCGGTCCAGGGGGAGAAGGCCGCGGGCGTGGTGCTGCTGCGTCCGGCCGCGCCCGGTACCGGCGTGATCGCCGGTGGCCCGGTGCGTGCGGTGCTGGAGTGCGCCGGGATCCACGACGTGCTGAGCAAGTCCCTCGGCTCCTCCAACCAGATCAACATCGTCCACGCCACCGTCGAGGCGCTGAAGATGCTGGAGGAGCCGGAGGCCGTCGCCGCCCGCCGCGGCCTGCCCGTCGAGCACGTCGCCCCTGCGGCCCTGCTCAAGGCGCGCGCCGAGACCCAGGCCCCGGCCGCCCCGGTGGGGGGTGCGGTCTGATGGCTCGGCTGAAGGTCCAGCAGAAGAAGTCCACGATCGGCTGCAAGGCCAACCAGCGCGAGACCATGCGCTCCCTCGGCCTCAAGCGCATCGGTGACACGGTGGTGAAGGAGGACCGCCCGGAGATCCGGGGCATGGTCCACACCGTGCGTCATCTGGTGTCGGTCGAGCTGATTCAGGAAGGCGACTGACGCCATGACGTTGAAGCTGCACCACCTGCGCCCCGCGCCGGGCGCGAAGACCTCCAAGACCCGCGTCGGTCGCGGTGAGGCCTCCAAGGGCAAGACCGCCGGCCGCGGGACCAAGGGCACCAAGGCCCGCAACCAGGTGCCTGCCGCCTTCGAGGGCGGTCAGATGCCCATCCACATGCGGCTGCCGAAGCTGAAGGGGTTCAAGAACCCCTTCAAGGTGGAGTTCCAGGTCGTCAACGTGGGCCGCATCGGGGAGCTCTTCCCCGAGGGCGGCCCGGTGACGGTCGAGGACCTGGTCGCCAAGGGCGCGGTCCGCAAGGACGAGCGCGTGAAGGTGCTGGCCCACGGCGACCTGTCCGCCGCCTGCCAGGTGAGCGCCCACGCGTTCTCCGCCGCGGCCAAGGAGAAGATCGAGGCTGCCGGCGGCTCCGTCACGCAGCTGTGAGCCGCGACGAGGGGCGCGTGCCACCCGGGCCCACGGCCCGGGGGCGCGCGCCCCTCGCCACGCCTCCGGGGCGCTGCACCCCCCCTGTTAGGCTTCCCCGGGTCTTTGCCGGCCCGCCGCAAGGCGGCTCCCACCGGCGGTCGGGACCTCCGCCCGCCCCGAGAAAGAGGATGTCGTGCTAGGCGCGTTCGCCAACGCTTTCCGCACTCCGGACCTGCGACGCAAGCTGCTCTTCGTGGTGTTCGTCATCGCGCTGTTCAGGCTCGGTTCGCAGGTCCCGGCCCCCGGCGTCAACGTCGCCAACGTGCAGTCCTGCCTCAACACGGTCGAGAACAACGGGCTCTACACCCTGATCAACCTCTTCTCGGGTGGCGCGCTGCTGCAGCTCACCATCTTCGCGCTGGGCATCATGCCCTACATCACCGCCTCGATCATCCTGCAGCTGCTGGTGGTGGTGATCCCTCGCCTGGAGGCGTTGAAGAAGGAGGGGCAGGCGGGGCAGACCAAGATCACCCAGTACACGCGCTACCTCACCCTGGGCCTGGCGCTGCTCCAGGCGACCGGGATCGTCGCCCTGGCCCGCTCCGGCGGGCTGATCCAGGGCTGCCAGCAGAGCCTGCTCTACGACGACAGGATGGTCACCTTCCTGGTCATGGTGGTCACCATGACCGCCGGCACGGCGGTCATCATGTGGCTGGGAGAGCTGATCACCGAGCGGGGCATCGGCAACGGGATGTCGCTGCTGATCTTCACCCAGGTGATCTCCGGCTTCCCCTCCTCCATGTGGGCGGTCCAGAAGGCCCAGGGGTGGCTGGTGTTCGCGCTGGTGATCGCGGTCGGCCTGGTCGTCGTGGCGGCCGTCATCTTCATGGAGCAGGGTCAGCGGCGGATCCCGGTCCAGTACGCCCGACGGATGGTGGGCCGCAAGATGTTCGGCGGGAGCTCCACGTACATCCCGCTGAAGGTCAACCAGGCCGGCGTGATCCCGGTGATCTTCGCCTCCTCGCTGATGTACCTGCCGGCGCTGGCGGCCCAGTTCAACCAGAACAGCGACTCTGTCTGGGTGCGGTGGGTCAACGACTACCTTGTGCGCGGCAGCCACCCGCTCTACATGATCGGGTTCTTCCTGCTGATCGTGTTCTTCACCTACTTCTACGTCTCGATCACCTTCAACCCCGAGGAGGTCGCCGACAACATGAAGAAGTACGGCGGCTTCATCCCGGGCATCCGGGCCGGCCGACCGACCGAGGAGTACCTCGCCTACGTGCTGGCGCGGATCACGCTGCCCGGCGCCCTGTACCTCGGCACGGTGGCGCTGCTCCCGCTGATCGCGTTCGTCCTGGTCAACGCCAACAGCAACTTCCCCTTCGGTGGCACCTCCCTGCTGATCATGGTCGGTGTCGCGTTGGATACGGTGAAGCAGATCGAGAGCCAGCTTCAGCAGCGCAACTACGAAGGGTTCCTGCGGTAATGCGCCTCCTCATCATGGGCCCGCCCGGGGCGGGCAAGGGCACCCAGGCCAGGTTCGTGGCCGAGCACTTCGGCATCCCGGCGATCTCCACCGGAGACATCTTCCGCACCAACGTCTCCCAGGGGACCCCCCTGGGCCAGCAGGCCAAGCGGTACATGGACGCCGGGGAGTACGTCCCCGACGAGGTCACCAACCTGATGGTGCGCGACCGGATCGCCGAGCCGGACGCGGAGCGTGGGTTCCTGCTCGACGGCTACCCGCGGACCCTCGCCCAGGTGCAGGAGCTCGACGAGATGGTCGAGGCCACCGGGCACCGCCTCGACGCGGTCGTCGTGCTCACCGTCGACCCCGAGGAGCTCGTCCAGCGGCTGCTGGCCCGGGCGCGGACCGAGGGCCGCGCCGACGACACCGAGGAGGTCATCCGGCGTCGTCAGGAGGTGTACGCCGAGCAGACCGCCCCGCTGATCGACGTGTACCGGCGCCGCGACCTGCTGGTCGAGATCGACGGCCTCGGCGACGTCGACGAGGTCACCCACCGGATCTTCGCCGCCCTCGACGTGATCCCCGAGAGCTGACCGGTGGCCCTGCGGGACCGCGGGGTGGAGATCAAGTCCCCCGAGCAGATCCTGGCCATGCGACGAGCCGGGCTGGTCGTGGGCAGGACCCTGGAGCTGCTGCGCGCCGCGGTCCGCCCCGGGGTCTCCACCGGCGAGCTGGACGCGATCGCGGAGGACGCCATCCGCTCGGCCGGTGCGACGCCGTCGTTCCTGGGCTACCACGGCTTCCCCGGGTCGATCTGCACCTCGGTCAACGACGAGGTCGTCCACGGGATCCCCGGTGAGCGGGTGCTCCTGGACGGCGACCTCGTCTCGATCGACTGCGGCGCCATCGTCGACGGCTGGCACGGCGACGCGGCCGTCACCGTCGCGGTCGGCACCGTGTCCGGAGACCTGCTGGCCCTGATGGCGGTGACCGAGGAGTCGCTGTGGCGGGGCATCGCCGCGGCCCGGATCTCCGGCCGGGTCACCGACATCTCCCACGCCGTGGAGACCTACGTCCGCGCGAGCGGCGGCTACGGCATCCTCGAGGACTACGTCGGCCACGGCATCGGCTCCCGGATGCACATGCCGCCCAACGTCCCGAACGTCGGCCGGCCCGGACGCGGTCCCCGGCTGGTGCCCGGGCTGGCGCTGGCGGTCGAGCCGATGGTGACCCTCGGCACCCACGAGACCGTGCTGCTGGAGGACGACTGGACGGTGGTCACCACCGACGGCAGCCGGGCGGCGCACTACGAGCACACCTTCGCCCTCACCCCCGACGGGGTGTGGGTGCTCACCGCTCTCGACGGCGGCGAGGCGAGGCTGGCCGAGCTCGGCGTCCCCTTCGGCGGCCGGTAGGGCTCCCGGGATGGACGTCTCCTCGACCGTCTGGGCCGTCACCATCCTCGCGACGGTGGGGGTGCTGCTCTTCGACGTGTTCATCATCGGCCGGCGCCCGCACGAGCCGAGCATGCGGGAGGCCTCGCGCTACCTGGTGCTCTACGTGGCCCTCGCGCTGGCCTTCGGTGTGGGGGTGTGGGTCACCAGCGGGCCGCGGTACGGCGGTGAGTTCATCGCGGGCTGGCTCACCGAGTACTCCCTCTCGGTGGACAACCTGTTCATCTTCATCATCATCATGAGCAGGTTCGGGGTCCCCCGCGTCTACCAGCAGACCGCGCTGCTCATCGGGATCGTGCTCGCACTCGTGCTGCGCGGGGTGTTCATCTTCGTCGGTGCCGCCGCCATCGAGCAGTTCAGCTGGGTCTTCTACCTGTTCGGCGGGTTCCTGGTGTGGACCGCCATCCACCTGGCGCGTGAGGCGGACGAGGAGGACGAGCAGTACGAGGAGCCCCGGCTGGTGGGCTTCGTCCGCAGGCACTTCCCGGTCACCGAGGAGTGGCACGGGGTCAGCCTGGTGGCCCATGAGAGTGGACGGCGGATGATCACCCCGATGCTGCTGGTGGTCCTGGCCCTCGGCGTCACCGACCTGATGTTCGCGCTGGACTCGATCCCGGCGATCTACGGGCTCACCAACGAGCCGTACCTCGTGTTCACGGCCAACGTGTTCGCGCTGATGGGGCTGCGCCAGCTCTACTTCCTGATCGGCGGCCTGCTCCAGCGGCTGGTCTACCTGTCCTACGGGCTGGCGTTCCTGCTGCTGTTCATCGGCGTGAAGCTCATCCTCCACGCGCTGCACGTGAACGAGGTCCCGTTCATCAACGGCGGTGAGCCCGTGACGTCGGTTCCGGAGATCCCCATCTGGCTCTCCCTGCTGGTCATCGTGGCCACGCTGACCCTCACCGCCGTGGCCAGCCTGTGGAAGGTGCGCGTCGAGAGCCGGCGGTCCTGAGCCGGCTGGGCGGGCTCAGCGCACGCAGTCGTCGGCCCAGGCCGAGGAGGCCCGGTCGCTCACCAGCCTGACCTCCAGGCACACCCGGCCCTCGGCACGCAGCCGGAGCGACCGACGGACCGTGCGCCCCTCGGCCCCGGTGTCGGTACGGGTCCACTGCCAGGTGTCTCCCGCCTGACGGTCCGCGCCACCCCAGGTGAACCGCACCCAACCGTCCTGGCGCTGCCCGGAGAGCGAGGGTGCCGGCAGGAGCGCCTGGGGCGCGGGGTCACCGGGGGTGCGCTGCGAGCTGGGCGGGAGCGGGGTGCCGCGGTCCTGGTCCGCGCCGCCGCTGCCCGCGGTGAGGAACAACGTGGCTCCCACCGCCAGCAGGGCCCCCGTGCCGAGCGCGGTCCACAGGGCCGCGGTGCGCCGTCGGGACCGTCCTGGTCCTGCGGTCGGCGCGGCCGCCGGGACGGGGGCGAGGGCCGACACGGCGGTCGGCGGCTTGAGCCGGGTGGCGTCGACGTCGTCAGGGTCGTCGACCCGGAACGGCGGTGGCTCTGAGCCGCCGCCCTCGACGGCGATCGGGGTGCGGGGGAACCCTGCGGCGGCCTCGATCCGCTGCAGGCCGAGGGCCAGCTCCAAGGCAGTGGCCGGCCGGTGGTCGGGGTCCTTGGCCAGGCACTGCTGGAGCAGCCGGTCCAGCGCGGGTGGGGCATCGGGACGGTGCGTGGCCGGGGGGCTGGCGTGCAGGATGCGCGCGGTGAGCGCCCGCGTGGAGTTGTCGCCCTGGGGGATGGAGAACGGCGAGCGCCCCACGAGCAGGTGCCAGATGGTCGCGCCGAGGGAGTAGACGTCGGAGGCGACCGAGCCGTTCGAGCGGCCGTTGAGCATCTCCGGCGGGGACCAGGGGTAGGAGATCCGGACGTCGTGGTCCCCCTCGAGGTCGTGCAGCCCACCGGCGATGCCGAAGTCGGTGAGTGCCGGCTCGGAGTAGACCGTGACCAGCACGTTGCTGGGCTTGATGTCGCGGTGCACGATGCCGGAGCGGTGTGCCGTCTCGATGGCACTCGCGAGCTTGATGCCGGTGCTGACCGCGTCGGCCACCGGCATCGGGTTGGCCCGCACCCGCACCCCCAGGTCGGGGGGTGGGCAGTACCGCATCACCAGGTAGGGCCGGCCGTCGCGGGTCACCCCGGCGGTCATCACCGACACGATGTAGGGGTGGTCGGCGAGCAGCGCCATCGCGTTCGCCTCACTGGTGAACAGCGCCTTCTCGCGGTCGCTCAGCGGGATGTCGGGCCGGACCACCTTGATCGCGACCTTCTGCCGCGGCCACTGCTGCTCGTAGAGGAAGACGTCGGCGAAGCCGCCGCTGCCCAGGTGCGCCAGATAGTGGTACCCCGGGATCGGGGGACCGCTCACGGCGCCACCTCGTAGGTGATCTCGTAGACGTCGGCCAGGTCGAGGGTATGCCCCGGCTCGAGCACGTAGCGTTCGTTGGCCCGGATCCGCTGCGGGAGCCGGCCGGGGATGCGCAGCGTGGTGCCGCCGCGGGAGCCGAGGTCACGGGCCAGCACCAGCCAGCCGTCGAGCTCGATCTGCAGGTGCATCCGGGAGACGTAGGTCGAGTCCTGGGGGAGGTGGACCAGGTGCGGCCAGTCGTGGCTGTCGGCGACCGGCGCCGGTCGCCGGCCGAACACCACGCCGCGGTCCAGCGGCACCAGCTCCCCGGTGGGCAGCCGCAGCCCACCGAGCAGCGGACGGGGCACCCGCTGCGGGTCCTGCGGAGGAACGGCGACGTGGCACACCCGGCAGGTGGGGGTGTAGGCGGGGGTGACGTGACCCTGGGGGCAGTAGACGGCGAGCACCGTCTCCTGCGTCGACTGCCGCAGGTGCTCGTTGAGTCCCTGGCGGTAGAGGGTGGCGTCGGCTTCCTCCCCGCCGCTCCCGCCGAAGCCGGGACCGAGCACGTCGGAGATCGACCGCGGCACGGTGACCTCGACGTCGTCGACCTCCTCCCCGGTACGGCTCAGCGCGTCCGCGGCCCGGAACATCGGTCGGGTGGCAGGCGGGCCGGGCGCCGTGGCGGCGAGGATGTCGGCCGGGATCCCGTCGATCAGCCCGGGGGCGGTCAGCTCGGGCACGTCCAGCGACACCGCGGCGGCCGGGACCACCCCCGCCACCAGCGGCCGGGCCGGACCGTCGGCCTCCAGGCCCACGGTGAGACGCTGGCCGCCCGAGTGCGGCTGGACCGAGCCAGCACCCCAGGTGACCGTGGGGTCCGGGTCGTCCAGGTCGACCAGGACCAGGGACACCTCCCGCAGCGGGTAGGCCGCCTCCAGCGAGTGCAGCAGTCGGTCCCGCACCGCGCCGGCGGTGCCCATCAGCTCCCACCAGGTGTCGAGGGAGGACTCGGGCGGGTCCGCGGCCAGCAGCAGCCAGCGTCGGCCCCTGGCCAGGAGCACGCCGGATCCGGCGACGTAGCTGGTCTCCACGACCACGTCCTCTCGTTCGAGACGGTTGGCCCGGCGGGCGGGTCCAGGGCATTGGTCTGGACCAGACCCGGATTGTCTCATTGTTCCCCGGCACCCGGGGTGCGCGACATGATTTGATCCAGTTGCCGGATCGGGCCACGCTGGGCGCGTGCGCGGGTTACCCTCGCGCCGGGAGTGTTGTCGCGTCGACGGGAAGATCATGGCTACTCGGGGTGGTGTCTGGCGCCGGCACCGCGCCAGAGTCGCGGCCAACCTCGCGCTCCTCGTCGCGCTCGGCGGCGTGGTCTTCTACGCCGCCCACACCGACGGCTACCGCACGCACCGTGCCGAGCTCAACGACGGCGGGATCTGGACCACCAACCCACGGCTGGGGTACTTCGGCAGGGTCAACAAGCAGATCGGCCAGTACGACGGGGCGGTGTTCGCCGACTCCGGGTCCGCGCTGGACATCGTGCAGGAGGACTCCGCGGTGGTCGGCGTCGACCTGACCACCGGTCGGATCTCCCCGATCGACCCGGCCCGGGTGGCCGAGCCGGACGGTCAGCAGGCCTCGATCCCGGCGGCCGGGCAGGTGCAGCTGGCCGGTGGCACCCTGGCCGTGCTGGACGAGCGTGACGGGGCGCTGCGCGCGGCGCGGGTGGACCCGGAGTCGGGAACGCCGGCGGTGTCCGCCCTCGACACCTCGGCCCGGACGCTGGCGCTGGCCGGTCCGCGCGCCGCGCTGGCGGTCACCCAGGCCGGCACCGTCTTCGCGATCTCGGCCGACGAGGACACCCTGACCCGGGTGGACCCGGTCGGCGACGGCTTCGGGCCTGCCCGGCGCTTCCCGCTGGCCGTCCCTCTCGGGGACGGCGCCGACCTCACCACGGTCGGCCAGACGCCCGTGACGCTGGACCCCGGGGCCGGCAGCCTCGCGGCGGTCGGCGGCGCCCGCGCCGTGGTCGAAGCCGACGCGGTGCTCCAGCAGCCCGGGCCCGATGCCGCC
>NZ_DAOMFK010000087.1:0-12713 GCF_035429765.1 Nocardioides sp. | reverse complement strand
GGCCAGAGGTCAGGGCCGCGCGTCCGGGGGCGCGCCGATGCTCCACGGGCCCGCGCCGCTCTTGGAGGTGGCCCGAACCTTGCAGGTGTACCGGACGCCGCGGGTCAGGCCGGGCACGGCCACGGGTGAGCGTGGGGCCGAGACCTGCACGGTGGCGCCGCGCGGCGGCACGCAGCGGACGCGGTACCCGGTCACCTTCGCGCCCCGCGGCGTGGCCGCCGAGAACCGCACCCGGCCGCGGTTCGCGGCCGTGCGTACGGCGGACACCGCGGTCGGCCGGGTCGGGGTGACCACGCCTCGGCGTACCTGCAGCACGCGGCGGGAGAAGGTGACGCCGTCGTAGGTCACCAGCATGGCTCCGCCGCCCGGCTCCTGGGTGACCGTGAGCGTTCCGGCCCCGGACCCGGACAGCGACGGGTCGAGGCCGGCGGTGGTCATCGAGGCGGGGTCGGGCACGCCGTAGACCTGCTTGAGGAACGCGCTGGGGATCCGCAGCTCACCGTGCCCCTGGACCTCGGTGGTGCCGTCCGACCTGAAGTGGCGGTTGGCGAGGGTGATCAGCAGGTAGTCGTTGCCCGCGGCGTCCTGCCGCACCTGCGGCGGGATGTCGGTCGCGGCGACGTTGGTGAAGTAGTGCATGCCGAGGAAGGCCTCGCGCTGCGTGGCGTCGGTCCACTGGCCGTTGTCGGAGACCTGGACGTCGAAGTAGCCGATCCACTCGGCGTCGAGGTCCGGGTCTGTGCCGGTGTACTCCGGGCAGACCCACGGCCACACCGACTGGTCGCACTGCCCGCTCACGACCACCGGCGTACCGGTGACCACGATCTCGTGGACGCCCCCGGGCGAGGTCCGGGTGACCGTCACGTCGCGTGCCTTGCCCGACACGACGCGGGGCAGGAGAGCGGGTCCGGTGGCGAGGTCGACCACGACCACGTCGTCCAGCGCAGCGGCGCCCAGCGTGGCGCTGTCGTCCCGCAGGAGGGTGAAGGAGGCGTAGGTCGCACCCCCCAGCGAGAAGCTGGTCCCGTTGAAGCTCCAGTGCGGGTCGGCGGCCGTCACCGGCGTACCGTCGACGCTCAGCGCGGCCACGCAGGGGTACGTCGGCGTGCCGGTGCCGCACCAGGTGACCGGTACGGAGGGGATGGTGTCGGCCGCTGCCGGTCCCGGCTGAACGACCCCGGCGAACGCCGTCGTGACGAGCAGGGCGGTGGCGGCGAGGAACCCGAGGACGCGCATACCTCCGCCGTAGCACCGCTGCGGAAGGCGCGTCAACCTGCTGGGTCGGGGTGCGGCGGGGATCACAGGGGCGCTCGTGCGGGTTCCCCCGCGAAGTGGAGGCGCCCCTGGGCTTCTGGGACGCCGGTGAGCACGCCTGCGAGGATGAGCACCGGCGACCAGGAGAGGGAGTGACCGGTGGGGGAGCGTTCCATCGGCGTCGTGGGCGGGGGGATCGTCGGCGTGGCGATCGCCCGCGAGCTGGCCCACCGGCGCCCCGACGCCAGCGTGGTGGTCTTCGAGAAGGAGGACCGGCTGGCCGCGCACCAGACCGGCCACAACTCCGGGGTCGTGCACGCGGGCATCTACTACAGGCCGGGCAGTCTCAAGGCGACGCTGTGCACCCGCGGCCGCCACCTGCTCCGGGACTACTGCGCCGAGAAGGGCCTGCCGTACGACGAGTGCGGCAAGCTCGTGGTGGCCGTGGACGACTCCGAGCTCGGCCGGATCGAGGCGCTGGAGCGGACCGCGACGGAGAACGGCGTCCCCGGCCTGCGTCGGGTCGCGTCCGAGGAGATCCCCGAGATCGAGCCGCACGCCGTCGGGCTGACCGCGCTGCACTCGCCGGCGACCGCGATCACCGACTACGTCGCCGTGACCGAGGCCCTCGCCGCGGACGTCGAGGCGGCGGGCGGTCGGATCCGGCTGTGCACGCCGATCACCGGGATCGCTCGCGCCGCCGGCCGGCTGGAGGTCCGCAGCGGCCAGGAGCGGCACCGGCTCGACCAGCTCGTCCTGTGCCCCGGCCTCCAGGCCGACCGGGTGTCCAGCCTGGCCGACGGCCAGGACGGCCCGCGGATCGTGCCGTTCCGCGGGGAGTACATGTCGGTCCGCCCCGCCAAGCAGCAGCTCGTCCGGGGACTGGTCTACCCCGTCCCCGACCCCCGCTACCCGTTCCTCGGCGTGCACTTCACCCGGCGCGTCACCGGCGGCCTCGAGGTCGGCCCCAACGCCGTGCTGGCGCTGAAGCGCGAGGGCTACCGGCGTACCGAGGTCGCCCTCCACGATCTCCGGAGCACCCTGGGCTGGCCGGGCTTCTGGCGGCTGGCTCGTCAGCACTGGCGCACCGGCATCACCGAGGTGCGCGGCTCGCTGTCGGTACGTGCCTACATGCGCGCCGCGCAGCGCTACGTCCCCGTCATCGGCGCGGATGACGTCGTGCGCGCGGGCGTCGGCATCCGCGCCCAGGCGATCGAGCGGGACGGCACGCTCGTCGACGACTTCCGGATCAGCCACGCCGACGGCGTCACCAGCGTGCGCAACGCGCCGTCGCCCGCGGCGACCTCGAGCCTGGCCATCGCGGAGTACGTCGTGGACCGGATCGAGGAGGCCGGCTGACGCGAGCCGGCGCGGGGCGGGCCGGGCTCAGTCGCTCTGCTCGAGCGCAGCGACCACGTCGGCGTACATCGTGGACTTGATGGCTCCCAGCGTGGTGCGGTCCTTGCCGGCCAGGTCGCGCACCATCTCCGACGCCACCCCGGGGAGCTCCTCCAGGGTCCCGAGCGCGTCGACCAGCCCGGCGCCGAGCGCCGCGGGCCCGGCGTACCGGCGGCCCGTGGTCATCGACGCGACGGCCGCCTGCGGCGTCAGCTTGGCCAGGATCAACGCGGACATGCCGGGGGTGAAGGGGATGTGGATGTCCACCTCGGGGAAGCAGAAGAACCCGCGGTCCGCGCGCATCACCCGGAAGTCGTGGGCCATCGCCAGCATCGCACCGGCGCCGAAGGCGTGGCCGGTGACGGCGGCGACCGTCGGGACCGGCAGCGTCAGCACCCGGGCGAAGAGGCGGTGCACCCGGGCCACGTAGTCGCCCAGCTGGTCCGGGTGCGCGCCGAGCCACTCCAGGTCCAGGCCGTTGGAGTAGAACTTCTCCCGCCCGGTGGTGACCAGGGCCGCCGGCTCCGTGGACCCGGCGACCTCGGCCAGGATCTCCTCGACCGAGTCCAGCCAGCCGGGCGAGAAGCGGTTCTCGTCAGGGCCGAGGTCGACCGTCCAGACCGGGCCGTCCTGCCGCAGGGTGGGCATCGCGCGTGCTCCCTTCACGTGATGGTTCAACGCGCCCCCTACTGTGCCCCACCGACCCGGACCCACCGACGCGGGGTGCGCCCGGCTGCCGAGCTCGGGTCGGCCGAAGGGCCTTCACCCTGCGCGACGACCGGGCCGAAGGGCCGTTCTTGTTCCCAGTGAACAAAGAGAGCGCCGGTTTCCTGGCTCCGGACGGCTATCCCTGCTCCCCCAGGCGTGTCACGGTCGATCTATGCCCTCAGTCAACGAGTGGACCATCATCCAGGGCGGCATGGGCGTGGCGGTCTCCGACTGGCGGCTGGCACGGGCGGTCTCCTCGGTGGGTCAGCTCGGCGTCGTGTCGGGCACCGCGCTCGAGGTCGTCTGCGCCCGCCGCCTGCAGCAGGGCGACCCCGGCGGGCACGTCCGGCGGGCGCTGGCGCACTTCCCCGACCCGGCCATCGCCGACTGGATCGTGCAGGCCTACTTCGTCGAGGGCGGCCTGGGGCCGACCGCTGCCTTCGCGGCGGTGCCGCGCTGGACCCTAGCCCCCGCCGCGCGGCTCCAGGAGCTGACCGTGGCAAGCAGCTTCGTCGAGGTCTACCTCGCCAAGGAGGGCCACGACGGGGCGGTCGGCATCAACTTCCTGCGCAAGATCGAGCTCCCCCTGCCGTTCGCGCTGTACGGCGCGATGCTCGCCGGCGTCGACTACGTCCTCGTGGGGGCCGGCAACCCCTCCGACGTTCCCGGCCTGGTGCGCCGGCTCGCGGACCGTGCGGACCTGGCCTGGCCGGTCCGGGTGCAGGGGGCCACGTCGGCCGACGGCGACCGGGCGGTCGTGATCAGCCCCCGGGCGCTGGCGCCCGACGTGGAGGATCCGCTGGTGGCGCCCCGGGTGCTGGCGATCGTGGCGTCGGTCGACCTGGCCGCCGCCCTGGCGGCGGACCCCGGCACCCGCCCCGACGGGTTCGTGGTCGAGGGCTCGAGCGCCGGCGGGCACAACGCACCGCCGCGCGGCCCCCGGAGGCTGGACGCGCTCGGGCAGCCGGCCTACGACGAGCGGGACGTCGTGGACGTGCCCGCGATCGTCTCCCTCGGCCTCCCGGTGTGGCTGGCCGGCTCCTACGGCAGCCCCGAGCGTCTGGGAGAGGCACGAGCCCAGGGTGCGGCCGGCGTGCAGCTGGGCACCGCCTTCGCGCTGTGCCAGGAGTCGGGCCTGGACGCTGCGCTCAAGACCAGGGTGCTCGACCGGGTGGCGGCCGAGGAGGTCAGCGTGCGCGCGGACTGGCGGGTCTCGCCCACCGGCTTCCCCTTCCGGGTGCTGGAGCTGGCCGAGACGCTGTCCGATCCCGACGTGGTGGCCGGCCGGCGTCGGGTCTGCGACCTCGGGGCGCTTCGCTCGCCGTACCGCACCGACGACGGCGGCGTCGCCTACCGGTGTCCGGCCGAACCCACCGACGTGTACGTGCGCCGCAAGGGTGGACGCGAGGCCAACACCGAGGGCCGGACCTGTCTGTGCAACGCCTTGCTGGCCTCGGCCGGGCTGGCGCAGAAGCGGCCCCACGGGTACGTCGAGCCGGCACTGGTCACGGCCGGGTCCGACTTCTCCCTGGTCGGCCGGCTGATGGCGCAGGCGCCGGACGGCAGGACCTACGCGGCTCGCGACGTCGTCCGCCTGATGATGGACGACGCGGTCTGAGCCGACGACCGCGACGCCCGGCGGGCTCGGTCAGGGACGGCCCCGTCCGCTCGGCCTCGGCCACGACCGGGCGGTTGTGTCGCAGCATCCGGCGAGCGATCCTGGAGCCAGGAGTCCCGGCGGCGTCGCCGGCCCGGCGAGGTGCCGTGGCCCAGGCTGGAGCGGACCATGTTCTCCGAGGTCGGCAGGTTGCTCGTCACGACCGCGCTCGTCTGCACCGGGGGCGCCGCCGCCGGCGGGGTGTCCGGCGTCGCCGTGAGGGCGGCGCGCGCGGACGTCTGGGACCCGGCCGTGACCCTGTCGGAGCCGAACTGGTACCAGTACGCCTCCGACAGTGCGGTCTCCGCGAACGGCGACATGGCGGTGGTGTGGGACCTCGATGGCGACATCCAGCTGGCCCGACGGCCGGCGGGTGGCGACTGGGACCCGACCGAGACCGTGGCGTCCGACGCCGGCTCGCCGCAGCTGGACTACGACGGTGCGGGGCGGCTGCTGCTGGTCTGGGCGACGAACCAGGCAGGTTCGCCCAAGCGGATCGTGGCGCGCACGCTCACCCCCGGCTCCGGGTGGGACGCTCCGCGCGTCATCGCCCACCGGCGTACCGGCAGTGTCTCGGTCCTGGACCTCGACCTGAACGCGGGCGGTGAGGCGCTGCTGGCGTGGCAGTGGAACACCAGGGGCCTGGTCAGCCGGGCCACGACCGCCGGCACGTGGTCCACCGGGCTGCGGATCAGCAACGTCGACTCGCGTGCCCTCGACGTGGAGCTCGGGGACGGCGGGCTCGCCGCGGTCCTGGTGCAGCGCGCGATCCGCCGCGGCGAGAACGCAGCCGACCTGATCCTGCAGGTCGCCCGTCAGCCCCGCGGTGGCGAGTGGGGGCCCTTCACGGTGGTCCGCACCCTGCGCGACGTCCCGGCGCCGTGGGTCGGGACGGGGGGCCTGGCCGTGGACGCCACCGGGCGGACGACGGTCGCCTGGCTGGCCCGGACACCGACCGGGTCCTGGGAGATCCGAGCCATCCGGGCCCGCGGGGCCCGACCGTGGGGCAAGCCCGCGGTCCTCGCCACCAGCGTCGGTGACTGGGAGTCCCCGGTGCGGGTGGTGGGCAACCCGAGGGGCGACGTGGTCGTCACCTACCAGGGCTGGCGCGACCGGTCGCTGCGCGCCGTGCACCGGCCCAGCGACGGACCCTGGTCCGCGCCCGTCAACGTGTCGGGCAGGGTGGCCTACATCTGCGACTGGGACGCCGCCCTGGCGCCGAACGGCCGTGCGCTGGCCCTCTGGAGCCGCAGCAGCGGTCCTGGCGACTGGGGGTACGGCGTCGACGCGGCCCTGATGACCCCTGCCGGGAAGTGGCGCGCGCCCCAGCGGCTCACCTCCACGAAGACCGTGGACGGCCACGCCCGGCTGGCCGCGATGAACCACGGTGAGGCGCTGGCCGTGTGGTCGGCGAAGGCCGGACCGTACGCCTTCCGGGTCACCGCCCGCACGCTCTCCTGAGTCGTCGTCGCCCGGCGCCGTCACCCGGTCGTGGCCACCGGTGCGGGGTCGGTCGTGGCCGGGGCGTCCCGGGCGGCCTTGAGCACGTCGAGGTAGCCGGCCGGGCCGAGCACCGCCCCGACTGCGAACACTCCGCCCATGAGCGCGCCCATCAGGCCCGGGGCACAGGCGTCGGCACCCGCGATCAGCAGCCCGGGCACCGGGCTCCTCGCGGCGACCAGCTCGCCGCGCAGCCGGTCAGGGGTACTGGCCAGCCCGTAGATGCCACCGGCCCGGTGGCCGGTGAAGTCGGTCACGGTCAGCGGGGTGGAGAGCTCGGTGTGGTCCACGAGCTCACCAAAGCCCGGGTAGCGGCGCTCCACCAGGTCCAGCAGCCCCCGGGAGATGCGCGCCTTGAGCGCGTCGTACTCCTCACCGCGGCGCATCCAGGTGCTGCCCTCCCACCGGGCGAACGCGTCGTGGCCGACGAACGCGATGATCTCGGCGGTGTGCCGCGTCGCCTCGGTGTCCTTCAGCGAGGGGAACGACAGGTAGGCACCGTGCGGCCGGCCCTCCAGCACGGCACCCGTGTCCGCCGCCGTGGCGTCGTGGTCGAAGGAGTCGTAGAACCAGTGGTTCTCGCCGCGGAAGCCGAGCCGGGCGGGCGACTCCTTGAGACCGAGGTAGAGCGTCACGGTCGAGCCGGAGGGCTCGGCCGCCTCCACCCGGGCGCGGAGGTCGTCGGCGGTGCCCGCAGGCAGCAGCCGGCAGTACGTCGTGTGCGCGCCCGCGTCCGAGACGACCAGCGGGGCGCGGAAGACCGCCTCGCTGCCGCCCCGGCCCTTCTTCACGTGGGCCCGGACCCCCACGGCCCGGCCGTCCTCGACCAGGATCTCCTCGACCTCGTGGTTGATCCGGCACGAGCCGCCGCGGGCCTCGATCACCCGCTGGCAGGCGACCGCGATCGCCTCCGAGCCGCCCCTGGGGAACCAGCCACCGTCCAGGTAGTGCGCCACCAGCAGGGCGTGCATCCCGAACGCGCTGCGCTCGGGCGGCAGGCCGTAGTCGCCCCACTGCGAGACCAGGAGAGCGCGCAGCCGCGGGTCGGTGAGGTGACGGCGCAGGTAGTCGGCGGTGGTCATCGTCCCCAGCCGCTTGCCGCGCGCGTTGGCCACGTCCAGGCCCAGGCCGAGCACGCCGCCCGCCGACCAGCCCCAGGCGTTGCGCCCGTACCACGTCGCGGCGCGCCGGACGTCCTCGAAGTAGCGGGCGATCCCGGCCGACTCGTGCGGGAACACCTGGGTCAGCCGCGCGGCGTACTCCTCGGGCCGGTCGGGGACGGTGAACTCCAGGTCGGGGTAGTGGAAGACCTCGAAGTCGGCAGGCATCGGGTCCCACGCGACGGCGGCCGCCGGGTCGCCCCCTCCGGTCACCAGGTCGATCAGCCGCCGCGACGTCCGCCCCGGCGCCATCCCGCCGATGTAGTGCACCCCGACGTCCCACCGGTAGCCGCGCCGCTGGAACTCGTGGGTGAAGCCCCCGAGCCGGAAGTGCCGCTCCAGCACGAGCACCCGGCGGTCGGTGAGCTGGGCGAGCAGGGACGCGGCGGTCAGCCCGCCGATCCCCGACCCGATGACGATGGCGTCGAAGTCGTCCATGGCGTCCCTCCCGGGATCATCTTGACGATGCAAAGATAGCGCAGATCCTGACACTGTCAAGATAGAATGTGGCTGTGGCCAAGCCCGCCTACCACCACGGTGACCTCCGGCGCGCGCTCCTCGACGCGGGGCTCGCGGTGGTCGAGCGCGAGGGGGTGGAGGGCCTGGGACTGCGCGCGGTGGCCCGCGAGGCCGGGGTGAGCCACGCCGCGCCGTACCACCACTTCGCCGACAAGGCCGCGCTGGTCGAGGCGATGGCTGTGCAGGGGTTCGCCGACCTGGTCGCTGACATGACCCGCGCGCGGGAGCTCTCGGGGGCCGACGAGCTGACCGGGCTGTTCGAGACCGGCCGGGCCTACGCCCGGTTCGCGCTGGGCCACGAGGAGCTGTTCCGGCTGATGAACCGGCCCGAGCTGCGCCGCGACTCTCCCGCGGTCGTGGCGGCCGCGCAGGCGGCGTACGACGTGCTGGTGGCGGCGGTCGCCGCCGGACAGCGGGCCGGCGTGGTCGACGGGACCGACCCGCGCTCGGTCGCCCGGACCGCGTGGTCGGCCGTGCACGGTGTCGTGGTGCTGCTCGTCGACGGGCTGCTGGCCGAGGGACCCGGCGAGCCGGCCGGGGCCGAGCGGGTCGGGGCCGAGCGGGTGGTGGATGAGGTGCTGGTCCTGGTCGGCACCGGATTCGTCACGCGCCACCCAGGGTAGTTCGCCGCGATTCCCATCATTTCCGGCCCGGCAATGATGAGAATCGCGGCGGACAATCTCCTCCCGGAGAGGGGGACGTCTACTCGAGCACGTGGATGCCCCGGTCGGCGCAGAGGTCCTTGAGCACCCGGGGCCACACGGTCACGCTGACCTCGCCGAGGTGGGCCTTGCGCAGCAGCAGCATCAGCGTGCGGGACTGGCCGATCCCGCCGCCGATGGACAGCGGCAGGGTCCCGTCGACGATCCCGCGGTGGTAGGGCAGGTCGAGCCAGTCCAGCTGGCCGGTCAGCTCCAGCTGCTGGCGCAGCGCGGCGGCGTCCACGCGGATCCCCATCGAGCTCAGCTCGTGGCGGCGCCTGGTCACCGGGTTCCACACCAGGATGTCGCCGTTCAGACCGTGCCGGACCTGACCGTCGGGCCCGGTGGTGGGCGTGACCCAGTCGTCGTAGTCGGCGGCCCTCATCTCGTGCGGGTACCCGTCGGCCAGGGTCCAGCCGATCCCCACCAGGAACACCGCCGGGTGCTCCTGCAGCAGCAGCGTCTCCCGCTGCTTGCGCGGCAGGTCGGGGTAGCGGGCGAGCAGGTCCTCGGCGTGCACGAAGGTGATCTCCTCGGGCAGGTCCGGGTAGCGCTCGTCGGCGAGCTGCGGGAACAGCTCACGGGCGTGCGCCCCGGCCCCGTGGAGCACCGACCAGATCCGGCGCACTGTCTCCTGGAGAGTCTCGAGGGTCCGCTCCTCGGCGGTGAGCACCCGCTCCCAGTCCCACTGGTCGACGTACGCGCTGTGGTCGTGGTCGAGGAAGTAGTCCTTGCGCACCGCGCGCATGTCGGTGCACAGCCCCTCACCGGGCGCCATGCCGAACTGGCGCAGCGCCGTCCGCTTCCACTTGGTGGCGGCCTGCACCACCTGGGCGTGGACCGGGTGCGCGCCGTTGTCGTTGTCGATCCGGAACGACACGGGGGTGCGGGACCCGTCGCGGTCCAGCATGTCGTTGACGCCGGACTCCTCCTCGACGACCAGCGGCACCTGCACCATCTCCAGGCCCAGCTCACGGCAGAGCCCCTCCTCGATGAAGCGCCTGACCGCGACGATGGCCTGCTGGGTCTCGCGGGGGGTGAGCAGCGAGCGGTAGTCCTCCGGCAGGACCCGGGCGACCTCCTCGTAGCTGCCGATCCCCGGACCCGCCAGGTCGGCGCGCTTGGCGTCGGTGACGTCGCTCATGGGCTGCTCCCTCCCGCCGGACCGGGAGGCACCTCCGGGTCCCGGGGCCCAGTCTGCTCCCCGAGCAGGTCCGGCAGGGAGGGCACCTCCAGCAGGGAGGGGCCGTACCACGTGAGCAGCCGCCCGCTGACCAGCCGGGTGGGGCTGAGGCGGAACACCTCGGGGCCGTCCTGGGCGGTGAACGGGTACGGCTCGTCGGGCAGCAGTACGACGTCCGCGCCGGCGCCGTCGATCTCCGCAAGCGACACCGCGGGGTACCGCCCCGGGAGCCCGTCGAACACGTTGCGCCCGCCCAGCCGCCGGACCAGGTCGCCGGTGAAGGTCGACCCGCCGACCACCATCCAGGGGTCCCGCCACACCGCGACGGCCACGCGGGCGACGGCCGGGGGCAGGGGTCCGCACCAGCGCTCGCGGGCGTGGGCGAGCCAGGCCGGCCGGGACCAGCCCAGCGCCTCGTCGAAGAGCCGCTCGAGGGACGCCACCGCCTCGGGCACGGTCTCGATCTCGGTCACCCACACGGCGAGCCCCGCTGCGCGGAGACGGCGTACGTCGAGCTCGCGGTTCTCCTCCTTGTTCGCGACCACCAGGTCCGGGGCCAGCGCCACGACCCGGGCGACGTCGGGGTTCTTGGTGCCGCGCACCCGGACCACGTCCAGGTCCGCCGGCCGGGTGCACCAGTCGGTCGCGCCGACCACGGCCGCCGGCCGGGCGTCGGCGAGGGTCTCGGTCAGCGACGGCACGAGGGAGACCACCCGCCGTACCGGACGGCGGACCGGCACCGAGGCGCCGAGGTCGTCGACGGGCGGCCGTGGCTCAGACGTTGCGACGGTACTGCCCGCCGACCTCGAAGAACGCCTCGGTGACCTGGCCGAGCGAGCAGACCCGCGCGGCGTCCATGAGCACGGCGAAGACGTTCTCCCCCGACACGGCGGCCTGCTTGAGCCGGGCGAGGGCCTGGGCAGCCTCCTCGGCGTGCTCGGCCTGGAAGCGGCGCACCCGGGTGAGCTGCGACTCCTTCTCGGCCTCGGTGGCGCGCGCGAGCTCGACGTGGTCGGGGGTGCCGTCGCCGGCGTCGGGGCGCCGGAAGGTGTTGACACCGATGATCGGCAGCGACCCGTCGTGCTTGCGGTGCTCGTAGAGCATCGACTCGTCCTGGATCCGGCCGCGCTGGTAGCCGGTCTCCATCGCGCCGAGCACTCCACCGCGCTCGGTGAGGCGGTCGAACTCGGCCAGCACCGCCTCCTCCACGAGATCGGTGAGCTGGTCGATGATGAACGAGCCCTGGAGCGGGTTCTCGTTCATCGCCAGGCCCCACTCGCGGTTGATGATCAGCTGGATCGCGAGCGCGCGGCGTACCGACTCCTCTGACGGCGTCGTCACCGCCTCGTCGAAGGCGTTGGTGTGCAGGGAGTTCGCGTTGTCGTAGATCGCGATCAGCGCCTGCAGGGTGGTGCGGATGTCGTTGAAGTCCATCTCCTGCGCGTGCAGGGACCGGCCCGACGTCTGGACGTGGTACTTCAGCTTCTGCGAGCGCTCGTTGGCGCCGTACCGGTCGCGCATCGCCACCGCCCAGATCCGGCGGGCCACGCGACCGATGACGGAGTACTCCGGGTCCATCCCGTTGGAGAAGAAGAACGACAGGTTCGGGGCGAAGTCGTCGATGTCCATGCCGCGCGCCAGGTAGGCCTCCACGTAGGTGAAGCCGTTGGCCAGGGTGAACGCGAGCTGGCTGATCGGGTTGGCCCCCGCCTCCGCGATGTGGTAGCCGGAGATCGACACGGAGTAGAAGTTGCGCACGCTGTGCTCGATGAACCACTCCTGGATGTCGGCCATCATCCGCAGCGAGAACTCCGTGGAGAACAGGCAGGTGTTCTGCCCCTGGTCCTCCTTGAGGATGTCGGCCTGCACCGTGCCCCGGACGGTCGCCACCGCGTCGGCCGCGATCCCCGCGCGCTCCTGCTCGGTCGGCTCGCGGCCCTCGCGGGCGCGGAACGCGTCGACCTGCTGGTCCACGACCGTGTTGAGGAAGAAGGCCAGCACGGTCGGGGCCGGGCCGTTGATGGTCATCGAGACGCTGGTCGTCGGCGCCACCAGGTCGAAGCCGTCGTAGAGGGCCTTCATGTCCGGGAGCGTCGCCACGCTCACCCCGGAGGTGCCGACCTTGCCGTAGACGTCGGGCCGCTCGTCGGGGTCGCGGCCGTAGAGCGTCACGGAGTCGAACGCCGTCGACAGCCGGGTCGCGGGCTGGCCCTGCGACAGCAGCCGGAAGCGGCGGTTGGTGCGGAACGGGTCGCCCTCGCCGGCGAACATCCGGGCCGGGTCCTCGCCCTCGCGCTTGAACGGGAAGACCCCGGCGGTGAAGGGGAAGTGGCCGGGAAGGTTCTCGCGGCGCCAGAACCGCACCAGCTCCCCGTGGTCGGTCCAGCTCGGCAGCGCCACCCGCGGGACCCGGTTCCCCGAGAGGGACTCCCGGGTCAGCGGGGTGCGCAGCTCCCTGTCCCGGACCCGGACGACCTGCTCGTCACCGGAGTACGACGCCACCACGTCGGGCCAGGCCGCGACCTGGTCGGCCACCTCGGGGGGCAGGTCGGCCCGGGCCCGGGCGAGCAGGCCGTCCAGCCCGGCGGTCTGCGCGGCGGCGCCCTCGGGGCCCGCGTCGACCAGCTCCTGGC
>NZ_DAOMFK010000086.1:0-12737 GCF_035429765.1 Nocardioides sp. | reverse complement strand
GCCGGACACACACCCCGTAGAGGCCACCCACCCGGTGGCCTCTACCCCATTTACCCCCCATTTCACCCACAGGCTCTTGGTGACCGCGGCTTCTCCACAGGCGCTGGTGCCGCCGGGCGCGGCCGTCGGCGGCCACCGCGAGGGTGGTCCTCGGAGGTGAGCCGGGATGACATCGGAGAACGGGGCCGCCGAGGCGGTCAACGAGGTGAGGCTGGTCGGGCGGATCTCCCAGCCACCCTCGGAGCGGATCCTGCCCAGTGGCGACTCGCTGTGGACGTTCCGCCTGGTGGTGCCCCGACCCGAGCCGTCCCGTGGCGGTCGCGTAGGCGTGGACGCGCTGGAGTGCGCGGTCTGGGGTGGACGGGCCAGACGCACCGTGCGGAGCTGGCGGGCCGGCGACGTGGTCCAGGTGGTGGGAGCGGTCCGGCGCAGGTTCTTCCGGGGAGCCGCCGGTCCGGTGTCGCGGGTCGAGGTCGAGGTGGCCGAGGCCCGGCTCATCCGTCGGGCACGGCCCGCATGAGCACCCCGACGCCGGGCTTGGGCTGGAAGCTCGTCGCCTTCTCCGGGAGCAGTCGCTGGTGGGCGACCAGGTGGTGGATCAGGTCGAAGTCCGGGGCGGGCAGCAGGACCGCCACACCGCCACGCCGTCGTGCCTGGCGGATCGCGGTCTCGACGTCGTGGACGTGGGCGAGGTCCGGCACCCCGCCGGGCAGCGCGGGCAGGACCAGGTCGTGCAGCACGTCGACGGCTGTCTCGCCGGGTGGGAGGTGCAGCGGCAGCACGGCCCAGCGCGACCCGTCGGTGAGGACCGCGGTCGAGGCCGACAGCGCGTCCAGCGCCTGACGCCGGGCGAGCAGGGGCAGCGCCCAGCCGTGTGCCACGGCCACCTCGGCCACCTGGTCCAGGGTGATCCCGTGCAGCACCCGGTGGATGGCGCCGAGGAAGAGCGGGGTGTCGCTCTGGTCCACCAGCATCGCCAGCCCGTGGTCCCAGCCGGTGCCCGGCCGCGACTGCTGGAGGCCGAGGTAGGCGGCGTAGCGGTGGTGGCCGTCGGCGATCATCGGCACGGCCCCGGCCAGCTCCCGGTCGAGCAGCTCGAGGTCGGCCGGGGCGCGCAGCGCCCAGATCCGGTGGTGCTGCCGACCGCGGTCGGTGAAGACCCGGTCGGGGGGCGTCCGGACGGTGCGCTGCAGGAGGCGGCGCACCGGCTCGGGTCCACGGTGCACCAGCAGGATGGGTGCGGGTTGCAGGTGCAAGGCCACCATCCGCTCGGCCAGGCCCTCGACCCGTTCGGGATGGATCCCCTCGTGGGGGACCACGGCGCTCTCCGCCTGCGTCGCAGCGCGTCGGGCCAGGTCCAGGGCTCCGACCAGACCGCGCACCGTCAGCCCTCCGGCGGAGTACTCGTGCAGGTAGAGCGCGGGTTCTTCGTCGGTGACGAGGTGTCCGGCCCGGTCCAGCGCGGCGAGCTCGGCGTCGGCGTCACGGTAGGCTCGGGTGAGCGCCCGGGCGACCCCGGGCCAGCCCATCCGGCGCGGCGCCAGCGTGGTCCCGCGGAAGGCGTGCAGGCGCAACGGCCGACCCAGGTAGGGCGGCGCCACCACGCTGCACTCATCCATCGCAAGCATCGTAGGACCCTCGTGGGAAGGAGACGGGACGTGCTCGGGTCGTCGCCCACGCCGCTGTGCCGGGCCTACGACCTCGCCATGCTCGACCTGGACGGCGTCGTCTACCTCAGCGGGCGGGCCGTGGACGGCGCGCCGGCGGCGATCGCCTCGGCCCGTGACGCGGGGATGCGCCTGGCGTTCGTCACCAACAACGCCTCGCGCACCCCCGAGGCGGTGGCCGAGAACCTCGTCCACCTCGGTGTGCCGGCGTGGCCGGAGGACGTGGTGACCTCGGCCCAGGCCGCGGCCCGCATCCTGGCCGCACGGCTGCCACCCGAGAGTCGGGTGCTCGCCCTCGGCGGCGAAGGGCTGGCCAAGGCCCTGCTCGAGGAGGGCCTGGTGCCGGTGCGCTCGGCCGAGGACGACGCGGTCGCCGCCGTCGTGACCGGCTACGGTCCGGAGGTCCGTTGGGGAGACCTGATGCGGGCCGCGGTGCGGATCCGGGACGGACTGTGGTGGGTCGCCTCGAACACCGACCTGACGCTGCCCACGTCGTTCGGACCCGCCCCGGGCCACGGCGTGCTGGTGCGGATGCTCGCGGAGTTCACCGGGGTCACCCCGGAGGTGGCCGGGAAGCCGGCTCGACCGCTGCTCGACGAGGCGATCCGCCGGGTGGGCGGCCGCCGCCCGTTGATGGTGGGCGACCGGCTCGACACCGACATCGAGGGCGCGCGACAGGCGGGGGTCGCCTCGCTGCTGGTGCTCACCGGGGTCACCGGCCTGGCCGAGCTGGTGGCGGCCGACACCCCGCACCGCCCGACGTACGTGGCCTCCGGGCTGACCGGGCTGCTCCGGGCGCACCCGGAGCCGACGCTGACCGCGGACGGCGCCGACTGCGGCGGCTGGCGCGCCGTGGTCGCCGAGGGCAGGCTGTCGGTCGGCGGCAGCGGCACTCCCGACGACTGGTGGCGTGCGGCTGCGACGGCGGCCTGGGCCGCACTGGACCGGACCGGCACACCGGTGGACGTCGGCGGTCTGGCCGACGGACCGGATACCCTCGCTCCATGACCGAGCAGCCCCTCGAGGACCACGACCGCGCCGCCGACCCCGCCCTGCGCACCGGCAACCTGCGGGTGGACGCGGTGCTCGACTCGCTGGCCGGACTGGACGGGCAGCCCCTCTCCGAGCACGTGACCGTCTTCGAGAGGGCCCACGAGCAGCTCCGGGTCGCCCTCGAGGCCCAGCCCGAGGCCCAGCCCGGCGTCTGAGGCCCGTGCCGCCCCGTCGCCTGCGCCTGGACGCGGAGCTGGTCCGCCGCGGCCAGGCACGCTCCCGGGAGCAGGCCCGGGAGCTGATCCTCGCCGGCCGGGTGAAGGTGCAGGGCGCGTCGGCCACCAAGCCGGCCACGGCGGTGACCACCGACGTCGCGATCGTCGTCGTCGAGGACGCTGGTCGACCGGAGTACGTCTCCCGGGGCGGACACAAGCTGGCCGGTGCGCTGGCGGCGTTCGAGCCCGGTGGACTGACCGTCTCTGGGCGCCGCTGCCTGGACGCCGGCGCCTCCACCGGCGGGTTCACCGACGTGCTGCTGCGCCACGGCGCGGCGGAGGTGCTCGCGGTGGACGTCGGCTACGGGCAGCTGGCCTGGCGGCTGCGCCAGGACCCGCGGGTCACCGTCCACGACCGCACCCACGTCCGCGACCTCGACGCGGCCGCTCTCGGCGGACCCGTCGACCTGGTGGTCGGGGACCTGTCCTTCATCTCGCTCACCCTGGTCCTCGACGCCCTGCTCCGGGTGACCCGGGAGGACGGTGACCTGGTCCTGATGGTGAAGCCCCAGTTCGAGGTCGGTCGGGACCGGCTCGGCAAGGGCGGGGTGGTGCGTGACCCTGCCCTGCGCGCCGAGGCGGTCCTCGCGGTCGCCGCGGCCGCCGAGGCGCGCGGGTGGGGCGCCCGGAGGGTGACCACGAGCCCGCTGCCGGGGCCGGCCGGCAACGTCGAGTTCTTCCTCTGGCTCCGCCGGGGTCCGGCCGAGGTCGACGAGGCCGCGGTGCGGGCGGAGGTGATGGGCCGGCAGGCGCCGGGGGACCCGGGTGAGAGGGTGGACCCGTGAGCGCAACCGACGAGGTGCGACGGGTGCTCCTGGTGGCCCACACCGCACGCGAGGACATCCGGGACCTGGCGCACGAGTTCTGCCGGTCGCTGACCCGGCACGGGCTGCAGGTCCGGCTGGTCACGGCGGACGCCCGCCAGCTGGGCCTGGGGGCGGACGACGTCGACCCGCCCGTGGAGGTGACCGACAGTGCGACCGACGCCGGCCGTGGCTGCGAGCTCGCCGTGGTGCTGGGCGGCGACGGCACCATCCTGCGTGCCGCCGAGCTCACCCGGGACAGCATCACCCCCCTGCTGGGGGTCAACCTCGGTCACGTCGGCTTCCTCGCCGAGGCCGAGCCGGAGGACGCCGAGCTCACGATCGCGGCGATCGTCGCCCGCCGCTACACCGCCGAGGACAGGCTCACCCTCGACGTCACCGTCTACCGTGACAAGGAGCTGGTCGCGCACACGTTCGCGCTGAACGAGGCCAGCGTCGAGAAGGCCGCCCGGCAGCGGATGATCGAGGTCGTGGTGGGCGTCGACGGCCGCCCCGTCTCCCGCTGGGGCTGCGACGGCGTCGTCTGCGCCACACCGACCGGCTCCACGGCGTACAACTTCTCCGCCGGCGGCCCGATCGTGTGGCCCGGCGTCGACGCGATGCTCATCGTGCCGCTGAGCGCGCACGCGCTGTTCGCCAGGCCGATGGTGATCGCCCCCGGCTCGGTGATCGTCGTGGAGCTGCTCGAGCACGTCGACGGGACCGGCGTGCTCTGGTGCGACGGCCGCCGGATGGTGGACCTGCCCGCCGGAGCGCGCATCGAGGTACGCCGCGGCGCCACCCCGGTCCGCCTCGCCCGGCTGGACCCGGCGCCCTTCACCGACCGGCTGGTGGCCAAGTTCGCCCTTCCCGTCCAGGGGTGGCGCGGGGCCGCGGAGCAGCGGCGGCGCAACCGCGGGGGCCTGGATGCTTGAGGAGATCCGGATCGCCTCCTTGGGGGTGATCGAGAGCTCCACGCTCGAGCTGGGTCCCGGGCTCACCGTGATCACCGGCGAGACCGGTGCGGGCAAGACGATGGTGGTCACCGCGCTGGGGCTGCTCCTCGGAGCACGCGGTGACAGCGGCGCCGTCCGCTCCGGGGCCCGGGCGACCAGGGTCGAGGGGGTGGTCTCGGCGGAGTCCCTGCCCCACTTCGCGGCCGCCGTGGAGGAGGTCGGCGGCGAGGTCGAGGACGACCGGGTGGTGCTCGGCCGCACCGTCTCGGCCGAGGGTCGCTCCCGTGCCTTCGTCGGCGGAGCCGGGGTCCCGGTCTCCACCCTCGCCCGCGTCACCGAGGCCCTGGTCGCGGTGCACGGGCAGTCCGACCAGCACCGGCTGCTGCAGCCTCAGGCGCAGCGTGAGGCTCTCGACCGGTTCGGCGGACCCGAGCTGGGCAGGCTGCTGGCGGAGTGGGCCGACGGGCACACCGCGCTGCTCGCCACCGAGCGTGAGCTCGCCGACGTGGTGTCCCACGCCCGCGAGCGCGCCCGCGAGGCCGACCTGCTGCGGTTCGGGCTGGCCGAGATCGAGGCGGTGTCCCCGGAGCCGGGCGAGGACGCCGCCCTGGCCGCCGAGGAGTCTCGTCTCGGGTTCGCCGACACGCTGCGCACGGCGGCCGAGCAGGCCCGCGAGGCGCTCTCCAGCGAGGAGAGCGCGCCGGACGCGCTGGCCACCACCTCGGCCGCCCGCGTCCTGCTCCACGGGGTGCGCGAGCACGACCCGGAGGCCGGTGAGCTGGCCGACCGGCTGGGGGAGGTCGGCTACCTGCTCGCCGACCTCGCCGCGGACGTCGCGTCGTACGCCGCCCGGCTGGAGACCGACCCGGCGCGGCTGGCCGCGGTGTCGGAGCGCCGGGCCGCACTGACCGCACTCACCCGCAAGTACGGCCCCACCGCCGACGAGGTGCTCGCGTGGGCCGACCAGGCCGGCCGTCGGCTGCTCGACCTGGAGGACACCGACGACCGGGTCGAACGGCTGCGAGCCGAGCGGGCCCGGCTGCGCGCCGACCTGGCCGACGTCGGCCTGCGGCTCTCCCGGGCCCGCCAGGAGGCGGCACAACGACTCGCGACGGCGGTCACCGACGAGCTCGCGCTGCTGGCGATGCCGCACGCCCGGCTCACCGTCGCGGTGCGTCACTCGCCCGCGCCGGTGCCGGATGCCGAGGCCGCCGGGGGGCCGCTGCTGGTGGCCGGCGAGTGGCTCCGGTACACCGCGGCCGGGCTGGACGACGTCGAGCTGTTGCTGGCCGCCAACGTCGGTGGGGAGCCACGGCCGCTGCACAAGGGGGCCTCCGGCGGCGAGCTGTCCCGGGTGATGCTCGCGGTGGAGGTCTCGTTGGCCGGCACCAGCCCGGTGCCGACGTTCGTCTTCGACGAGGTCGACGCCGGAGTGGGTGGGAAGGCCGCCCTGGAGGTCGGCCGGCGGCTGGCCGAGCTCGCCCGCTGCGCCCAGGTGCTGGTGGTCACCCACCTGCCCCAGGTGGCGGCGTACGCCGACCGGCACGTGGTCGTCGAGAAGGCCAGCGACGGCCGGGTGACCACCGCCGGGCTGACCGTCCTGGACGACGCTCAGCGGGTGCGCGAGCTGTCCCGGATGCTGGCCGGGGTCGAGGAGTCCGGCCCGGCGCTGGCCCACGCCCGCGAGCTCCTCGAGGCCGCCCGCACCGGCTCCTGAGCCAGGCCCGCAGGGCGACTCGCGGAGCCCGGAGAGTTGCACGGATGGGGCAGCGGCCGGTGTCAGGATTGCCGGGTCATGAAGATGCCCGTCCGCCAGCGCCCCGCCCCCGAGCTCCCCGGCCTGCAGGCCGTCGCCCGCGTCGACCGCCGCACCGGGGCGCTGCTCACCCGACTGCGTCCCGGGGAGGTCGCGGTCCTCGACCAGCTGGACCTGGACCGGGCCACCGCGGCCGCCCTGGTCGAGGCCGGTGTCGCCGCCGTCGTCGACGCGGCCCCGATGATCTCCGGCCGCTTCCCCAACCTCGGGCCGCAGCTGCTGGTCGAGGCCGGTGTCCCAGTGGTCGACACCGCGGGGCCCGAGGCCTTGGCCGCCATCCCCGACGGCGCCCGGGTCCGCCTCGACGGCGGCCAGGTGTACGTCGGGGACCGGCTGGTCGCCTCCGGCCGGGTGCTGGACGCCGAGGCGGTGCAGGCGGAGATGGCTGCGGCCCGGACCGGGATGGCCAGCCAGCTGGAGAGCTTCGTGCACAACTCCGCGGAGTTCCTGCGCCGCGAGCAGGATCTGCTCCTGCACGGGACGGGGCTGCCCACCCTGCGCACGCCGGTCGCCGGACGGCCCGTGGTCGTGGTGGTGCCCGCCCACGACCACCGTGCCGAGCTCGCCCGGGTCGCCCGCTTCGCCCGGGAGCAGCAGGCCGTGCTGATCGGCGTGCAGCGCGGCGCCGACGCACTGCTGGCGGCCGGGCTCAAGCCCGACGTGATCGTGCTCGACGGACGCGCCGAGGGCGTGGACGCGCCCAGCAGGAAGGCACTGCGCGCGGCCCGCGAGGTCGTCGTCCGGGTCGACCACGGCGGCTCGAACAGCGCGGTGGAGGCCGTCGAACGGCTGGGCGTGCGCCCGCTGCGCCTGGAGACCAGTGCCACTCCCGAAGACGCCGCCCTGCTGCTGGCTGACGCCGCCGGTGCGTCGGTGCTGGTGGGCGTGGGCATGCACGCCACGCTCGTGGAGTTCCTGGACCGCCAGCGCCCCGGCCTGGCCAGCACCTACCTCACCCGGCTCACGGTGGGCCCGCGGCTCGTCGACGCCTCGGCCGTGCCTCAGCTCTACTCCGGGCGGGTCCGGCCCTGGCACGTCCTCGTGGTGCTGCTCGCCGGACTGGTCGCGCTGGCCGCCGCCGTGGCGGTCACGCCGGTCGGGCAGCAGTGGCTGCACGACGCCGAGCCCGCTCTGCGCTCCCTGCTCGACGATCTCCAAGGACTCTTCTCGTGATCTCCTTCCGCTACCACGTCGTCACGGTCGTGGCCGTGTTCCTGGCCCTGGCCGCCGGGGTGGCCCTGGGCGGTGGACCGCTCGCCGAGCTGGGCCGGGCCGCCGAGGGGACCAGCGCCGCCGACGCCGCCCGGCTGCAGCAGGCCCGGGAGAGCGCCGGCTACGCCGACCAGGTGCTGGACCGCTCCTCCGCCCGGCTGTACGCCGACCGCCTGGCCAAGGACCCGGTGGCCGTGCTGGTCTTCCCGGGCGTGCCCGAGTCCACCCAGGAGGCGGTGCGCACGCAGGTGGCCGAGGCCGGGGGGATGGTCTCCGCGGTGTGGACGGTGGAGCCGTCGCTGGTCTCGACGGGGGAGAAGGCGCTGGTCGACACCCTCGGCAGCCAGCTGATGACGCAGCTGAAGCGGACCGGGATCGAGCCCACCGCGACCACCTACGACAGGATGGGCCAGCTGCTGGGTCTCGCGATGGCCACCACGAAGCAGGGGGGCGCTGCGACGAGCCCGATGACCGACTCGGTCCGGCAGAGCCTCGCCGGCGCCGACCTGGTCAGCACCGAGGGCACCCCCGCGTCCCGCGCCGACCGGGTGGTGGTCCTGCTCGGGGACGACACCGGCGCCGAGGAGGACCCGATCTACGCGGGACTGCTGGCCGGGCTGTCCCGACAGGTCGGCAGCCTGGTCGTCGCGGCCGACACGGCCGACGGCGCCTCCGGGCGGCTCGCCCGGCTGCGTGAGGACCCCGCGACCTCGTCGCTGACCACCGTCGACGGGGTCGACCAGCTGCCCGGCCAGGTGACCACGGTGCTGGTCCTCACCGAGTGGCCGGCCACCAGGGGTCACGCCTACGGTGCGTCGGGTGCGGACGGCGCGGTCACGCTCCGGTAGGCTAAAACCCCGTGAAGGTTGCCGCGCCCACCAAGCACGTGTTCGTCACCGGAGGCGTCGCCTCCTCGCTCGGCAAGGGGCTCACCGCCTCCAGCCTGGGCAGCCTGCTGAAGTCGCGCGGGCTCCGGGTGACCATGCAGAAGCTCGACCCGTACCTGAACGTGGACCCGGGCACGATGAACCCCTTCCAGCACGGCGAAGTGTTCGTCACCGACGACGGCGCCGAGACCGACCTGGACATCGGCCACTACGAGCGCTTCCTGGACACCAACCTCAACCAGTCCGCCAACGTGACCACCGGGCAGGTCTACTCCTCGGTGATCGCCAAGGAGCGGCGCGGGGACTACCTGGGTGACACCGTCCAGGTGATCCCGCACATCACCAACGAGATCAAGGACCGGATCCGGGCGATGGACCAGGTCGCGGAGGGCGAGCCCCCCATCGACGTGGTGATCACCGAGATCGGCGGCACGGTGGGCGACATCGAGTCACTGCCGTTCCTGGAGGCCGCGCGTCAGGTCCGCCACGACATCGGGCGCGCCAACTGCTTCTTCCTCCACGTCTCCCTGGTCCCGTGGATCGGCCCCTCCGGGGAGCTGAAGACCAAGCCCACCCAGCACTCGGTGGCCGCGCTGCGCTCCATCGGCATCCAGCCCGACGCCATCGTGTGCCGGGCCGACCGGGAGCTGCCGGAGAGCATCAAGCGGAAGATCTCGCTGATGTGCGACGTCGACGAGGAGGCGGTGGTCACCGCCGCCGACGCCCCCTCGATCTACGACATCCCGAAGGTGCTGCACCGCGAGGGCCTCGACGCCTACGTCGTACGCCGCCTCGACCTGCCCTTCCGTGACGTCGACTGGACCGTGTGGGACGACCTGCTGCGCCGGGTGCACCACCCCAAGGAGGAGGTCACCGTCGCGCTCGTCGGCAAGTACATCGACCTGCCGGACGCCTACCTGTCGGTCGTCGAGGCGCTGCGTGCCGGCGGCTTCGCCCATGAGGCGAAGGTCTCGGTGCGCTGGATCCCCTCCGACAGCTGCGAGACCGAGGCCGGTGCGCGCCACCAGCTCGGAGACGTGGACGCGGTCTGCGTCCCGGGCGGCTTCGGCATCCGGGGCATCGAGGGGAAGCTCGGTGCACTGACCTACGCGCGCACCCACGGCATCCCCACGCTCGGGCTCTGCCTCGGGCTGCAGTGCATGGTGATCGAGTACGCCCGCTCGGTGGCCGGCCTGGAGAAGGCGGCCTCCACCGAGTTCGACCCCGACTGCCCCGAGCCGGTGATCGCCACCATGGAGGAGCAGAAGTCCTTCGTCGAGGGCGCCGGCGACCTGGGCGGCACGATGCGGCTGGGGCTCTACCCCGCCGAGCTCCGTCCGGGGACCGTGGTGCGGGAGACCTACGGCCAGGCCTCGATCATGGAGCGCCACCGTCACCGCTACGAGGTCAACAACGCCTACCGCGACCAGCTCGAGGCGGCCGGGCTGGTGTTCTCCGGGACCAACCCGGACCTGGGCCTGGTCGAGTTCGTCGAGCTGCCCTACGACGTGCACCCCTACTACGTCGCCACCCAGGCCCACCCGGAGCTCCGCTCCCGGCCGACCCGGCCGCACCCGCTGTTCTCCGGCCTGATCGGTGCGGCGATCGCGCGTCAGCGCGAGCTGCGCTTCCCCTTCGACGAGTCCCGGCTGCACCGGCAGGACGAGGGCGAGGCCTGAGCAGGCCGGGAACACACGTTCGAATATCGTAATCGACTCGTGACATGAGGCGCTGTGGAGAACACGGTTTCCGAGTCACGAGTGTCGGTGGTGCCCCCTAGCGTAGGCGTCATGGATCGGATGGCACGCACCCCGGGGACCGCTGCGGCGGTGCTGCGCGCGGCGCGTGCGGACCGAACCCTGGCCGACGCCGCGGAGCGACGAATCCTCTCGCACGCGGTCGACTGGGCGGTCATTCACCGCGTGACCGACCCGCAGGACGCGGCTGGGTGGCGCACCGGCGAGCTGGACGCGGCGCCGGTCCCGGTGGCGGGTCCCGGAGCTCCCCTGCTGGGCGAGTGGTGCGTGGCCGAGTTCGCTGTCGCCCTCGGGATGAGCACGGACGCGGGGAAGGCGCTGCTGGGCGAGGCGGTCGAGATCCGCTACCGCCTGCCGCGGCTGTGGGGTCGTCTGGTTCGTGAGGAGCTGACAGCCTGGCGGGCGCGCCGGGTCGCCCGGGCAACCATGGCGTTGAGCCTTGAGGCGGCGCAGTTCGTCGACCAGCATGTCGCGCCAGTCGCGCACCGCGTGGGTCCAGCCCAGCTGGACCGGTTGGTGGCCGAGGCCGAGGTCCGGTTCATGCCCGCCCAGGCGCTGCGACGTGCCCGCGAGGCGGCCGAGTCGCGCCACGTGAGCTTCCACACGCGCCAGGTCTCCTTCGACGGCACCGTCCGCGTTGATGCCGAGCTGGACTTGGCCGACGCCCTCGAGCTCGACCACGCCCTTGGGCGAGGCGCCAGGAGGCTGGCCGACCTCGGGTGCGGGGAGTCCCTCGACGTGCGCCGGGCGATGGCGGTCGGCGAGCTGGCACGCACCCAGCTCAGCCTCGACCTGGCTGAGCCCGCACCCGGCTCCGGCGTGACGACCCCCAGGCGGTCACGCCGCCGGGTCGAGCTCCACGTTCACCTGTCGGAGGCCGCGCTGACCGGTACCGGCGGCATCCAGCCCGGCCTGGTGGCCCGGGTGGAGAACACCCGGACCCCGATCTCGGTCGAGCAGGTCAGGGCCTGGTGCGGTGTCCCGGGGGTGGCGGTCCGGGTTCGTCCAGTGCTGGACCTGGCCGACCACGTCCGGGTGGACCAGTACGAGATCCCCGAGCGAGTGGCCGAGCCGGTCACCGAGCGCGACGGCTGCTGCGTGTTCCCCTGGTGCACCCGCCCGGCCCGGCCGACCGCTCCCGATGAGCACTCCTGCGACCGGGATCACGTGGTGCCCTACGGCCAGGGGGGAGCGACCTGCACCTGCCAGCTCGCGGTGCTCTGCAGACGACACCATCGGCTGAAGACGCACAGCCCCTGGCGCTACCAGGTCCTGGAACCCGGTTCCTACCTGTGGACCAGCCCTCACGGCTACCGCTTCCTCCGGGACCACCAGGGCACCTTGGACGTCAGCTCACCCGATCCGCCCGAGCCGCCCGGTCCTCGTCAGGCCGCTACTGCCCCCGCAGGCCGATCGGGTTCCCGTCCGCATCGGCGAGCACGCACACCCGTGCCTGCGGCCCGACCTGACGCGGCGCACTGACCTCGATCGCGCCGGCTGCGAGCAGGGTGGCCCGGCTGGCGTCGAGATCCTCGACGTCCGCGTAGGCCACTGGCCCGTCGGTCCGCTCGGCGGGCGCCAGGCTGACCTCGAAGCCGTTCACGTCGTAGCCGACGTAGTAGGGCTGGTCGGTGTGCGGGGCGCCGTACAGCGCCGTGTACATGGACTTGGCGGCCTCCAGGTCGGTCACCGGAACGACCAGGCTGCGGATCGTGGTACTCATCTCTCGTCTCCTTGGTGGTATGGCGGTCACAGTCGCGACCGCGGCGTCGTCAGTGAGACGACGGATGCACCGAGCAGAATGTGACGACCATGGACGAGCGGACCGCGGTATTCGAGGAGCAACGCACCCACCTGCGGGCGGTGGCCTACCGGATGCTGGGGACGGTGCACGAGGCCGACGACGCGCTCCAGGAGACCTGGCTCCGCCTGGCGCGCAGCGACGTCTCCGAGGTGGACAACCTGCCGGCCTGGCTCACCACCGTGCTGTCTCGGGTCTGCCTGGACCACCTGCGCGCCCGCGCCTCCCGCCGCGAGGACCTCGGGGCCGACCCCAGCGCCGTCGTCGACGTCGCGCCCGACCCGGCCGCGGAGGCCGAGCACGCGGATGAGGTCGGCCGCGCCCTGATGGTGGTGCTCGACACGCTGGCCCCGGCCGAGCGGCTCGCCTTCTGCCTGCACGACCTCTTCGGGCTCTCCTTCGACGAGGTCGCCGCCACGCTGGGCCGCAGCCCGGTCGCCTGCCGGCAGCTGGCCAGCCGCGCCCGGCGGCGGGTGCGTGGCCAGGGCGAGGGGGTCGAGGTCGACCGCGCGCGGCAGCGCGAGGTGGTCGAGGCGTTCATCTACGCTTCACGGCACGGAAGGTTGTACC
>NZ_DAOMFK010000085.1:11021-12750 GCF_035429765.1 Nocardioides sp. | reverse complement strand
GCACCTTCAAGTCCGTGGCCGTCAAGGCCCCGGGCTTCGGCGACCGCCGCAAGGCGATGCTGCAGGACATCGCGATCCTCACCGGCGGCCAGGTCATCTCCGAGGAGGTCGGCCTCAAGCTGGAGTCGACCGGCATCGAGATGCTCGGCCAGGCCCGCAAGGTCGTCATCACCAAGGACGAGACCACGATCGTCGAGGGCGCCGGCGACACCGACCAGATCTCCGGCCGGGTGAACCAGATCCGCGCCGAGATCGAGAAGTCCGACTCCGACTACGACCGCGAGAAGCTGCAGGAGCGGCTGGCCAAGCTCGCCGGCGGCGTCGCCGTCATCAAGGTCGGCGCGGCCACCGAGGTCGAGCTGAAGGAGCGCAAGCACCGCATCGAGGACGCCGTGCGCAACGCCAAGGCCGCCGTGGAGGAGGGCATCGTCGCCGGTGGCGGCGTGGCCCTGCTGCAGGCCGCCGACGTGGCGTTCGAGAAGCTCGAGCTGACCGGTGACGAGGCCGTCGGCGCCGAGATCGTCCGCAAGGCGACCGAGGCTCCGCTGAAGCAGATCGCGGTCAACGCCGGCCTCGAGGGCGGCGTCATCGCGGAGAAGGTGCGCCACCTGGAGGCCGGGCACGGTCTCGACGCGGCCAGCGGTGAGTACGTCGACATGATCGCCGCCGGCATCATCGACCCGGCCAAGGTCACCCGCTCGGCGCTGCAGAACGCCGCCTCCATCGCGGCGCTCTTCCTCACCACCGAGGCGGTCGTCGCGGACAAGCCGGAGAAGGCCGCCCCGATGCCGGGCGGCGACGGCGGCATGGGCGGCATGGACTTCTGACCGGAGGTCCCCACGTCCCACGCATCCAGCGGGGTCCCGGTCCTCGGACCGGGGCCCCGCTGCTGCGTTCTCGGGGCTTGCCCGCCCGGACGGCGCAGGGGAGAGTGGGGGGTCATGAGCGGTCCACCACCTTCCGCGGGGAAGCCGTCGGTCGCCGAGCTGTTCGACTCGCTCGCGGGCAGCTACGACCAGACCGGGGTGGAGTTCTTCCGCCCGGTGGGCGCACGTCTGGTCGAGCTCCTGGAGCCGGGCGTCGGGCAGCGTGTCCTGGACGTCGGGTGCGGGCGTGGCGCCGTCACGGTGCCGCTGGCTCAGGCCGTCGGGGAGAACGGCCATGTCACTGCGGTCGACGTGTCCCCGGCGATGGCCGAGGCGACCCGCCAGGTGCTGGCGGCCGCCGGGCACCGGGCGGCGGTGGTCGTGGACGACGCCTCGGCGCTGAGCGTCGGGGACGGCTTCGACCGGGTCGCCTCCTCGCTGGTGCTGTTCTTCCTCCCTGACCCGGCGGCCGCGCTGGCCGGCTGGGTGGCCCGGGCGCGTCCGGACGGGGGCCGGGTCGGCCTGACCACCTTCGGCCCGATCGACGACACCTCGCGGGCCCTGGACGCCCTCTTCGAGCCGTGGCTCCCCGGGGACCTGCTCGACGCGCGGACCACCGGCGCCCGGGGGCCCTTCGCCAGCGACGAGGGGATGGCCGACCTGATGCGCGAGGCCGGGGCCGACCGCGTCGACACCGTCGTGGAGCCTGTCGAGATCCGCTTCGAGGACGTGGCCGCGTGGCACCGCTTCTCGATGACCACCGGCCAGCGGGCGATGTGGGCGCACGTCCCCGAGGCCGAGCGCCCCGGCGTACTCCGGAAGGCGGCGGAGATCCTGGAGCAGGCCCGGACGGGCGAGACGAC
>NZ_DAOMFK010000085.1:0-10921 GCF_035429765.1 Nocardioides sp. | reverse complement strand
CTGCGACGGGTCAGCTGGGCTTGGGGGCACCCGGCCGGGCGTAGCGCACCCAGGTGATCACCACGCACATCACCGCGAAGGCGATGCCGATCGCGTAGAAGGCCCGCGGGCCGATGTAGACCAGGCCGATGCCGAAGAAGAACGGCCCGAACGCCGCGATCGCCGCCGTCCACCCGATCACGCCGCCGGCCTGGCGCCGCTCGAAGATCATCGGCATCTGCTTGAAGGTCGAGGCGTTGCCGATCCCGGCGAACAGGAAGATCGCCAGCATGCCCCACAGGAACCGGTCGAAGCCGCTCTCCAGCGACGAGGCCGAGGAGGTGTCGGGCACCAGCGCGGTCATCGTGAAAGTGATCGAGGCGATCAGCCCGAGGCCGGAAACCAGCGTCCAGCGCGCACCGCCGTACCGGTCGGTGAGCGGGGCGAAGACCACCCGGGCGGCCGCGCCGACGAGCGGGCCGAGGAAGACGTACTTCAGCGGGTCGGGGACCGCGTAGCCGCTGATCAGCACCTGGGCGGTCTCACCGGCGCCCTTGACGATGTCGGCGTTGCCTGCGCCGTACAGGTTCTTCATCAGCAGGCCGAACTGTGCCGACAGCCCGGAGAACGTGCCGAAGGTCATGATGTAGAGCAGCGTCATCAGCCAGGTGTCGGTGTTGGAGAAGATGTCGAACTGCTGCCTGATGTTCGCCTTGACCGGCACCGACTTCAGCATCGTCCACGCCATCGCCGCCCCGATCAGCATGAGCGGGATCCAGACGAACGCCGCGTTCTGGTAGTAGACCTCCTTGTCGGGCTTGCCCGCGGTGGTCATGGTCTGGCTGTCACCGAACACCGCCAGCCACGACAGGCCGATCAGGATCGGGGTCAGCAGCTGGACGAGTGAGACACCGAAGTTGCCCAGGCCGGCCTGCAGCCCGAGCGCGGTGCCCTGCTTGCTGCGGGGGAAGAAGTACGAGGTGCTCGGCATGAACCCGGAGAACGCGCCACCGCCGATGCCGGCGAGGAAGGCCAGCACCATCAGCTCCCAGTACGGCGCCGTGGGGGACTGGACCCGGACACCCCAGCCGAGCGTGGAGAAGATCAGCAGCAGCGTCGTCAGCGACACCAGCTTCCGGGTGCCGAGGATCGGCGGCAGGACCATCCAGACCAGACGGAAGAGCCCCGCGGAAAGGCCCGGCATCGCGGCCATCCAGTAGAGCTGGTTGTCGGAGAAGGTGTAGCCCAACGCGTTGAGCTTGGGGATGATCGCGCTGGGCAGGAACCAGGCGACGAACGCCAGGAGCAGGCAGAACGTCGTGACCCACAGCGTCTTCCACGCCAGGCCCTTGTCCCAGGTGGCCTCGTTCTCGGGGTCCCAGGCCTCGAGCCACTCGCTCTTGGTTGCGGTTGTCATCGGTGCGCGCCTCCTCAGGCGTCGGTGGTGACCGAGGCAGGCTCGGCCCGTTCGGGGTGGGGGCTCTCGATGTGACGGGCCAGGTCGGGGGACTCCTTGTGCAGCATGTGCACGACCGTCGCGTGCATCCACACCGCGCACACCACGGTCAGCAGGAACAGCACGAAGAAGGTGCTGGACGGGAAGCCCGACCATGCCTTGGTGTAGGCGAACAGCGGCGGCAGGAAGAACCCGCCGAGCGCGCCGAGCATGCCGACCAGGCCGCCCACCGAGCCCACGTTGTCGGGGAAGTACTCCGGGATGTGCTTGAACACCGCCGCCTTGCCGATGCCCATCGCGCAACCCAGCAGGAAGACGAGGAGCGTGAAGGGCACCAGCCCGATCGTGTAGGGCAGGTGCTCGCTCTGCGTCCCGTCGGCGTTGTCGATCACGAGGTGTCCGTTGGGCATCATCAAGATCCCGGTGAGGACCAGCATGGAGCCGAACGTCCAGTACATCACACGCCGGGCCCCGAAGTGGTCGGACAGGCTGCCGCCCACCGGCCGGAGCAGCGAGGCGGGGAAGATGTAGAGCGCGGTGAGGTACGCCGCGGTCTGCAGGCTGACGTCGAAGTTGTCCATGTAGTACGTCGGGAGCCAGGCGGCGAGGGCCACGTAGGCGCCGAACACGGCCACGTAGTAGAGACTGAACCGCCACACCCGCAGGTGCCGCAGCGGGGCCAGCTGCTCGCGCAGCGGCTGCCCACGGCCGGGCATCCGGTCGTGGCTGGGGGCGATGAACCAGGTCAGCGCCGCCATGACCACCAGCAGCACGGCGTACACCACGGGAACCAGCCGCCAGCCGCCTTCGATGCCGAAGGCGTACGTCGCGCCGGCGGTGCCCGCGATGATCGGCGGGCCGATGAACTTGGTGACCGAGGCGCCGACGTTGCCTGCGCCGAAGACCCCGAGGGCGAAGCCCTGGTGCTCGCGCGGCTGCCACGCGGAGTTCCAGGCGATGCCGGAGCTGAAGGAGTTGCCGGCGAAGCCGACGAAGAAGGCGAGCACCAGCAGCATCACGTAGGAGTCGGCCTTGGAGACCAGGAACGCCGGAATCGCCGAGGAGGCGAGCAGGTAGGTCATCACCTTCCGGCCGCCGATCCGGTCGGTGATCATGCCCGCCGGCAGCCGCCACAGAGCGCCGTTGAGCACGGCCGCGGCGATGATCCAGGACAGCTGGACCTCGCTGAGGTCGAACTCCTTGCTGATCGGCTTGCCGAGGATGCCGAACATCAGCCACACCGCGAACAGCAGCGTGAAGCCGATCGTCGACAGCGTGAGCACGCGGGTCCGGCCCGGTGCCGCGGCCTCGTCCTGGGGGGTCATCCGCCCGCCCTTCTCTCATAAAGAGGAACGTGCTTCCACTAAACAGCCGGACGCTACCACCACCCAAATCCCTGACGCCACCGGGGTTCTGGTCGCCATGCCGTGGGGTTCACCACAGTTGACAGGGCGGGTCGCGGCGTACCATGGTGAGCCTTCAGGGTTATATAGAGGATGGATGACCTTTCAATGAAACCGCGGTCCGGGCGCTGGTCGCCGACCTCCCCGGCCGGCGGCGTGACGGCGCTGCTGGACTCCCCCGTGCGCCGGGAGATCGTCGACCTCCTCGCGAACCTGCCGACCGAGCGGGACGGCAGCGGGCGGCTCCCGGGGCTCACCGCGGCCGAGCTGGCCGACCGCCTCGACCTGCACGTCACCACCGTGCGCTTCCACCTCGACCAGCTGGTCGCCGGGCAGCTCCTGGAGAGCGAGTTCCGCGCCGGTCGGGTGGGGCGGCCGCGCAAGGTCTACCGGTTCATGCCCGGCTCGATGGCGCGGACCACCGAGACCGAGGCCTACCGGGCGCTCGCCGAGCTGCTCGCCGAGGCGTGGGAGGGCGACGAGAACGGCGTCCCGCTGACCCCCGAGCAGGCCGGCTGGCGCTGGGCGGCCGGGCACGCCGAGGTCGGCCCCGGCGACCAGGAGCCGGCCCACAGCGTCGGATCCTGGCTCGGCAAGGTCGGCCGCACCGTCGACCTGCTCGCCCGCTGGGGCTACGTCCCCGAGCTGCGCACCACCGACGGCGGCCACACCGCGGAGCTCACCCTGGTCGACTGCCCCTTCCTCGCGCTGGCCGAGACCAAGCCCGAGGTCGTCTGCGGGGTGCACCGCGGGCTGCTGCGCGGGGCGATGGACGCGGTGGGCGAGACCGAGACCGAGGTGACGCTGCGCCCCTTCGTCGCGCCGGGCCGCTGTCTGGCCACGATCACGACCACGGCGGACTTCGGCGTACCCCCGGCCGTGGGGGCCGGGTCGACGGCCACGCGACGAGCCAGCAGTATGGATCCAAGCACCGGTTCCACCGATGAGGAGGAGATCAGGCGTGACTGAGCAGGATGTGAAGGCCGCAGGGCAGACTCCCGTGCTCGAGGGCCCGGTCTCCAGCGCCCTGATCGGCGCCCGGAGGTTCTTCACCAAGGCGGCGGTGTCGGAGGACAAGCGCGCCCTCTTCAAGCAGGGTGGCCGGCAGGGTGACGTGTTCTACCGGGACCGGTGGAGCCACGACAAGGTGGTGCGGTCCACGCACGGGGTGAACTGCACCGGCTCGTGCTCGTGGAAGGTCTACGTCAAGGACGGGATCATCACCTGGGAGGCCCAGCAGACCGACTACCCCTCCGCCGGCGCCGACCGGCCCGAGTACGAGCCGCGCGGCTGCCCGCGCGGCGCGGCGTTCTCCTGGTACACCTACTCGCCGACCCGCATCCGCTACCCCTACGTCCGCGGCGTGCTGCTGGAGATGTACCGCGAGGCACTGGCCGAGTACGGCGACCCCGTGGTCGCCTGGGGCGCGATCGTGCAGGACCCCGAGAGGGCCCGGCGCTACAAGACCGCCCGCGGCAAGGGCGGACTGGTCCGCGCGACCTGGGACGAGGTGGCCGAGATCATCGCGGCCGCCCACGTCTACACGGTCAAGCGGTGGGGGCCGGACCGGATCGCCGGCTTCTCCCCGATCCCGGCGATGTCGCCGGTGTCCTACGCCTCCGGAGCCCGGTTCCTCGAGCTCATCGGCGCGCCGATGCTGTCCTTCTACGACTGGTACGCCGACCTGCCCAACGCCTCCCCGCAGATGTTCGGCGACCAGACCGACGTGCCGGAGTCCGGCGACTGGTGGGACGCGGGCTACCTGGTCATGTGGGGCTCCAACGTCCCGATGACCCGCACCCCCGACGCGCACTGGATGACCGAGGCGCGCTACCGGGGCCAGAAGGTCGTCGCGGTCGCCCCCGACTACGCCGAGAACGTCAAGTTCGCCGACGAGTGGGTCACCGCCGCCCCCGGCACCGACGGGGCGCTCGCGATGGCGATGGGCCACGTCGTGCTCAAGGAGTACTTCGTCGACCGGCAGGTTCCGTTCTTCACCGACTACAACAAGCGGTTCACCGACCTGCCCTTCCTGATCTGCCTGGAGGAGGCCGAGGGTGGCGCGTACCGCCCCGGCAAGTACCTCGTCGCCGGCGACGTCGACCACCCCGAGGGCGGGACCGAGAACACCATGTGGAAGCCCGCGGTGATGGATGCCGCGACGGGACGGGTGCGCATCCCCGGCGGCTCGATCGGCCACCGCTTCGGCGAGGAGGGCCTGGGCCGGTGGAACCTCGAGCTCGGCGACATCGACCCCGCCCTGTCGCTGCGCGACGTGCCCGGCGGCGCGGCCGAGTCGGCCGAGGTGCTGCTCCCGCGCTTCGACGGTGCGGCCGGCACCGTGGCCTTCGAGCGGCGCGGCGTGCCGGTGAGGCGCGTCGGCGACCGGCTGGTGACCACCGTGCTGGACCTGATGCTGGCCCACTACGGCGTCGCCCGGGCGGGGCTGCCCGGACGCTGGCCCACCGGGTACGACGACCCGTCCGCGCCCGCCACCCCGGCCTGGCAGGAGGAGCACACCTCGGTGCCCGCGAGCCAGGTGGTCCGGCTGGCCCGGGAGTGGGCGCAGAACGCCATCGACACCAACGGGCGCGGGATGATCCTGCTCGGAGCCGGCACCAACCACTGGTTCCACTCCGACCAGCTCTACCGCGCGATCCTGGTGCTGACCAGCATCACCGGCTGCCAGGGCCGCAACGGCGGCGGCTGGGCGCACTACGTCGGCCAGGAGAAGATCCGGCCGATCATGGGCTTCCAGCACATGGCCTTCGCGCTCGACTGGCACCGGCCGCCGCGGCACATGAACCAGACGGCGTACTGGTACGTCAACACCTCGCAGTACCGCTACGACACCTTCAGCGCCGACGACCTCGACGCGGGCACCGGGGTGTTCGCCGGCCGGAGCGTGATGGACCTGCTCGCCCAGTCGGTGCGGCTGGGGTGGACCCCGAGCTACCCGACGTTCGACCGCAGCAGCCTGACGCTCGCCGACGACGCGGCGGCCGCGGGCATGGAGCCGGCGGCGTACGTCGTCCAGCAGCTCAAGCAGGGAACGCTGCGCTTCGCGGTGGAGGACCCCGAGCACGAGGACAACCACCCGCGGGTGCTGAGCCTGTGGCGCTCCAACCTGCTCGGCTCCTCGGCCAAGGGCAACGAGTACTTCCTGCGCCACCTGCTCGGCACGGACAGCGCTGCCACCGCGAAGGAGGCGGCCGAGCACCAGCGCCCGCGCGACATCGTCTGGGCCGAGCGCGCGGCGGAGGGCAAGCTCGACCTGCTCACCACGATCGACTTCCGGATGACCAGCTCGACGATCCTCTCCGACGTCGTGCTGCCCGCCGCGACGTGGTACGAGAAGCACGACCTCAACACCACCGACATGCACCCGTTCATCCACTCCTTCAACCCGGCGATCAACCCACCGTGGCAGACCCGGACCGACTGGGAGGCCTGGAAGACGATCGCCCGGCGCTTCTCCGAGCTCGCCGTCGACCACCTCGGCACCCGCAAGGACGTCGTGGCCAAGCCGCTGTGGCACGACACCCCCGAGGCGATGGCGACCGTGCACGGCGTGATCCGTGACTGGAGGACGGGGGAGGTCGAGCCGGTCCCCGGCAAGACCCTGCCGGTGCTCGCGGTCGCCGAGCGCGACTACCCCGCGGTCTACGAGAAGATGACCTCGATCGGCCCGCTGATGGAGACCGTCGGCATGCTGACCAAGGGCGTGGCCTACGACGTCAAGCGCGAGATGGACATCCTGCGCCAGCGCAACGGCGTGGCCCACGGCGGGGCCGGCGACGGCCAGCCCACGCTCGAGACCGACGTGCAGATGGCCGACGCGATCCTGCACCTGGCCGGGGTGTCCAACGGGCACCTGGCCACGCAGGGCTTCCACTTCCTGGAGAAGCGCACCGGCACGCAGCTGGCCGACCTGGCGGCCGAGCACGAGGGCAAGCAGATCACCTTCGCCGACACCCAGGCCCAGCCGGTGCCGGTGATCACCTCCCCGGAGTGGTCGGGCTCGGAGAGCGGGGGACGTCGCTACAGCCCGTTCACCATCAACATCGAGCGCAGCAAGCCGTTCCACACCCTCACCGGGCGCCAGCAGTTCTACCTCGACCACGACTGGCTGCTGGGGATGGGCGAGGCGCTGCCGGTCTACCGGCCGCCGCTCGACATGGGCGCGCTGTTCGGCGAGCCGGCCATCGGCGAGACGGCCGGGGCCCCCGGTGGGCTGAGCGTCGCGGTGCGCTACCTCACGCCGCACAACAAGTGGTCGATCCACTCCGAGTACCAGGACAACCTGTTCATGCTGTCGCTGTCGCGCGGCGGGCAGTCCATCTGGATCTCCGACGTGGACGCGGCCAAGATCGGGGTGAAGGACAACGACTGGATCGAGGCGGTCAACCGCAACGGCGTCGTGGCCGCCCGGGCGATCGTCAGCCACCGGATGCCCGAGGGCACGGTCTACATGCACCACGCCCAGGACCGGCTGATCGACGTACCCCTCACCGAGCGGGACCGCAAGCGCGGAGGCATCCACAACAGCCTCACCCGGATCCTGCTCAAGCCCAGCCACCTCATCGGCGGCTACGCGCAGCTGGCCTACTTCTTCAACTACATCGGGCCGACGGGCAACAACCGCGACGAGGTGACCACGATCCGCAAGCGGACGGCGAAGGTGGAGTACTGACATGCGCGTCATGGCCCAGATGGCGATGGTGATGAACCTCGACAAGTGCATCGGGTGCCACACCTGCTCGGTGACCTGCAAGCAGGCGTGGACCAACCGCGCCGGCACGGAGTACGTCTGGTTCAACAACGTCGAGACCCGGCCCGGCCTGGGGTACCCGCGCACCTACGAGAACCAGGAGGAGTGGCAGGGCGGCTGGGTGCGCAAGTCCAACGGCCGGCTGGCGCTCAAGGCGGGCGGACGCTGGAAGAAGCTCCTCACCATCTTCTCCAACCCCAAGCTGCCCTCGATCCAGGACTACTACGAGCCCTGGACCTACGACTACGAGACGCTCACCAGCTCGCCGGCCACCGACACCTTCCCGGTGGCCCGGCCCAAGTCGCTGATCAGCGGCAAGGACATGAACGTCGAGTGGTCGGCCAACTGGGACGACGACCTGGGCGGGTCGCCCGAGCACGCCGCCCGCGACGTCCTCCTCAAGGGCATCGAGGACAAGGTGAAGATGGAGTTCGAGAAGACCTTCATGTTCTACCTGCCGCGCATCTGCGAGCACTGCCTCAACCCCTCGTGCGCGGCGTCGTGCCCGAGCGGCGCGATCTACAAGCGCGCCGAGGACGGCATCGTGCTGGTGGACCAGGACCGCTGCCGGGGCTGGCGGATGTGCGTGTCGGGCTGCCCCTACAAGAAGGTCTACTTCAACCACAAGACCGGCAAGGCGGAGAAGTGCACCTTCTGCTACCCGCGGGTCGAGGTCGGGCTGCCCACGGTCTGCTCGGAGACCTGCGTGGGCCGGCTGCGCTACATCGGGCTGGTGCTCTACGACGCCGACCGGGTGCTCGAGGCGGCCTCCACGGCCGACGACGCCGACCTCTACGAGGCCCAGCGGTCGATCCTCCTGGACCCGAACGACCCCGCCGTGGAGGCCGCCGCGGAGCGTGACGGCATCCCCGGAGACTGGATCGCCGCCGCGAAGCGGTCCCCGGTCCACGCGCTGATCAACACCTACCGGGTGGCGCTGCCCCTGCACCCGGAGTACCGCACGATGCCGATGGTCTGGTACATCCCCCCGCTCTCCCCGGTGGTCGACGTGGTCCGCGACACCGGCCACGACGCCGAGGACCGCGGGAACCTCTTCGCCGCCATCGACGCCCTGCGGATCCCGGTGGAGTACCTCGCGAAGCTGTTCACCGCAGGGGAGACGGCCCCGGTGGACGCGGTGCTGCGCAAGCTCGCGGCGATGCGCTCCTACATGCGCGACGTGAACCTCGGCCGCGAGACCGACGCCTCCATCCCCGCCGCCGTCGGCATGACCGAGGAGGAGATGTACGGCATGTTCCGGCTGCTGGCGCTGGCCAAGTACGGCGAGCGCTACGTCGTCCCCGCCGCCCACGCCGAGCAGGCGCACGCGCTGGAGGAGCTCGCGACCGAGTGCCCCGTCAGCGAGTACGGCGGCGGCCAGCGCGAGCTGTTCGGGGAGGGCTCGGGGTCGCTCACCCCCGTGGCGGCCGAGAACTTCCGGATGCTGCAGGAGCGCCAGACCGCCGACCAGCTGGCCGGCAGCTCGAAGGAGGCCCGGGTGAACCTGCTCAACTGGGACGGCAAGGGCGTGCCCGAGGGCATGTTCCCGCCGAAGGAGGGGGAGTGAGATGCCCCGCTGGCTGAGGAGCGAGCTGGAGCGGGCGGCGCGGGTCCACCCGCTGGGCATGCGGGACCGGCGCACGGTGTGGGCGGCCTGCTCGACCCTGCTGGACTACCCGACCGAGGAGCTGCTCGGGAACCTCGACGCGCTCGACGGCGTGCTCGGCACGCTGCCCGCGACGTACTCCGAGCCGCTGGGGCGGCTGGTCGGCCACCTGCGCTCGGACGAGCTGCGCGCGCTCCAGGAGGAGTACGTCGCCACCTTCGACCACACCCGGCGCTGCGCGCTGTACCTGACGTACTTCGGCTACGGCGACACGCGGCGGCGCGGGGTGGCGCTGGTGCAGTTCAAGCAGGCCTACCGCAAGGCCGGGGTCGAGTTCGACCCGGAGCAGGACGGCGACGAGCTGCCCGACCACCTGTGCGCGGTGCTGCAGTTCGGCGCGACGGTCGACGCCGAGGCGGCGTGGCGGCTGCTGCTGGACCACCGCGCCGGTGTCGAGATGCTGCGCCTGGCGCTGGCCGAGGCCGACTCCCCCTGGCACGACGCCCTGGTGGCCCTGTGCGCGACCCTGCCGGCGCTGCGCGGCGACGAGGCCGAGGCCGTGCAGCGGCTGATCGCCCAGGGGCCACCGGCCGAGGAGGTCGGCCTCCAGCCCTACCTGATCGACCCCCAGATCCCCGTAGGAGCGCCGCGATGAACAACTTCTTGTGGGTGATCGTGCCCTACCTGTGCCTGGCGACCTTCGTGGTCGGCCACTTCTGGCGCTACCGCTACGACAAGTTCGGGTGGACCACCCGGTCCTCGCAGCTCTACGAGGACCGGCTGCTGCGGCTCGGCTCGCCGCTGTTCCACTTCGGCATGCTCGGCGTGGTCGGCGGGCACATCATCGGCCTGGTGATCCCGAAGACGTGGACCGACACGGTCGGCATCAGCGAGTCGGCGTACCACCTGGTCGCGGTCGTGGGCGGTCTGGTCGCCGGTTTCATGGCCGTGGCCGGCCTGGCCATGCTGATCTACCGCCGACGCACCGTCGGGCCGGTCTTCTCCGCGACCACCCGCATGGACAAGGCGATGTACGTCGTCCTCGGCGGGGTGATCCTGCTGGGCATCTGGAACACCGTGATGAGCAGCTGGCTGCACGCCACCGGGCACTACGACTACCGCGAGGGCGTCTCGCTGTGGTTCCGCGGCATCTTCACCTTCAACCCCGACCCCGCGCTGATGGCAGACGCGCCGCTGGGCTTCCAGCTGCACGCCCTGCTCGCCTGCCTGCTCTTCGCGCTGTGGCCGTTCACCCGGCTGGTGCACGTGTTCTCCGCGCCGCTGGGCTACGTCGCCCGGCCCTACATCGTCTACCGCTCACGGGACGTGCAGCTGGGCAACCGGGGCACCCGGCGCGGCTGGGAGCGGGTCGGCTGAGGACGGTCTAGACCGGCCTCGCGGACCTCCCGAGGACGGCGAGGACGGGGACGTACGGTGTGGGTGTGGCGGAGGTGGTGGATCGTGCGGCGCGCTTCGAGGCGCTCGCCCTCGAGGTGACCGACCCGCTGCGCCGCTACCTCGCCCGGCGTACCGACCCGGCGACCGCCGACGACGTCCTGGCCGACTCGCTGCTGGTGCTGTGGCGCAGGCTCGACGACGTCCCGCGGGACGCGTCCCTGCCGTGGGCGTACGCCGTGGCGCGCGGCTGCCTGGCCAACGCCGAGCGGGGCCGGCGCCGCCAGCAGCAGGTGGCCGCCCGGCTGGCG
>NZ_DAOMFK010000084.1:0-12834 GCF_035429765.1 Nocardioides sp. | reverse complement strand
GGTTCCGCGGGTGGCCGCTGGTCGGCGCGGCCGCCCTGCTGGGCGCCTCCCTCGGGCTCGTCTGGTCCTGGCTGGAGGGGCAGAGCTGGGCAGGGGAGTGGAGCCAGCTGGCCGCCCTGGTCGCCCTGGCCGCGGCAGTGGCCGGTCTCGCCGCGCTCCGCCGGGGGACCCCACCGGTCCGGGCCGCGTCAGGACGTGCCGGTCGTGGCCACGCCGGGCCGGAGGGTGCCCACCCGGACCGCCTGCACGCACAGTCCCGGCTGTGAGCCGGGTCCCGCCCGCACCGTGACCGTGTCGTACTCCCCGGCACCGGGGAGCAGCAGCGTGTGCGACCCGGCCTGGACCGGCGCCTCCACGACACGGTCGCCGAGGTGCACCTCGACGGTGCCGTCGTAGGCCGTCGTGTAGTCGATCTCGACGAACCAGACGTACCCGACCACGGGGCCGTCGAGCCGGACGTGGCTCCCGGTCTCCCCCACGGGGTGGGGGCAGCTGCCGGTCAACGGCAGGGTGTCCCGGCGCACGACCTCCATGACCGCAGGCCGGACCGTGCCGTCCTCGGTCACCAGCAGGGCGCCGTCGGTCACGGTCTCCCGGGCTCGCGGGACCAGGTCACCGAGGGCGGCGAACACCACGCTGTACGGGGTCGTCTCGGGCGGGCCGAACCACAGCCAGGTGGGCACCGGGAGGTCGATCAGCTCCTCATCCGCTGGTACGTCGCGGCTGCTGGCCACCACACGGTCGAAGTAGGCACGGGGATCGTGCTCGGTCAGATGGAGCAGCGGGTACCGCGCGGTCGACAGCACGGCGAACCCGACGCCGGCGGCGAGGGCGGCCGTCGCTCGCCGTCGGTCGTCGACCAGCCAGTGGTCGGCGCGCTTCTCGACGGACTCCACCGCCCCGGGCACCGGCAGGAACGCGAGTCCCAGCGCCAGCGCCATGGCCGGGGCGGCCAGCGTCTGGAACCGGTAGTCCAGAGCGATCTCGGGTCCGAAGTAGATCGCGCGGCTCACGCTGACCAGCGCCACGCTGGCCGCCAGCACGAGCGTCGGAAGCGCCCAGGCGCGGCCGGCCCGGCGCCGCGTGGTCACCGAGGCGTGCACCAGGAGGAGCAGTACCGCCCAGGAGAGGAGCTGGACCAGCTGGGTGGGGTCGGCCGCGCTCTGGGTCACCCGCATCAGCTCCCAGCGACCGGGACCGCCGACGACGGCGGAGGCGAACGCGGTCGCCACCATGGCACGCGCCACCTCGAACATCGGCCGGTCCACGACGTCGCTGGCGTGGAAGTTCATCGCGTGCGGCACGTAGAAGGCCAGGTAGGCCACCACCAGCACCGTGTGCCCGACGACGGCGGCGCGGTAGCGCCGCCACGTCTGGCGCAGCCGGTCCGTCAGCGCACCGGTGGTGAAGTAGGAGAGCGTCAGGTGGCCCAGGAACAGGTAGACCAGCAGCGTGAGCTCGGCGAAGGCCAGCCCCAGCACCACCCAGGTGATGCTCTGCACGAGCGTTCGTCGCGTGGGAGCGCGCAGGTGCCTGACGTAGGCGTCCACCCCCCACGACACCGCGACCAGCACCGGAAGGTAGTTGACGCCGGCCGCCCACCAGGTCGTCGCCGGGATCAGGATCGGGCTGACGAGGTAGAACGTCAACGGCCAGAGCACCGCCGCACGGGTGCCGAAGAGCGTGCACAGCAGCCGCAGCATGCCGAGCCCCGCCGCGGCGTACAGGACCAGCATCTCCACCGCCACCGGACCGAACGACATCGGGGCGAGGGTGGTGTTCAGCCAGGTGAGCAGCAGGCCGGCCGGCATCAGGTGACCGTTGTAGGGCGTGAGCAGGTAGCCCAGGGTCAACTCGCTCCGCACGGCCTCGGCGATGAAGTGGAAGTCATCGAAGAAGAACCACGCGTCTGCCACCGCCCAGCCGCGGAACACCACTCCGGCGGCGACCAGGACCAGCCCGACGGCGACCACCGGGTGCGGGCGCGCGAACCACCTGCGTCGCTCCCCCGAAGCCGTCACGACCAGACGGTACCTCAGGCCGGCGGACGGATCGGGTCCTCGGTGGCCGTGGGGACGTAGCGCGGCGGCTCCATGGACGCGAACACAGGGATGTTCTTGAACCGCATCAGTGGACGCTCGAACCAGTGGTACGACACCGCCGCCAGGGCGATCGTGACCAGCAGCGTGACGCTGAGCACCAGCACGAAGCGCCCGGTGAAGATCGGGATGTCGAAGAGGGCGAAGACCTGGTTGAGCACGAGCATGTGGATCGCGAAGATGCCGTAGCTGATCTCGCCCAGCCAGAACAGCACCGGTCCGCTCAGCGTCCGCCGGGACCGTCCTGCGCGCTCCGGCCCGAAGACCAGGGGCAGCAGGAAGAACGCTCCGGCGGTCGTGTAGAGCAGCACTTTGAGCCCTGCCTCCCAGGGCGTCGGGGTCAGCAGCAGCCGCGGCCCGGCGATGGGGGTGCAGGCGATGGCGAAGACCGCCGCCGCCACCACCCAGCAGCCCACCAGGTCGCGTCCCCACCGCTCCAGCAGGTGATCACGGGGTCGGACGGCGAGGCTGGCGCTGACCGCGGCGTACCACAGTCCGACCAGGAACCACGGCATCATCCCGGGCAGCCACTGTGCGTAGTGCCCCTCGTTCCCGGGGATGGAGGCCACGGCCGCCTGCCACGCCACGCCGAGGGCTCCCAGGCCCAGGCACCAGGAGCCGACCGCGCGCAGGCTCAGTCCCCGCCCTCCCCCCACGGCCACCAGCACCACCAGCACCGGGAGGACGAGGTAGAAGGCCACCTCTGTGCACAGGCTCCACATCTGCGTCAGCGAGCTGGCCAGCAGCTCGGGCCGGTACAGCTGGGTGAGCGTCAGGTGGGACACCCAGTCGGCCAGGTCGGCATCGCTGTTCTCGGGGTCGATCAGCATCGCGGCCACCACCACCACCCAGTACAGGGGGAGGATCCTGAGCGCGCGCTTCCACAGGTAGTGCCGGGCCGAGGGAGCCGGCAGGCCCCGAGCCCGCGCCAGCAGGAACGGGCGGGTCAGCAGGAAGCCCGACAGCACGAAGAACAGGGTGACCCCGAAGTCGAGCCGGGAGAGGACCGCGCCGACCCACCCGTTGTTGATCTCCCCGGTGTTGAAGGCCGCGTGCGTGGCGACCACCATCAGCGCCCCGATCGCCCGCACGGCGTTCAGCGTCGGGAACCTCCTGTCCCGGACCGGTGGCGTGCTGGCCGCCGGTGTGGTGGCATCGGTGGCTGTCATGGCGCTGCCTTGTCGAGTGCCTCCGGCAACCCGACGGTGACGTCGTCCGAGCACAGTTCTGCGCCACCGTCGATGCCGGAGATCGTCACTGAGTCGAACTCCCCGGAGGCCTGCACGAACAGCTCGTGCAACCCCTTGAGGATGGGGACGCGGTGGGACTGCGGGCCTGCGCTGACGGTGGCGGCCCCGTCCTCAGTCGCCAGGTAGCCGATCCGTACCCACCACCTGTTGAAGGCGACAGGGCCGTCCAGGGGCACGGTCACCGCGTCGCGAGCGACACGGTAGCCGCACCCGGCCTCCGGGCCTGGGATGTTGCGCCGAGCAGCGCCGATCACCACTGGCGTCAGGTGACCCGCCTCGTCGAAGGTGAGCAGGCGGTCGGTCGCGGCCCTCGGGAACTCCGTGGCTGACTGGTAGGTGCCGAAGACCCTGCTGAACAGGTTGTCGGGGTAGTTCGTGCCCCAGGTCAGGGTGAGCGGGACGGGACGATCGACCAGCGGGATCGGCTCGGGTGCCGAGCGCAGCGACGCGGTGACGCGCGCCACGTACCGCTGCGAGCCGTGGTCCGACAACCAGTGGTGTGCGTACTGCCATCCCGAGAGGGAGGCGAGGAGCGCGAACGCCGTCGTGGCAACCGCGACGGCGCGCCGGGAGTCGAGGAAGCGGCTCGGTGCCCGTGGCGTCGCCGACTCCCTGGCATCGATGACCCTCAGTGTCGCGAGCCCGAGGGCGATGGCGGTGACGCCCGGCAGCTCGCCCTGGTACCGGAAGTCCAGGCTGAGCAGATCGCCCACGTACGACGTGCGGGCGGCGAGGACCAGCAGGACGTTCGAGGCGAGGAAGACCAGGGGGAACGACCAGGCACGAAGCGAGCGTGCCCGCGACCGGTGGATCTCCCGGACCAGGAGGGCCACGAGCACCAGGCTGACCGCGATCGTCGGGTCGCTGGGCTGAGGGGCGGAGCCAGGCTGGTCCGCGAGGTGGATCCACTGGAGCGGGCCCCCGACGGTGGCTGGCACGTACGCACGCAGCACCATGTTCCCGATCACGCCGAACAGGGGATACTCGGCGGCTCGTCCGGGGTCGAAGGTCAACGACGTGGTGACGTACAGGGTGAGGTAGGCGAGCCCGAGCGCGACGTACGCGACCACCGCTGCCCGGTAGCTGGACCAGATCAGCGCGGCACGCTCGCCGACCGAGCCGACGGCGAAGTAGCAGACGGTCAGCAGGCCGAAGGCCAGGAGCACCAGGATGCTCTTCTCCCAGAACAGCAGACCTCCCACGACCGACACGAGGGCCCCGGCGAGGGCCTGGGGCCGCCGGGTTCGCAGGTACGCGAGGTGGCAGGTGAGCCCGACGAACAGCGCGACGTGCATGGGAAGCTGGTTGACGCCGGCCGCCCACCAGATGCCGAGCGGGACCGTACCGACCCCGAACAGGTAGACGGCCAGCGGCGGGAGAATGCCCCACCGGGGACCGAAGAGCCGGAGCAGGAGGACCAGCAGGGCGACGTCGGCCAGGAGCTGCATGACCAGGAGCTCGGTGGCGGGGAGCCGCCAGTCGAAGGGGGCGAGGGACTGGTTCACCCACGACAGGAAGAGCCCACCCGGCATCAGGTGCCCCATGTACTCGCGGCCCAAGCTGCTGACGGACAGGCCGGCGTGGCCCATCCGGGAGATGAAGTTGAAGTCGTCGATGTGGAACCAGGCGCCGTACGTCATCCAGCCGCGGTAGGCGAGCTGGACGATGATCATGACGATTCCGGCCAGGACGACCCGCGGCGTCCGGACAGGTCCGGTGCGGGCGCTCGCGCGGGTGGCGGAGGACCGCTCCGCGACGGTGCCGCTCACGGCGCCACCACCGGAGACGGGACGCCGACCACCACGTCGGTGAGGCAGACGCCGGTCCTCCCTCCGTCGACGCGCTCGATCCGGAGGTGGTCGAACTCGCCGTCCGCCAGGACGAACAGGTTGTGCAGACCCTCCTCCAGGTCCACTGTGTGCACGCGGTCCCCTGCGGTGATCCGGACCTGGGCGGGCCCCGGCGCGGCGTAGCCGATCCGGGCCCACCAGTTCGTCCCGACCACCGGGCCGTCGAGCGGGACGTCGACGTCGCCCCTCCCGAGCCGGTACCCACACCCCGGGACCGGTCCGGGCAGAGCGGTGCGGGTGTCGCTGACGAGCACCGGCGCGAGGTGGCCGAGGTCGTCGAACATGTAGAGGTTGTCCAGGGACGCCGACACGAAGTCCATCTGGTCGGCGTAGGGCTTCAGCACGTGGCTGTAGGTGTTCTCGGGGTAGCGGTAGGCCCACATCAGCGTCAGCGGGAGACCGGCGTCGACCATCGGCACCGGCGTCCGTGGTGCCGTCTCGAGGCTGTGCTCCACGTTGGCGATGAAGTCGGGGGTGGGGTTGTTGGTCCACCAGGCGTCGACGAAGCTCTGCGAAGAGACCAGTGCGGCGACCGCGACAGCCACGGCGACGGCCGTCACCCGGCGGGGCTGCTCGTAGGGGCGGGGCTGGTCGAGGCGCACCTCATTGACCTCTCGAGCCCCGACCAGCGGGAGCAGGGCCAGACCCACGCTCAGCATCAGCAGTGCCGACGTCTCGGACTGGTAGCGGTACTCGAGGGCGATGTCGGGCCCGACGATCACGGCTCGCCCGGTCACCACCAGCGCCACGTCGAGCAGCAGCGCGTAGCCCACCACGAGCCAGGCCCGCTGGGAGCGGGTGCGCGTGCTCCGGGCGTACCACACCAGATAGCCCAGGGCGATCCAGGAGACGAGCATGACCAGCTGGGAGGGGTCCGCGATCGAGCCCACCGCGACGTCGCGCCACTGGAAGGGACCACCGATGCTGGCGCTGGCGAAGGCCACGGCCACCAGGTTGAACAGGACGGGCGTCCAGGGGATGGTGGCGGCCTTCTCGGTCTCCCAGTCCAGCCCGTGCTGCACGTAGAGCACGAGGTACGCCGAGGCCACGAGGGCGTGGGCGAGGACGCCGGTGCGGTACCTGTCCCAGACCTCGCGCGGCCGGTCGAGCGCGGCCCGGGTGCAGAACCAGCCGAGTGCGACCGCGGCGTAGACGCCGAACAGGATCAGCGTCTTCTCGTAGAAGAGCAGCCCGAAGCCCGTCCACGCGAGGGTGGCCACCAGGTGCCGGCTCCGGCGGGTGCGCAGGTAGGCCAGGTGGGAGGTGAGTCCGAAGGCGAGCGCGATCTGCAGGGGCAGCTGGTTGATCCCCGCGGCGAACCAGATGAACGCCGGCAACGTGGTGACCAGCAGCAGGTAGCCGCCGAGCAGGGGCAGCACCGCCCGTCGGTGGCCGAAGGCGGACAGCAGCAGCCGCAGCATGCCGACGCTGGCCAGGGCTTGGAGCACGATCAGGACCAGAGCCCAGGGCGTCCACTCGAAGGGGAACCAGTGGGTCAGCCACCAGATCACCCAGAATGCTCCCGGCATCAGGTGCCCGCCGTAGGACTCCGTCAGGTACGCAGCGTCCAGAGGCTGGGTCTGCGCCCGCGAGAGGAACGCCAGGTCGTCGAAGTAGAACCAGGACCCTGACAGCGCCCACCAGCGGTAGGCCAGCTGAGCGGCGATCATGACCAGGCCGGTGACCACCACCCGGTCACTTCGAGCGACGACCCAGCCCCTGCTCCGCGCCACCCAGGCCCGGCCCCGGGCGCCCACGGCGCGGGGCCGTGGAAGAGTGGTCGGAACAGGGGTTGGCACCCCCGGACTATGCCACACTGAGCCCCGCGAAACGGCATCGGACGGACGCGTCCGAGCGCGCCCGGCGAGGGCGAGATCTGGGTCCTACCCGACAGTAGTGATGGCTGCTACGCTGCGGCCACCTCATCACCTCCCGAGACAAGGCTGTTGACGTGCGCAAAGTGCTGGGCTGGCTGCTGCTGTTCCTGGGTGGGTTCTTGCTGGTGGTCGCGGTGCTGGGCTGGACCTGGCTGCCGGACGCCGCGAAGCGGACCCCGCTCAACGTCGACACCTACACCTACCTGACCGGTGAGGCGGACAAGCTGAACCCGGCCACCGGTGAGGTCGAGAACGTCCCGGTCGCCTACCAGAGCCACACCGTCGTGGATCCCGACAAGTCCGACGACGACGTCGTGGCCTTCGTCAACACCAAGTGCATCAACATCGACGAGAACGACCCGCCGGACTGCCTCGAGGGTGACGACCCGCGGCTGATCCAGAACAGCATCGACACCTTCGCCACCGACCGGCACACCGCGATGGCGGTGGACGACGCGAAGTACCTCGCCGCCGACGCGGTCCCGCACGAGGGCCTGGTCAACAAGTGGCCGTTCGACGCCGAGAAGAAGACCTACCCCTACTGGGACGGCACGCTCGGGTACGCGGTCGACGCGGTCTACCAGGGCACCCAGGACATCGACGGGCTGGAGACCTACGAGTACGCCGTGGACGTGCCCGAGACCGAGGCCGAGATCCTCGAGGGCACCCAGGGCACCTACGCGCACACCGAGAACCTCTGGGTCGACCCCGTCACCGGCTCGATCATCAAGCAGGAGGGCACCCAGACCCTCAAGCTGCCCAGCGGCGACCTCGTGCTGGACATCGCTGTCGTCTACACCGACGAGACGGTGCAGACCAACGTGGACGACGCCAAGGCGAGCATCAGCCAGCTCAACCTGCTGACCAAGGTCGTTCCGTGGGTGGCTCTGGTGGCCGGTCTGCTGTCGCTGGGCGGCGGCTTCCTGCTGCTGCGCCGGCGCAACGAGCCCGGCGCTCCGGCCCAGGAGGAGGCTCCCACGGGGGCAGCCGTCTGACGCCGCCCTCTCAGCTGCCGCCCAGGTCGGCGGCGAAGATGGCGGTGCCCGGGGTGAGCCGCCCGCGCAGCGGCGACCAGCCGCCCCAGACCCGGTCGTGACCCTCGGGCCACTCCGGCTCGCGCAGCTCCTTGAGCACGAACCCCGCAGCCGCCAGCAGGTGCACCCAGTCGCCCAGTGTGCGGTGGTGCTCGACGTAGCTGACCACGCCGGTCTCGTCGTCGATCTCGACGTAGGGGGTCCGGTCCCAGTAGGACTGGGTCGCGGTGAGCCCCGGGACCCCGGGGTCGTCCGGGAACATCCACCGGGTCGGGTGCGTGATCGAGAACGCGAACCTGCCCCCCGGACGCAGTACCCGGGCCGCCTCGTGGACCGCCTCGCGCAGGTCGGCGACGAACTGCAGGGCTCCGAAGGAGGAGAACACGACGTCGAAGCTGTCGTCGGAGAAGGGCAGGGCGGTGGCGGTGCCGGCGACGGCCGGCACCCGCACCCCGGTCGCCTCGTCGAGACGACGCGAGTGCTGGAGCTGGCGCAGCGAGAGGTCCAGGCCCACCGCCCGGCCGCCCCGCGAGCGGATCCAGCGCGAGCACTGCCCGGCCCCCGACCCCACCTCGAGCACGTCCTTCCCGGCCACGTTCCCGAGGACACCCGCCGCTGCCTCGGTGAGACCCTCGGGGCCCCAGACGAAGCCGACGTCGCCGAGGAAGGTGCCGTGGGTGGCCTGGTACTCGTCGGCGTACCGGTCCCAGTCGGGGCCGTTGGCCCGCCGCGACTCCTCCTCGCTCACCGGGCGCCGCTCCACCCGGACCGCCTGGGGCGCGTGATCCTCCACGGCCCCGACCCTACGCCGGAGCGGCCGGGTCCAGGTGACTCCTGTGGGGCCGGGTGGGAGGCTCGGGGCATGGACCTCGCCTCGCTCCGCCCGCTCCCCGGCGGCTGGTCGGGGGAGACCTTCCTCGCCGAGGCGGCGGGAGAGCGGTCGGTGGTGCGCATCTACGCCCGACCGGGGCACCGGGGAGAGCAGGCCCAAGAGGTCGACGCCGCGCTGCTGCGGCTGGTCCGCGGCCTGGTGCCGGTCCCGGAGGTGTTGGAGGTACGCCGCGCGGACCCGGCCGCCGGTACGCCCGCGCTGCTGGTGACCTCCTTCCTGGAGGGCAGCCGGGGCGACGTGCTCCTGCCGTCCCTCACCGAGCGGGACCTGCGGCGGGTCGGTGGTCGGCTCGGTGACCTGCTCGCAGTGCTGGGCGGCATCCCGATGCTGCGGCCGGGACCGTTCGTCGACGCCGACCTGACCATCGGGTCCTTCGGGCCGGCCGACGGCCTGCCCGCCTGGGTCGAGGAGCACCCGCAGGCCGCCGCCGCGTGGAGCGCCGACGAGCGGGCCGGGCTGGCCGAGGTGGCGCTGCGCGCCCAGGCCCTCCTGGACACCGTCGACCGGGTCTGCCTGGTGCACAGCGACTTCAACCCCAAGAACCTGCTCTTCGACGAGGACCTGCAGGTGACCGCGCTGCTGGACTGGGAGTTCGCGCACGCCGGCCACCCCTTCACCGATCTGGGCAACCTGCTGCGGTTCGACCGGTCACCCGGGTACGTCGAGGCCGTCCTGGCGGCGTACTGCTCCCGCCGGGGCGGGACCCCGGCCGCGGCGCTCGACCTGGCCCGCGCCGCCGACCTGTGGGCCCTGGTCGACCTCGCGGCCGCCCCGCTCGAGGGCAACCTGGTCCGCCAGCTCGCCCACGACCTCCTCCGCGCGGTCGCGGGCAGCCGTGACCTGCACGCCTTCCCGTGGCCACCCTGAGTTGGACGCCGGCGCCGCCGCGCGCCTATCCTTACCCTGCGCCAGAAGTCTGCCCGGGTTCCAGACCGAGCGGACCCGTGCTCGCTATCAGCGTCCCCGCCCGGGGCACGCCCCGTCGGTAGTGAAAACCGGACTTCCGGCGTGCCCGCCCGACCTCCATCCACCAAGGAATCTGTTTCCCCTATGACGAGCAGCCTCACCACCCCGCTGGCCGACTACGACGCCCCCCAGGTGGCCGTCAACGACATCGGCTCCGAAGCGGAGTTCCTCGCCGCGATCGACGAGACCATCAAGTACTTCAACGACGGCGACATCGTGGCCGGCACCATCGTGAAGGTCGACAGGGACGAGGTCCTGCTCGACATCGGCTACAAGACCGAGGGCGTCATCCCCTCGCGCGAGCTGTCGATCAAGCACGACATCGACCCCCACGAGGTCGTCCACGTCGGCGACGAGGTCGAGGCCCTGGTTCTCCAGAAGGAGGACAAGGAGGGCCGGCTGATCCTGTCCAAGAAGCGCGCCCAGTACGAACGCGCCTGGGGCACGATCGAGAAGGTCAAGGAGGAGGACGGTGTCGTCGAGGGCACCGTCATCGAGGTCGTCAAGGGCGGCCTGATCCTCGACATCGGCCTGCGTGGCTTCCTGCCCGCCTCCCTGGTCGAGATGCGCCGGGTGCGCGACCTGCAGCCCTACGTCGGCCAGACCCTCGAGGCCAAGATCATCGAGCTGGACAAGAACCGCAACAACGTGGTGCTCTCCCGCCGCGCGTGGCTCGAGCAGACCCAGTCCGAGGTCCGCCACGGCTTCCTCACCCAGCTCGGCAAGGGGCAGATCCGCAAGGGCGTGGTCTCCTCCATCGTCAACTTCGGTGCGTTCGTGGACCTCGGCGGCGTCGACGGTCTGGTGCACGTCTCCGAGCTGTCCTGGAAGCACATCGACCACCCGAGCGAGGTCGTCTCGGTCGGCGACGAGGTCACCGTCGAGGTGCTCGACGTCGACATGGACCGCGAGCGGGTGTCGCTGTCGCTCAAGGCCACCCAGGAGGATCCCTGGCAGCACTTCGCCCGCACCCACCAGATCGGCCAGATCGTGCCGGGCAAGGTCACCAAGCTGGTGCCGTTCGGCTCGTTCGTCCGGGTCGAGGAGGGCATCGAGGGTCTCGTGCACATCTCCGAGCTCGCCGAGCGGCACGTGGAGATCCCCGAGCAGGTGGTCCAGGTCAACGACGACGTGATGGTGAAGATCATCGACATCGACCTGGAGCGTCGCCGGATCTCGCTGTCGCTGAAGCAGGCCAACGAGACCGCCGCCGCCACCGAGGTCGAGGAGTTCGACCCCACCCTCTACGGCATGGCCGCCACCTACGACGAGAACGGCAACTACGTCTACCCCGAGGGCTTCGACCCCGAGACCGGCGAGTGGCTGGAGGGCTTCGAGGACCAGCGCGCCATCTGGGAGGAGCAGTACGCCCAGGCCCACGCCCGCTGGGAGGCGCACGTCAAGCAGCAGGCGGAGGCCAAGAAGGCCGAGGTCGAGGCCGGCGAGGCGACGTCGTACTCCTCGGGGACCGAGAGCACCGCGGAGCCGACCGGAGGCTCGCTGGCCTCCGACGAGGCGCTCCAGGCGCTGCGGGACAAGCTCACCGGCGGCAACTGATAGACCGGCTGCGCACGGCCGGCTCGAGGCGGGCTCCACGCTCGGGCCGGCGTAGCCTCACCGCGATCCTCCTGCTCGTGTGTGGCCTCGCGACGTTGATCACGGGGCCGCCTCCGGTTGCTGCTGCTGACGAGGGTGTACGGGTCCTGATCGTGGGTGACTCGGTTGCGCAGGGGTCGGCCGGTGACTGGACCTGGCGTTACCGGCTGTGGAGGCACCTGGAGCAGGCCGGGGTCGCTGCCGACCTGGTGGGTCCCAGGAACGACCTGTTCGACAACATGCGCTTGGAGTTCGGGTCCCACGACTACCTCGACCCCGCGTTCGACACCGACCACGCGGCCAGGTGGGGCATGTCCTTCACCGATCAGGACCACCCCATCGGCGACCTGATTGAAGCCTTCGACCCTGATGTGGTCGTCGAGGCCTTGGGGATCAACGACCTCGTGTGGCAGGCGGCGGGCGCCGACGGGGTGCACGACCGGCTCCGGCTCTCCGTCGAGCAGGCTCGCTCCGCGGACCCGGACATCGACCTGGTGCTGGCCAGACTGCCGCAGACCTGGCTGGCGGACGTCCCGGAGGCCAACGCACGGATCAGCGAGCTGCCGGGGGAGCTGGCCGACGACCGCTCGCGCATCGAGATCGCAACCACAGACAGCGGCTTCTACGACCGCATCGACACTTACGACGCGGGTCACCCCAACGCCGCCGGCGAGCTCAAGATCGCCGCGGCGGTCGCCGACGCACTCTCGCGGCTCGGCGTCGGTACGCCGTACGTGCGCCCCCTGCCCGAGGTACCGCTAGGCCCGAGATGGGCGCCCGTGCTGGCGGGGGAGTCGGGGGACCGGGCGGCGCACCTGACCTGGTCAGGATCACCCGGCTCGGATCACGAATACCTCTGGCAGCGTGACGTGACCGCCGGGCAATCATGGTCGGCCCCCGGCCCGGCGCTGGCTGGGACCGAGACCGTGGTGACCGGGCTAAGGAACGGGCACACCTACCGGTTCAAGCTCCAGCCGGTCAAGGGCTACCACGCGGCGGCCGACGACGTGCGGTCGAACGTGGTCACCTTGACACCGCAGGCACCGCCACCCGGAGGGGTCGACGGGTTGTCGGTCCGTTCGCGGTGGCACGCCCTGGGGCTGCAGTGGGCCGCGACACCGGGCGCGACCCGCTACCTCGTCGACTGGTGGGTGCTCGGCCGTGAGGCCGCCGCCCAACGCCTGGGGACCACGGCATCGAGGGCGCTGATCACCGGTGTCGACGACGCTTGAAAACGAGGCCATAGCGACGGTCGAAAACGAGGCCACCC
>NZ_DAOMFK010000083.1:0-12907 GCF_035429765.1 Nocardioides sp. | reverse complement strand
CGGGCCGGCGGCCGCGGGCGCCACCGCCGAGGTGACCATGGAGCCCTGCCACCCAACCGGCCGCACCGGCCCGTGCAGCGCGGCCCTGATCACCGCGGGAGTACGCCGGGTGGTGTTCGCGCAGACCGACCCCAACCCCGTCGCCGCGGGAGGCGGCGCCGCCCTCGCCGCTGCGGGCGTCGACGTCGACTCGGGTCTGCTCGCCGAGCAGGCGCGGGCGCTCAACCGCGTCTGGACCTTCGCCGTGGAGCACGGACGTCCCTACGTCACCTGGAAGTTCGCGGCGACCCTGGACGGCCGCAGCGCCGCCGCCGACGGGACCAGCCGCTGGGTGAGCTCACCGGCGGCCCGGCGAGACACCCACCGGCTCCGCGCACTGTGCGACACGATGCTGGTCGGGACGGGGACCGTCGAGGTCGACGACCCCGAGCTGACGGTCCGCGACGCCGACGACGAGCCCGTCCCACGCCAGCCGCTGCGGGCCGTGATGGGGCGGCGGGACCTCGACCCCCGGCGGCGGATCCTCAACGACCGCGCCGAGACCGTGCACCTGCGCACGCGCGACCCGCGAGAGGCGCTGGCCGACCTCTACAGCCGTGACCGGCAGCACGTGTTCCTCGAGGGCGGGCCCACGCTGGCTGCGGCGTTCCTGCGGGCCGGGGTCGTCGACGAGGTCGTCGCGTACGTGGCGCCGATGCTCCTGGGGGCCGGCCGGAGCGCCGTGGGCGACCTGGGCATCACCACGATCTCCGACGCCCTCGCCCTGAGGGTCGAGGACGTGACCGTGCTGGGGGAGGGGCCCGGGCGGAACGTGCGGCTCACCCTGACCCCTGGGAAGGACGACTGATGTTCACCGGAATCGTCGAGGAGCTCGGGATCGTCGAGAGCCTGCAGCAGCAGGACGACGCGGTGCGGCTGACCGTCCGGGCCGGCTCCGTGCTCGAGGGGACCGGCCCGGGTGACTCGATCGCGGTCAACGGCTGCTGCCTCACCGTGGCCGACCTGGGGGAGGGCACCTGGACGGCGGACGTGATGGCCGAGACCCTGGCCAGGACCACGCTCGGTGAGCTGGCCCCCGGGGACCGGGTGAACCTCGAACGGGCGGTGACCCTGGCCACGCGCCTGGGTGGGCATCTGGTGCAGGGGCACGTGGACGGTGTCGGCACGATCGTGTCGCGTCGGCCCAGCGAGCACTGGGAGGTCGTGGAGATCGCGCTGCCGGAGGGTCTGGGCCGGTACCTGGTGGAGAAGGGGTCGGTGACGGTCGACGGGGTGAGCCTCACCGTGGTCCGCGTCGGACCCGGTGCGGACGGGGCCGAGACGTTCACCGTCTCCCTGATCCCCGAGACCCTTGCCGGCACCACCCTGGGTTTCCGGCAGCCCGGCGACCGGGTCGACCTCGAGGTCGACGTGCTGGCGAAGTACGTCGAGCGGCTGCTCGGCGGCGAGACCGAGCGGCTGCTCGGAGGCGGAGGAGCGCAACGATGAGCGACCCAGGTGCTGTCCGGCTCGACAGTGTGGAGCAGGCGATCGCGGACGTCGCCGCCGGCCGGCCGGTGGTCGTCGTCGACGACGAGGACCGCGAGAACGAGGGGGACATCATCTTCGCGGCGTCCAAGGCGACCCCCGAGCTGATGGCCTTCACGATCCGCTACTCCAGCGGCGTGATCTGCGTGCCCATGCCCGCGGCGATGCTGGACCGGCTCGAGATCCCGCTGATGACCCCGCACAACCGCGACCGGATGCGTACGGCGTACACGATCTCCGTCGACGCGCGCGACGGCGTGACCACCGGCATCTCCGCCGCGGACCGGGCCCGCACCGTGAAAGTGCTGGCCGACTCGGCCACCGAGCCGCGGGAGATCACCCGCCCCGGGCACGTGTTCCCGCTGCGCTACCGGGAGGGCGGCGTCCTCGTCCGGCGCGGCCACACCGAGGCGGCCGTCGACCTCGCCCGGCTCGCGGGGCTGACTCCGGCCGGGGTGCTGGTGGAGATCGTCAACGACGACGGGACCATGAAGCGCGGTCCGGAGCTGCGGGCCTTCGCCGACGAGCACGGGCTGACGATGATCTCCATCGAGGACCTGGTCCGCTACCGCCGCCGCCACGAGCTGCACGCCGAGCGGGTCGCGGTCACCTGGCTGCCCACCGACCACGGTGAGTTCACCGCCTACGGCTACCGCGTCACCATCGACCAGAGCGAGCACATCGCGCTGGTGCACGGCGACGTGTCGGGTCCCGAGCCCGTCCTCACCCGGGTGCACTCCGAGTGCCTCACCGGCGACGTCTTCGGCAGCCACCGGTGCGACTGCGGCGCCCAGCTGGACGAGGCGATGGAGCGGATCGTGGCGGCCGGCCGGGGCGTGGTGGTCTACCTGCGCGGGCACGAGGGCCGCGGCATCGGCCTGGTCGCCAAGCTGCAGGCCTACGCGCTCCAGGATGCCGGTCGCGACACGGTGGACGCCAACCTCGACCTGGGGCTGCCCGCCGACGCGCGGCACTACGGGACGGCCACCCAGATCCTGCGTGACCTGGGGGTGGGCAGTGTCCGGCTGCTCACCAACAACCCCGCCAAGACCACCTCGCTGGAGGACTTCGGCGTGCCGGTGGCCGAGCGGGTGCCGCTGACCCCCCACCCCAACGACCACAACCTGGCCTACCTGCAGACCAAGCGGGACCGGATGGGCCACGACCTGCCCGGCCTGGACAGCTTCGACCGGCCGGACCACGACCTGACCCGAGGAGTCGAACGATGAGCGGTGCCGGAGCACCCACCCAGGAACCCTTCGACGCCAGCGACCTGCGGGTGGCCGTGGTGGCGGCCAGCTGGCACCAGGTGGTCATGGACGGACTGGTCGCCGGGGCGCGGCGGGCGCTGTCGGCCCACCGGGTCACCGACCCGGCCGTGGTCCGGGTTCCCGGCACCTTCGAGCTGCCCGTGGTGGCCGCCGCCCTCGCCGGACAGGGGTACGACGCGGTCGTCGCCCTCGGCGTGGTGGTCCGCGGCGGGACCCCGCACTTCGACTACGTCTGCGACGCGGCCACCCAGGGGCTCACCCGGGTCGGCCTGGACCACGGGGTGCCGATCGGGTTCGGGGTGCTCACCTGCGACACCGAGGAGCAGGCCCTGGACCGGGCCGGGCTGACCGGCAGTCAGGAGGACAAGGGCTACGAGGCGGTAGCGGCGGCCCTGGCCACGGCGCGGACGCTGCGCGCCCTCCGCGCCGGCAGCGCCTAGGCTTGACGCCCGTGAAGACGTTCGAGCAGCTCTGGGAGGAGCTCAGCGACCGGGCCCGGACCCGGCCCGAGGGGTCGGGCACCGTCCGCCAGCTCGACGCCGGCATCCACGCGATCGGCAAGAAGCTGGTCGAGGAGGCCGCGGAGTCCTGGATGGCCGCCGAGCACGAGGGTCCCGAGCGGGCTGCCGAGGAGATCAGCCAGCTGCTCTACCACGCACAGGTGCTGATGCTGGCCACCGGCGTGAGCCTCGACGACGTCTACACCCACCTGTGAAGGAAGCCATGACCACCTCCCGTCTCCTGCGCGTCGCCGTCCCGAACAAGGGCGGACTGGCCCAGGCCACCGCGGAGATCCTCCGCGAGGCGGAGTACCGGCAGCGGCAGGACGCCAAGGAGCTCACCCTCACCGACACCGAGAACGGTGTCGAGTTCTTCTACCTGCGCCCCCGCGACATCGCGGTGTACGTCGGGGAGGGCACCCTGGACGTCGGCATCACCGGCCGCGACCTGCTCCTGGACTCGGGGGCCAAGGCCGAGGAGGTGCTCTCGCTCGGGTTCGGCCGGTCCCGGTTCCGGTTCGCCGGACCGGAGGGCGCCTTCACCGACGTCGCCCAGCTCGACGGCCGGCGGATCGCGACCTCCTACCCCGGCATCGTGCGTGCCTACCTGGAGGAGAGGGCCGTCGAGGCCACCGTGACCCGGCTGGACGGGGCGGTGGAGAGCTCGGTCCAGCTCGGGGTCGCCGACGTCGTCGCCGACGTCGTGGAGACCGGCAGCACGCTGCGCCGGGCCGGCCTGGAGACCTTCGGCGAGGTCGTGCTGGAGTCCGAGGCGGTGCTGATCAGCCGGGCGGGCAGCGGGCTGCCGGACGGCTTCGAGGTGTTCCGCCGCCGCGTCGAGAGCGTCCTGGTGGCCCGCAGCTACGTGATGATGGACTACGACATCACGAGTGAGAACGTCGCGGCGGCGGTGGCGCTCACCCCGGGCATCGAGAGCCCGACCGTCTCCCCGCTGCACCGGCAGGGCTGGGTCGCCGTCCGCGCGATGGTGCCTCGCGCCGGGGCGCAGCGGCTGATGGACGAGCTCTTCCAGCTCGGCGCCCGCGGCATCCTGCTCACGGAGATCCATGCCTGCCGACTCTGAGACCCCTCCGCCGCTCGGGCTGCCCCACACCTGGCGCCCGCTCGGCGTCCGCCTGGCCGGGGGCTTCTTCGGGGCGATGCTGCTGCTGGTGTGCCTGGTGATGTGGTTCAACTTCGACCCTGAGGTCCGTGCCGCGGTGACCATCGGCCAGCGGCTGACTCTCCTCGGGTTCGGCCTGATGGCGGCCGCCGCGATGCACGCCCTGATGCGCTGCCGGGTCACGGCCTCCGCCGACCGCCTGGTGGTGGTCAACGGCTACCGGCGGCGCGAGTTCACCTGGCCCCAGGTGGTCGCGGTGAGCCTCCCGGCGGGGGCGCCCTGGGCGACCCTCGACCTGTCCGACGGCACGTCGGTTCCGGCGATGGGGATCCAGGGCTCCGACGGGCATCGGGCGCGCACCGCGGTCAGCGAGCTACGGTCCCTGCTGGACCGCTGACGCGTCCCGGGCGGGTCTCACTCGAGCGCACGGATGCCCCATGAGGCGCAGTGCTCGTCCCCCGGGGACCCGGCGGGCGCGAGGACGACGAGGTCCTCACCGCTGCCGAACGCGTCCGGCGGGGCGGTCATCGGCTCGACCGCGAGCGAGCGCCGAGCCGTCTCCCCGGCGTCGTCGCCGGAGTAGACCTGCAGCCACCGGTGCCGCTCGTCGGCCCACAGCGCGACCCCGGCCCCGGTGCGCGGGTCGCGCAGCAGCACGCTCACCCGGCCGGAGGGGTCGCGGGTCAGGTCGGTGAACGCGTGGTCGAACACCGTGCCGCGCACCGGGCGGGTGACCCGGAAGTCGAAGTCGGTGCCGTCGACGGGCACCCTGCCCACCGGCAGCATCCGGTCGTCGGTGACCAGGCGGCTGGCCGCGGGCAGGGTCAGCTCCAGCCCGTCGACCGGGCCAGGGCCCACGGCCAGGTACGGGTGGGCACCGGCGGCGTACGGCGCGGCGGAGGGCGCCAGGTTGGTGGCCGTGAGCGTCACGGTGAGCCCGTCGGCGCTGAGGTCGTAGAGCACGTGCAGGTCCAGCGTCCACGGGTACCCGCTCTGGGCCATCGACCGGTAGACGAGGGAGACGGAGTGCGCGGTGTGCTCCTCCACCGCCCAGCTCGCCCACCGCACCAGCCCGTGCGCGGCGTTGGCGCGCGCCGGCTCGCTGAGCGGCAGCTGGAGGTGACGGCCGGCGAACTCGTAGGCCCCGTCGCGGATCCGGTTGGGCCAGGGCACGAGCAGCTGGCCGCGCCCCCGGGCCGGGATCTGGTCCACGGCGAAGCCGTCCACCAGCGCCCGGCTCCCGAAGCTCAGGCTGCGCAGGGAGGCGCCGGACTGGGTGACCGCGGCCCGGTAGCCGCCGCCCTCGATCTCGAACTGGTCCCCGGTCGGCCACACCACGCCGCCAGCCTCCCACACCCGGCTAGGGTGCCGGTGTGGATGCCGTTCGCGCCGGGCTCGCTGTGGACTGCGCCCGGGACCCGGAGGCTGTGGAGCGGATCCTCCGGGCGCTGCCGGGCTGGTTCCAGTCCGAGGAGGTCGTCGCCGAGCTCGTCGTCGACGCCGGACGGCTGGACAGCTACCTGGTCCGTGCCGGCAGCCGCACCGTCGGCGTCGGGCTGGTGGACCGCCGGTTCGCCTCCACGGTGGAGCTGGTCCTGCTCGCGGTCGACCCGGCCTGGCAGGACCGAGGGGTGGGCACGCTGCTGCTCGGTCGCATCGAGTCCGACCTGCGCGCCGACCGCGTGCGGGTCCTGGAGGTGCACACGCTGGGGCCGACCTGCCACGACGAGTGCTACGAGCGGACCCGGGCGTTCTACGCCGCGCGAGGCTTCACGCCGCTCGCCGGCCGGGTCGCCAGCTGGAGCGGACCGGGGCTGCTGCTGGTCAAGGAGCTGTGACCGGGCCCGGGCCGGCGCCGTCCACGACCAGGTCCGCCCGCGCCCGGGTGCGCTGACGGGCCAGGTGCGCCTCCTCGGCGTCCAGCCAGGCCTCCCACCGGGGTCGCAGCGCGGCGCCGTCGCGGGCGATCCCCCGGGCGAGGCGGAGCGCCCGGGGTGCCTCGACCCACACCAGCAGGCCGATCCGGTCGGCGTACTCCAGCGCCCCCGCGCCGACCCCCTCCAGCACCAGCAGGTCGACCGGGTCCACGACGTGCTCCTCCGCCCAGCGGTCGCCCGCCCAGTCCCAGCGCCGGTAGCGCCCCGGCCGGCCGGCCGCCAGGGGCTGGACCACGTCGTCGCGGAGCCGAGGACCCACCCCCTCGAGTCCGCCCCATCCCTCGTAGAGGTCGTCCAGGTGCAGCAGGGTGACCGCGGCCAGGCGCTCGCGTGCGAGCGTCACGACCGCCTCGGCCAGGGTCGTCTTGCCCGACCCGGCCGGGCCGTCCACGCACAGCAGCCGACCGGTGACCAGCGTGGCCGGCCGGGCCAGGCAGCGGCCGAGGGCCAGCGCAGCGGGGGCCTCCGCCCGGAGGGCGTCAGAAGACCTGGCCGAGGCCACGGTAGGTCGGGACGGAGTCGGTGAAGGTGTCTGCGCGAAGGAGGTGGGCGAGGTTCGCGTGCTCGAACAGCTCGCCCGACTTCGCGTGCCGGAACCACACCAGGTCACCCACGGCGAGCAGGCCCGCCGGGTGCCCGGTGAGCGGCGTCTGCACCTCTCCCGCACCCTCGAGCCCGGTCAGGTGCAGGCCCGGCGGTGCCCAGGGCACGGGGAGCCGGTCGGCACCGGCGGGGCCGGAGGCGACCAGCCCGCCACCGTGGACGGTCGCGACCTGCGCGGAGGGGCGCCTGGTCACCGGGAGCCCGAAGTACGCCGCGGGGTGCGGGCGGAAGGACTGGTAGTGGTCGAACAGCGCCGGGGCGAGCAGCCCGGACCCGGCGGCGACCTCGGTGACGTTGGGGTCGGCCGCGGACTCGGCGACCGAGCCGGAGCCGCCGGCGTTCCAGAACTCCAGCTCCACCTCGCCGGCCAGGGCGTCGGCGATCTCCTGCCGGCGCACCCGCAGCTGCGACATCGAGGCGGCCTTCATCCGGCGCACCACCAGCGAGCGGGCCCTGCGGTCGGGCACCTCGTCGGGGACGCCGGCGACCTGCCCCTCGTAGGTCATCACGCCGACCAGCCGGAAGCCCGGCCGGTCGCGCACCTCGCGGGCCAGCTCGAGCACGTCCTGGGTGTCGTACAGCGGTGACCGCTTCGGCCCGACCTGCTGGCCGCCCATCCGCAGCCCGGCGTCGATGTCGAGCGCGACCCGCACCGGCACGGCCGTGGAGGACCGCACGGAGTCGACCAGGTCCAGGTGCGCGGGGCTGTCGACCATCACGGTGACGGCGGCGGCCGCCGAGGGGGACAGGACCAGCTGCTCCAGCGCCGCCCGGTCCGTGGTGGGGTAGGCGACCAGAAGGTCGTCACTCACGCCGCGGTCGTGCAGCCACAGGGCCTCAGCGAGCGTGTAGGCCAGCACGCCCCGGAAGCCGGGGACCCGCAGCGCCAGCCGGATCAGGGCGGGGACCCGCAACGACTTGCTCGCCACCCGCACCGGCTTCCCGGCGGCCCGGCGGACCAGGTCCCGGGCGTTGGCCTCGAACGCGTCGAGGTCGACGACGCAGACCGGGGTCGACAGCGGCCCGGCGGCACGCACCGCCTTGTTCAGCCGCAGCCAGAGCTGGTTGCGGTCCACCGCGGAATGGGCCATCAGGAGATCCCGCGCCTACGCAGCAGCGCCTCGATCTCCGCCATCTCGGGGTCCACCGGGTCGGCCGGCACCGCGGACCCGGCTCGGCGCGCGGGTGCCCCGGCCACCGGCTGCCGGGGGGCGCGCGCCGACAGCAGCCTGGCCACCACGAACAGCGTGACCGACAGCCCCAGCAGGAGGAGCCCGCCCCACATCATCGGGTTGAGGACCAGCCGAGCGGCCCACGCGGTGACCGCGTCGACGATCCGCAGGAGCAGCGTCAGCGTTCCGGTGAACAGCGCCGCGAACGGCAGCAGCATCCAGGCCACCCCACGCAGGCCGGCGGCCAGCCCGCGCCGCCGGAAGGCGAAGAACGCCCAGATCCCGGCGATCGCCGACAGCGTGATCGCCAGCGCCCACAGGACCGGGTCGAGGTAGTAGCCCACACCCCCAGGGTCCCACACGCACGGTGACCGCCGGGGTGGGATCATCGATCCCGTGCCCGACCCGCAGACCGGCTTCGGCGACGACACCGGAGCTGTGCCGGCGGAGGTCGCCGAGGCTCTCGACCGGTACGCCGCCGACCCCCGCTCCTACCCCGTGGCCCTGCACGCGCTGCAGCGCAGCCGGCTGCTGCTGGCCGTGCTCGAGGTGCCGGCCGACACCTTCCCCGAGCACGACCACGCCCACCACGACCACCCGCACGCACCCGCAGCCACCGCGATGGCCGCGGCGCTGGTCCAGCGCGAGGACGGGCGACGGGCGCTGGTCGCCTTCACCGGGCTCGGCCCGCTGCGCCGGTGGAACGAGCAGGCCAGGCCGCTGCCGATGTCCACCCGGACGGCCGCCGAGACCGCGCGCAGCGAGGGTGCCGTGGCGCTGCTGGTCGACCCGGCGGGCCCGACCAGCCTGGTGGTGCAGGGAGAGGACCTGGTCGGGGTGGCCGAGGGCTGGACGCTGGCCCGGCTGGGGGAGCGCACGGCCTGGATTCGGCCGGCGCCGGAATGATCCGCTACGATGCGGCGTTGACCGATCTGTCAGCCCGGCGCGCCCGCGCGGTGGGAGGGCAGATCTCCCAAGCGGAGCCGGCCAGTTCGTCTCCCACCCGCACCGACCGCCGCAGGTCGTCGGGTTCGGTCCCGAAGCCCTACCGGGCGACTGGCTTCCGCTTGGACAAGTGGAAGCCTTTTTCGTTCTCCGGCAGGTTCGCCGGAGAACGTCCAGGGGTTCCGGCCACGCTGTCAATCAGGAGGACCCATCAGCACTGACCTGCGCATCAACGACCGGATCCGGGTGCCCGAGGTCCGGCTCGTCGGACCCAACGGCGAGACCGTCGGCATCGTGCCCACCCACGAGGCCCTCAAGCTCGCCCAGGAGGCAGACCTGGACCTCGTCGAGGTGGCGCCGACGGCTCGGCCGCCGGTGTGCAAGCTCATGGACTACGGCAAGTTCAAGTACGAGAACGCCCAGAAGGCCCGTGAGGCACGCCGCAACCAGACCAACGTGATCATCAAGGAGATGAAGCTTCGTCCCAAGATCGACCACCACGACTACGAGACCAAGAAGGGTCACGTGGTCCGGTTCCTGCGGGCCGGCGACAAGGTCAAGATCACGATCATGTTCCGCGGCCGCGAGCAGCACCGTCCCGAGCTGGGGTTCCGGCTGCTGCAGCGCCTGGCCGAGGACGTCACGGAGCTGGGCTTCGTGGAGTCCGCGCCGAAGCAGGACGGCCGCAACATGATCATGGTGCTCGCGCCGCTGAAGAAGAAGGCCGAGGCCAAGCTGGAGATCAAGGCCGAGAAGGAGTCCCGAGCCGCGGAGCGGGCCGCCGCGGACGCCGTGGAGCGGGCCGAGCGCAGCGCCGCCAACGCCGCCCACCCGGCCGCACAGAAGAAGGAGCGCGGACGCTCCGAGAACCTCGATCCTGAGATCGAGGCCTGAGACCACGCACGAGAAGAGAGTCGAACCACGATGCCGAAGAACAAGACGCACTCGGGTGCCAGCAAGCGCTTCCGGGTGACCGGGTCGGGCAAGATCCGCCGCCAGAAGGCCGGTCTGCGCCACAACCTCGAGAAGAAGCCCTCGACGATGACCCGGCGGATGGCCGGTACGACCGAGGTCGCCAAGGCCGACACCAAGCGGGCCCGTCGGCTGCTCGGCCGCTGACCAGCCCCACCCAGAGCAACAAGGAGTACCACCATGGCACGCGTCAAGCGCGCAGTGAACGCCCAGAAGAAGCGCCGGACCACCCTCGAGCGCGCCAGCGGCTACCGCGGTCAGCGCTCCCGGCTGTACCGCAAGGCCAAGGAGCAGGTCACCCACTCGCTGGTCTACAGCTACAACGACCGCCGCAAGAACAAGGGCAACTTCCGCCGGCTGTGGATCCAGCGGATCAACGCCGCCGCGCGCGCGCAGGGCATGACCTACAACCGCTTCATCCAGGGCCTGAACCTGGCCGGGGTGGAGGTCGACCGCAAGGTGCTGGCCGACCTGGCCGTCAACGACACCCCTGCCTTCAACGCGCTGGTCGAGACGGCCCGCGCCGCGCTGCCCGAGGACGTCAACGCCCCACAGGCGTCCTGACCGCCGCCGCCGCGCCGCTCTCGCGCGGCAACACCCGCGTCAAGCAGGCCCGGGCCCTGGCCAGGCGGTCGGCCCGGGCCGACCGCCGGCTGTTCCTGGCCGAGGGGCCCAAGGCGGTCGCCGAGGCACTGACCGTCCCGGCCTGCGTCGTGGAGGTGTTCGCGACCGCCGAGGCCGCCCCGACGTACGCCGGGCTGGCGGCCGCGTCACCCCGGTGGACCGTGGTCGCCGACGACGCCCTGGCCTCGCTGAGCGGCACCGTGCACCCGCAGGGCGTCGTCGCGGTGTGCCGGTTCCTGGACCGTCCGCTGGCCGAGGTGCTGGCCCCCACGGTCGCGCCCGGGCTGGTGGCGGTGTGTGCCGACGTCCGCGACCCGGGGAACGCCGGGACGGTGATCCGCTGTGCCGACGCCGCCGGCGCTGACGCGGTGGTGCTGGCCGGCCACTCCGTCGACCCCTACAACCCCAAGACCGTGCGGGCCACCGTGGGGAGCCTCTTCCACCTGCCCCTGGCGGTCACCCCGGACCCGGCGGCGGCCGTGCACGCCGCCCACGGTGCCGGGCTCACCGTGCTCGCCGCCGACGGGTCGGGGGAGGTCGACCTCGACGACGCACTCGACACCGGGCTGCTGGCCCGCCCCACCGCCTGGCTCTTCGGCAACGAGGCGTGGGGCCTCCCGACCGACCTGGCCGCGCTGGCCGACCACCGGGTCCGCATCCCGCTGCACGGTCGCGCCGAGAGCCTGAACCTCGCCACCGCGGCGGCCGTCTGTCTCTACGCCAGCGCCCGGGCTCGGCGCTGACCGAGTTGCCCGGATCCCCCGCGCGCGGGGCCCACCCGTGAGATCGTGACGCCGTGTCGGACCAGAGCGCCGCGGGTGGCACGACCGCCGAGTCGGTGGTCGGCAGGATCGTCCCCTACCTCCTCCTCGCCGGGCTCGGGGCGGTGCTGCTGCGCAACGCGCTGACCCCGGTGACCAACGCCGACACCCTCTTCCACCTCCGGTTCGGGCACGAGTTCCTCGGCCCCTGGCCGCTCCGGGACCCCGGGACCGTCAGCTCGCTGGCGACCGCGCCCTGGACCCCCACCCAGTGGCTGCCGCAGGTGGTGATGGCGCAGGCCGAGACGTGGTTCGGCATGGCCGGCGTCAGCTGGCTCACCACCGCCCAGATCATGGGCTTCGCCGCGGCGGTCCTCGTCGCCTGCCGGCACCGGGCCTCGCTGCTCGTGGCGGCCACCGTCACCCTGCTCGTGGCGGGCGTGGCCGCGGGCGGTCTCTCCGGCCGCCCCCAGGTGCTGAGCTACCTGTTCACCGCCGTGACGGTGGACGCCTGGCTGCGCACCCGGGCCGACGGCCGGGTGCGCTGGTGGCTGGTCCCGCTCACCTGGCTGTGGGCCATGTGCCACGGCATGTGGCCGGTCGCGCTGGTCATCGGCGCGGTGGCCGTGACCGGTGGGCTGCTGGACCGCTCCACCACCGTCCGCCGGGCCACCCGGGAGGCCGCCGTCGTGGCCGGGTCGCTGGTCGCCGCGGGGCTGACCCCCGTCGGTCCGGCGCTCTACCGGGCGGTCGTCGCGGTCGGTGAGCGCTCCGACTACATCCCGGAGTGGAGCAGACCGGACTTCCTCAGCCCGCACCAGCTGGTCCTGGTCGCGATGGTCGCCGGCTACCTCCTGATCCGGCTGCGCGGCCCTGCCGTGAGCTGGACCGAGACGCTGTTCCTGCTGCTGGCCTGTGCATGGGCGGTGTACTCCGCGCGGACCGCCCCCACCGCGGCCATCGTGCTTGCTCCGCTGCTGGCCTCGGCCCTGCAGTCGGTGCTGCCCACCCGGCGGCGCCCGGTGACCCGACGGGAGCGCCGGACGCTGATCGGTGCGGCGGCCGGGCTGCTCGCCCTGCTGGCGGTGGTGCTGCCCAGCACGACGGTCACCGCCGCGCCCTACCCGGAGATCGACCGGGCCCTCGACGCGGTGCCCGACGGCACCGTGGTGCTCGACGAGTGGACCGAGGGAGGGTACCTGCTCTGGCGGCACCCCGACCTCGACATCGGCATGCACGGCTACCTGGACACCTACACGCTCGGGGAGATCGAGGCGGGCCAGCAGCTGCTTGCCGCCGGGCCGGGCTGGACGGCACTGCTCGAGCGCAGCCGGGCACGCTACGCCGTGCTCGCGTCGTCCACGCCCCTGGTGCCGGCGCTCGAGGCCCGCGGCTGGCAGATCGCCGCGCGGTCCGGCGACGTGGTGATACTCCACGCGCCGAGCTTACCGGCGCGGCGGCGGCGGCGGAGC
>NZ_DAOMFK010000082.1:0-13012 GCF_035429765.1 Nocardioides sp. | reverse complement strand
CAGGCGGCACCGCGGCCGTGCTCGCGGGGGCTGGTGGCGCTCACGTTCGACGACGGCCCCGCCGTCGCGGTCACCGGGCGGCTGCTCGACGTGCTGGGGGCACGGCGGGTGCCGGCCACCTTCTTCGTGGTGGGGCAACGCGTCGCCGCGGCCCCGGCACTGGCGCGGCGGGCGTACCGGCGCGGGTTCGTCCTCGGCAACCACACCTACGCGCACGAGATGCTCACCGGGCTCTCCGACGCCGGGATCCGCTCGACCCTGCAGCGGACGGCGAAGGCGATGCGAAAGGCAGGGGTGCACCCCTCCCGCCTGATGCGGCCGCCGTACGGCGCGGTCGACTCCCGGGTCCGCACGGTGGTGGCCGGGATGGGCCTGGTGCCGGTGCTGTGGGACGTCGACCCGCGCGACTGGGACTCCGGCGACTCCGCCGACATCGCGGCTCGGGTGCTGGGCGCGCTACGTCCGGGAGGGAGCAACATCGTGCTGTTGCACGACGGGGTGCAGCGCTCCCCGATCACCCTGGGCGCGGTGCCCGCGATCGTGAGCGGCGCCCGGGCTCGGGGCTACTGCTTCGCCGCCCTCGGTCCGTCGGGGCGGCCGGCGCCGCCGGTGCCGAAGGCCGGAGTCGGCGACGCCACGGTCACCGAGGCCGACCCCGGCGCCCCCGTCACGCTCCGGTTCCGCGTGCGCCTGGACCGGCCCACCTCCCGCCGGGTCTCCGTCCGGGTGCGCACGGTCGACGGCACGGCCACCGCGGGGACGGACTACGCCGCGGTGGACCGCCGCGTGGAGTTCCCGGTCGGCACGGTGGCCCGCGAGGTGACCGTCCGGGTGCGTGGTGACCGGGTGGACGAGGTGCGGGAACGGCTGCGGCTCCGGCTCAGCGCCTCCCGTGGTCTGACCGTCGGCGACGCCACCGGGGTGGGCACCATCCGTGACGACGACCCGCCACCCGGACTCCGGCTCGGCGACCTGACCGTGGTCGAGCCTGCCACGGGCTCGGTGGTGACCCCGCTGGCCTTGGGGTTGGACCGTCCCAGCAGCCGCCGGGTGGCGGTCGTCCTGGAGACCGTCCCGGTCGAGGCGGACCAGACCGACTACGTCCCCTTCCGCGTCCGGCTCGTCCTCCTGCCCGGTGAGCGCCGGCTCGCGATCCCGGTGGAGGTCCTCTCCGACGCTGTGCCGGAGCCTGTCGAGACCTTCCAGGTCCACGTCGTCTCCGCGACCCGCGCCACGGTCACCGACGGCGTCGGCGTCGTCACCATCAGCCCGCCGCCGCCCGGCTGACCCGGGACCGGCTCGGCCACGGACGGGGGCACCGTGGGGGCCACAATGGGGGCATGAGCAGCCGGCCCGACCTGTCCTCCGGTGACCGGGTGGCCCTGCTGGTGCCCGGCTCGCTGGCCTACGTCGAGGTGGTGCTCCACCTCCTCGCCGACGGTGTGGTGCCGGTGCCGCTGGACCCACGGCTCACCCCGCGAGAGCGGGCGACCGTCCTGGGCGACGTGCGCCCGGTGCTCGTGGTCGACGACGAGCCCACCCTGCGCGCGCTCCACCGGAGACTGGGGGCCGGCTCCCGAGGCGGCTACCGCCTCCCCCTGGCGCGGCCGATGCACCTGACCTCCGGCACCACCGGTACCCCCAAGGGCGTCTGGTCGGGGGTCCTGGCCCCCGAGGCGGCCGCGGCGCTGGTGGCCGAGGAGCGCGACCTGTGGCAGTTCACCGACTCCGACGTCCACCTGGTGATCAGCCCGCTGCACCACTCGGCCCCCCTGCGGTTCGCCATCGGCACCCTGCTCGCCGGGGGACGGCTGGTGGTCCCGGGGCCCTTCGACGCGGCGCGGCTGACCGCGGTGATCGCGGAGGACCGACCGACCGCGACCTTCTGCGTGCCCACCCACCTGCAGCGGCTCTTCACCTACTGGGACGCGCACGGTCGCCCGGACCTGTCGAGCTTCCGGATGCTCGCGCATGCCGGGGCCGCGTGCCCCGCGCCGGTGAAGCGGCGCCTGGTCGAGGCGTTCCCCGCAGGGAGCACGTGGGAGTTCTACGGGTCCACCGAGGGGCAGTTCACCGCCTGTCGCAGCGAGGAGTGGCTGGAGCGTCCCGGCACCGTCGGCCGGGCCCGCCCGGGCCGCACCCTGAGCGTGGACACCGACCGGACGATCTGGTGCACCGTGCCCGAGCACGCGCGGTTCAGCTACTTCGGTGCCCCCGAGAAGACCGCCGAGGCCTGGCGCGACACCCCCGCCGGCCCGGCCTTCACCGTCGGCGACCACGGCCGGCTGGACCCGGACGGGTACCTCTACCTGGACGGGCGGCGCGAGGACCTGGTGATCTCCGGTGGGGTCAACGTCTACCCCGCCGAGGTGGAGAGCGTGCTGGCCGCCCACCCCGGTGTCCGTCAGGTGGCGGTCTTCGGGATGCCCGACGAGGAGTGGGGGCAGCGCGTGTGCGCCGCCGTGGTCGGCGAGGTGACCGAGGCGGAGCTGCGCGACCTGGCCCGCACCCAGCTCGCACCCGCGAAGCGGCCGAAGCGCTACCTCTTCGTCGAGGACCTGCCGCACACCGCGACCGGCAAGGTGCGCCGCCTCGAGCTGTCCCGGCTGCCCGAGGCGGCGCCGGGGTGAGCAGGGTCCGGGGCGCTATCGTCGGCAGATGGCCGACCGCACCGTCGACGACGTCCTCGCCCACCTCCGGCGCATCGACGCCGAGCTCCCGGCCGGCGACGGCGCCGGCGTGTTCAACCGCATGTACCTCACCGTGACCGAGGCGGTCGCCACCAGTCTCGCGGCAGGCCGGGTGTTCGACGACCCGGCCTACATGGCCGACCTCGACGTGGCCTTCGCCTCGTCGTGGACCCAGGCCTACGACGCACCACTGGGGTCGGTCCCCAGAGCCTGGGCACCGCTCTTCGAGCAGCGGGGTGACCGATCGGTGCTGCCGATCCAGTTCGCCCTCGCGGGGATGAACGCGCACATCGGGCACGACCTCCCCCTGGCCGTGGTCGACACGTGCCGCCGGCGCGAGGTCTCCCCCGCCGAGGTCCACGCCGACTACGAGCGGGTCAACGACCTGTTGGCCGCCTGCGAGTCCGACGTGCGCCGGTCCTTCCTCGGCGAGGCGGGACGCGCCGCGGACGCGCATGTCGGGGCGGTGGTGCACCTGGTCAGCGCGTGGAACATCGACAGGGCGCGCGAGGTCGCCTGGGTCAACGTGGAGGCGCTGTGGGAGCTGCGGCGGATCGGGCCGCTGGCGGACCGCTACCGTGCCGCGCTCGCCCGCACCGTGGGCATGGCCTCGCGCACGCTGCTCACCCCGGTCGGGACCTAGCCCACCCGCACCGTCCGCCGACCCGCGGCGACGTCCGCGAGCAGCTGCGCCCGGGACAGGGTGTGCGGTCCGCAGTCGCACCAGGCGGGCAGCCCGTCGTCGCTCATCGCGTCACCCACCAGCAGGTCGACGTACTCGCGGCCGCGCGGACCCCCGTGGTGGGCGGTGTCCACGCGGTCCTTCGAGCCGTGGGAGTGCGGACCCTCGACCGCGTGGTACACCAGACCCACCCCGGTCTCGTAGACCGCGGCGAGGTGGTGGCTGGCCGCGCACTGGACGCTGCACCGCCGGTGCTCGGAGCGGGGGCCGCCCAGCTCGGCGAGGGCCGCGCCGGCCCGGTGCCGACGGTCCTGGGAGCTCATCGCTCGTCCTCCTCCATCAGCGCGGGATCGGGGGCCAGCACGTCCTCGGGACCGTGCCGCAGGGTCAGGTCGTCCACCTCGCAGGTGACCTCGGAGTGCTCCGCCCAGCCGTCCACCACGCGGGCCGCCTCCTCCTCGGAGTCGCACAGCTCCCGCTGCACCAGCTCACCGTGCCGGTAGACCCGCACCTCGATCCGGGGGGTGTCCCACGGGTCGACCGATGTGTCTTCGGACATCAGACCGCCTTTCGCCGGGAGACTGACACCTCCACTGTCCACCCAACCCGAGCCGGAACCAAGGGCGGGGTCGGCCCGTGCCGGCCCCGGTCAGCCGTCCAGGAGTCGGCGCAGGTCCGCCGTGGCCCGCTGCTGCTCGGCCAGCAGCGACTCCAGCTCCGTGAGCCGCTCCCGCGCGTCGGAGACGGGCGCCTCCTCCGCCCGGCGCGGCGCCAGGAAGGCGTTGGCGAGGAAGCCGGTCAGCGTCCCGAAGATGCCGACGCCGAGCACGATGATGAACGCGCCGAGGTTGCGCCCGGCATTGGTCACCGGGTACTGGTCGCCGTACCCGACCGTCGACATCGTGACGATGACGTACCACAGCGCGTCTGAGGCGTTGGTGATGTTCGCGTCAGGGTCTCCCGACTCGACGCGCAGCATGAGGAGGCTCCCGAACTCGAGCACCAGGATCGCGACGAAGAGCAGGCTGAGCAGGGCGCTGCCGGCCCGGTCGCGCAGGACGCTGCGGCGTACGTAGCCCACGCCGTTGCCACGCACCAGCCGGACCACCCGCAGCAGGCGGAACACGCGGAGGAGCTTCATCTGCGGGAACGGCATGCTCGCCAGCAGGTCGGCCCAGCCGTAGCGCCGCCAGAAGTAGGTCGACCGGCTCGGCGCTCGGCGGAACCGCCACAGGAAGTCCCCGAGGAAGACCAGACTCAGCACGCCGTCGATGACGTAGACCACGGCTCTGCCGGCGTCGTACTGGATGAAGATGATCAGGACCAGGTTGACGATCGACAGCAGGGACAGCAGCCCGATGAAGATCTCGTAACCCGCTCCCCCGGCCGCATCCTCGGACGCAGCGTCGTCCATCTCCGCCTCCTCACGTCCCCCCACGCACCCTACGACGCGGGGTCAGGCGCGAGCAGAGCGACTCGCCAGGGGTCCGACGTGGGTGAGCACCCAGGTGATGGCCACCAGCGCCGCCCCGGCGACCGCGTCGAGGAACCAGTGGTTGGCGGTGGCGACCACGACGAGGAAGGTCACCGTGGGGTAGGACCACACCAGGACCCGCTGCCAGCGGGCCGTCGCCATCCGGCTCAGCGCCAGGGCGCACCACACCGCCCAGCCCACGTGCATGGACGGCATCGCGGCGAGCTGGTTGACCATGCCCGCTGCTCCCTTGATCGCCGCCCCCTGCCCCGCCCACCAGCCGTACTCTGCGGTCCTGGCGAGGACGTCGGTGTAGCCCACGACGAAGCGGGGCGGGGCCGTCGGGAAAGCCAGGTAACAGGCCAGGGCGGCGCCCGTCGCCACGACGAGCGCCGTGCGCGAGGAGCGGTAGTGGGCCGGTCGGAACCGGTAGACCAGGACCAGCACCGCCGGCGTGACGAGGTAGTGGAGCACGGCGTACCAGTACGACGCGGCCACCTCGACCATCGGCAGCCGGCTCAGCGCCAGGTTCAGCGACGACTCGACGTCGAGGTGCAGCAGACGCTCGAGGTGCAGCACGTCCCGCGCGTGCAGGAGCGCCACGCGCAGGTCGTCGCTCGCGACCAGCCGGGTCAGCGAGTAGAGGACGAAGAGGCCGGCGAGCAGCGCGGCCTCGCGCAGCGGCGAGTGTCGCAGCTGCGCCACCAGCTCGACGTCCTCGGCCTGTGCGGTGACAGGTTCCTGCGTGGTGTCCACCCCCCGGTGTGTGACCATGGTTCACGCTACTCCCTGCGCCAACCCGTTTCCGGAACGAGAGCCGCCATGACCGAGCCCACCACCGCCGTCGTCCCCCTCGACGTACCCGACGGGGTCAACCTCATCCTCGGGCAGGCCCACTTCGTCAAGACGGTGGAGGATCTCCACGAGGCCCTGGTCGGCTCCTCGCCGCACCTGCGGTTCGGGGTGGCCTTCTGCGAGGCGTCCGGGCCGCGGCTGGTGCGCCGCAGCGGCAACGACGCCCAGCTCGTCGACCTCGCGGTCCGCGCCGCCCTCGCGGTCGGGGCGGGCCACAGCTTCGTGGTGCTCCTGCGCGAGGGGTTCCCCGTCAACGTGCTCAACCAGGTCAAGGCCGTGCCGGAGGTGTGCCGGGTGTACTGCGCCACGGCCAACCCCGTCCAGGTTCTGGTCGCGGAGACCCCACAGGGCCGGGGCGTCCTCGGTGTCGTCGACGGGGAGACGCCCCTGGGGGTCGAGACCGAGGCCGACGAGCGGGCGCGCCGCCAGCTGCTGCGCGACATCGGCTACAAGCTCTGACCCCGGATGCGGCCGGGGCCACGCACCCTCAGTCGAGGCGGACGCGCTCGCGGAACCTCGGGGTGACGGCGGACCAGCCGAGCGCCTCGCTGATCCGCGCCGCCAGGGCCTCCGAGGCGGCGGGCTCCCCGTGGACGACGTACACGGTGCGGGGCGGGCGGGGCAACCGGCGCAGCCAGTCGATGATCTCCGGTGCGTCCGCGTGCACCGAGAACTCCGAGTCCAGCACCACCTCGGCGCGCACCGCCACGTAGCGACCGTGGATCTTCACCTGGCGCGCCCCTTCCGCCAGGTCGCGTCCCCTCGTGCCCACCGCCTGGTAGCCCGAGAGCAGCACGGCATGCCTCGGGTCGGGCAGCATTCCCGCGAGGTGGTGCAGCACGCGACCGCCGGTGGCCATGCCGGAGGCGGACAGGACGACGCAGGGCCGCTCCGGGTCGTTGAGCTGCTGGGACTCCTGCACGCTGCGCACCACGCGCAGGTCCGGGACGCCGAAGCTGTCCAGGCGTAGCGCACGGCGGTAGATGTCCAGGGCGGCCACCGCCATCGGGCTGTCGACGTAGACGGGGACGGAGGGGATCCGGCCCTCCCGCATCAGCGCCCCCAGCGCGACCAGCACCACCTCGGTGCGGTCCACGGCGAAGGCCGGGATGAGGACCGAACCGCCCCGGCCGAGGGCCCGGCGAACGGTGTCGGCCAGCACCTCGGAGGTCGCCGGAGGGTGCACCCGGTCGCCGTAGGTCGACTCGACCACGACCACCTCCGCCGGCGGCGGGTCCTCCCGGTCCACGACGACGGGGTGGTCGGGTCGACCGAGGTCCCCGCTGAACAGCACCGCCGTGCCGGCGACGTCGAGCAGCACGCTCGCCGAGCCGAGGATGTGCCCTGCCGAGCTCAGGGTTGCGGTGACGTCCTCCCCCACCGGGGCGGGGTCGTGGAAGGCCACCGGCCGCAGCAGCGGCAGGGTCCGCTCGACGTCGCCGTCGTCGTACAGCGGCAACGCCGGCCGGTGCCGGGAGAACCCCGCCTCGTTGGCGTACCGCGCGTCCTCCTCCTGCAGGTGCGCGCTGTCCCGCAGCACGACGGCGGCCATCTCGGCGGTCTCCCGGGTGCACACGATCGGTCCGGTGAACCCCTCGCGCACCAGCCGGGGCAGGTAGCCGCAGTGGTCGAGGTGGGCGTGGGTGAGGACCACGGCGTCGAACGACGCCGGGTCGACGGGGAACTCCTGCCAGTTGCGCTGACGCAGCTCCTTCAGGCCCTGGTAGAGACCTGCGTCCACGAGGATCCGCGACTGCGGGGACTCGACGAGGAAGCGGCTGCCGGTGACCGTGCCGGCGGCACCGAGGAATGTCAGGGTCGGGCTCATGCCCCCAGTCTCGCCCTCCCGGGTGTCACGGCGGTCGGCGGGACCTCACGGGGCTCGCCGCCGGCTACGCCTCGGCCAGCTCCTCGGCCGGGCGACGGGGCGACGGCACCTGCGCGGCACCGTAGAGCTCGTCCCAGCACTCCGGGCAGTACGCCACCTGCCGGAACGCGACCGAGCGAATGTGTGCATCGAAGCGTGACATCTCTGCATAGCAGTTCACGCAGGTACAAGTCCCCATGACTCTTCCGCCTCACTGAGCGAAACGACACCCGTTGCTTCCATGAAAGCCCTCCGCGTGGCGGGGGTCAACGTGCGACACGGTAAAGACTGCGCGGGGCCTACCCTGTGGCCGTGGACTTCCAGCAGGCCGGCCCGGTGGCGCAGCGGGCGACCGACGCCGCCCAGGGATACTCCACGGCGTTCGGCCGCCCGGCCGAGCTGGTGGCGCGTGCCCCGGGCCGGGTGAACCTGATCGGGGAGCACACCGACTACAACGAGGGGCTGTGCCTACCGGTGGCGCTGGCCCACGCGACGTACGCGGCCGTCGGCGCCCGGACGGACGGGCTGGTCCGGGTGGTCAGCCGGCAGTCCCCGACGACGTGGGCCGGCGGTGTCGAGGACGCCGGCCCCGGACGGGTGACCGGCTGGCCGGCGTACGCCGCCGGGGTGCTCTGGGCGCTGGCCCGGGACGGGCTGGACCTGCCGGGCATGGACGTCTACGTCGACAGCGAGGTGCCCGTGGGCGCCGGGCTGTCCAGCTCGGCGGCGCTGGAGTGCGCTGTCGCGGTCGCGGCCGTGTCACTCGCGGGGCGGGAGCTCGACGACCCGCTCCGCACTCGGCTCGTGCACGCGTGCATGGCGGCGGAGTCCGAGGTGGCCGGTGCGCCGACCGGGGGCCTGGACCAGTCCGTGTCGCTGTTCGCCCGCGCCGGGCACGCCCTGCTGCTCGACTTCGCCGACGGGTCCCGCCGCCAGGTCCCGCTGCCGCTCGCCGCGGCCGGGCTGACCGTGCTGGTCGTCGACACGAGAGTGAGCCACGCGCTCACCGACGGGGGGTACGCCGCGCGGCGGGCCGGCTGCGTCGAGGCGGCCACCGCCCTCGGACTGTCCTCGCTGCGGCAGGCCACCGTGGCCGACCTGCCCCGCCTCACCGACGAGCGGCTGCGGGCCCTGGCCCGGCACGTGGTCACCGAGACCGCCCGGGTCGCCGAGACCGTCGCCGCCGTCGGCGAGGGCGACTGGGTCGGGGTCGGCGAGCTGTTCGCCGCCTCGCACGCGGCGCTGCGCGACGACTACCGGGTCTCGTGCCCCGAGCTCGATCTCGTCGTGGAGACCGCCGTCGCCGCCGGTGCGCTGGGCGCGCGGATGACCGGCGGCGGGTTCGGCGGGTCGGCGATCGCGCTGGTGGCGCGCGACCGCCTGCAGGCGGTCGCCGGGGCGGTGACCGCGGCCTTCGACCAGGCCGGGCTGGCCGCGCCGGTCCTGCTCACCGCGACCGGAGCCGCGGGCGCGTCCCGCTGCCTCTGACCCAGCTAGATCTCGGCGGGCTCGGGGCCCGGCTCGTCGGACACGATGTGCTCCTCGCCCTCCTCGCCGAGGTCGTCCACCTCGACCGGAAGCCAGTCGGAGTCGAAGACCCCGCCCTGGACGGCCGGGTAGCCGGTCAGTCCGTGCGTCTGACGCGCCTCCCGCACCCCCTGCGAGATGCTGTGCCACAGGTGGTCCTCGCCGATCTCCGCCATCAGGCCGGTGCGCTTCAAGGCGCGTCGGACCGGCCACATCACCCGCACCAGGTACAGGTCGACCCCCCGAGCGCGCAGGGCCCGGTGCAGCTCGGCGAGCGCGTCGAGGCTGGTGGTGTCGGCCTGGTTGGTCGCCTCGAGGTCCAGCACCAGGGCGCGCAGGCCGGGGGTGGCCTCCACCTGCGCCAGCACCGCGTCGTGCACCGGCTGGGCGGTGACCCAGAAGATGGGGGCGTCGATGCGCAGGACCATCACCCCCGGGTACGTCGGCCGCTCGGGGTGCGCCCGGAGGCTCCCCCACGCGGCCTTCTCGCCGGTCACCTTGCCCATCGTGTCCACCCGCAGCCGGCTGGACCGGTAGACCAGCCCCAGCACCGAGGCACCCACGGCGATGAGCAGCCCGTTGAGCGGACCGAAGACCAGCACCCCGACCGCGGCGATCAGGGCCGAGACGATGTCGTTGCGGCGGACCCGCGCGTAGCGGCCCAGGGCCGCGAAGTCCATCAGCTTCCACACCGCGTTGACGACGATGGCGCTGAGCACCGCACGGGGCAGGGAGGAGAGCGCCGGGGCGAGCGCGACGATCACGACCAGGGCCAGCACCCCCGCGGCGACCCCCGCCATCTGGCTGCGGCCCCGGGCGTCGTCCACGGCGGCCGTCTTGGACAGGCTTCCCGCGACACCGATGCCCCCGAACAGCCCGCTCGCCACGTTGGCCGAGCCGGCGGCCAGCAGCTCCTGGTCGGCGTCGACCCGGTAGCCGCCCTTGCCGGCGAACAGCCGCGCCGCGCTCAGCCCCTCGGCCAGACCGACCAGCGCCAGGGCCGCTCCCGCGCTGAAGAGCGCGGGCAGGTCGTCGGGGTCGACCGTGGGCACCATCGGGGTCGGCAGCCCGCGCGGCACCGCGCCCACCACCGCGACGCCCTCCGCCGCCAGGTCGAGCGCACTGGAGACCGCCAGCCCGAGAAGCAGCACCACCAGGCCCCAGGGCACGCGCGGCGCGAACCTCTGCCCGCCGAAGAGGAGGAGTAGCGCCACCGCGGACAAGACGGTGGTGGTCGCGTCCGCCTGACCGCGTGTCAAGCTCTCGGCGAGGGCGCTGAGCCGCTCCACCACCTGGCCCTGGGGCGTCGGCACCCCGAGCAGGTTCGGCACCTCGTTGAGGATGACGAGCATGGTCAGCCCCAGCACGAAGCCGGTGACGATCGGCTTGGACAGGAACTCCGCCATCCAGCCGATGCGCAGGAACCCGGCGAGGATCAGCACGATCCCCGCGCTGAGCGCCAGCGCCGCGGTGTACGACTCCGCGTCGGCGGTCCCGGCCACCCCGAAGGTGGCCAGGAAGGAGCCCGACAGCACCGACACCGTGGAGACCGGCCCCACCACGAGCTGGCGGGAGGAGCCGAACACGGCGTAGACGAACAGCGCGACGGGCACCGCGTAGAGTCCCGCCTGCACCGGAGCCCCGGCGATGGCGGCGTACCCGAGCGCCTGGGGTACAGCGAGCGCCGCGACGACCGCCCCCGCAACGAGGTCGCCGCGCAGCCACTCACGGCGGTACTCCGGCACCCACCCGACGGCAGGGACCCGCCGCCAGCGCCCGGCCGCGCCGTTGCGGTCCGAGGAACCCGTCATGCCGGGCCCCTACCGCCGGCCGCGGCCAGCGGGGAGCGCGCCTTGAGCCCGCAGTCGCGCAGCTCCAGGTCGGCCAGGGCCGCGATCACCGCCGGGTCCCGCGCTCGCCAGGCGCCGGCCGGGTCGTCGTGCACCTTGGCCAGGACGTGCATGGGCTGCCTGGCGAGCGCCCGCAGCGCGAACAGGTCGAGGTCTTCGGTGGCGTCGATGAAGCGGCTCCCGGCGGTCGCCTCCCGGATGAACCTGACGCGGACCGGGAGGTAGAACGCCGACACCACGAGCACCGGCACCAGCCCGGCCGAGAGCCCCAGCCAGAAGGCGAGCTGCTCGACGGCGTCGACCTGCGCCCGGCCGGCGTCGGCGAGCCGTTGGGAGGCGCTGGCTGCCTCGTCGAACGGTGCCGCGACCCCCTCGCCGACCAGAGGGACGTCGTCGAGGCGGGCGCCTGCGTCGGAGAGCCCGCCGGCCATCGAGGTGGCGGAGTCGGCCACCAGGTGGCCGGGCCGGGCCAGGGCCAGGGTGCCGTCGTGCAGGGCGGAGCCCAGCCAGGCGCAGAGCACCAGCCAGCCGACGAAGAGCAGGTCGGCGGTGATCTGCCGCAGACGGCGGCCGGGGGTGTCGGCGTACAGCTTCATGGCCCCATCCGACCAGTCGCGGGGCCCGGCGTCGAGCCTGGTCACCGGCGGGGCCCCTGCCGCTACCTCAGCTGCGCGCTCGTCAGCCCCAGCAGGCGGCGGGCGACGATGAGCAGCTGGATCTGCTGGGTGCCCTCGAAGATGTCGAGGATCTTGGCGTCCCTGGCCCACTTCTCGAGAAGCTCGGACTCGGCGTACCCGACGGTGCCGCACAGCTCGACGCACCCGAGGGTCACCGCGGTGCCCACCCGGCCCGCCTTGGCCTTGGCCATGGAGGCCTCCAGGGAGTTCGGCTCGCCGCGGTCGGCCATCCAGGCCGCCTTCATCATCAGCAGGCGGGCGGACTCGAGGTCGGCCTCCAGTGCGAGGAGCCGGGCCGCCGCCGCGGGCTGCACCAGCGCGGGCCGCTCGTAGTCCACCTCGACCCCGGCGTCCCGGAGCAGGTCGCGGGTAAGGTCCAGCGCCGCGCGGGCGCAGCCGACGGCCATCGCGGCCACCGTGGGACGGGTGTGGTCGAAGGTGGTCATCGCTCCGCCGAAGCCCTGGCGGACGTCGAGGTCGGGGCTGCCCAGGAGGTTCTCCGCGGGCACACGGCAGTCGACCAGGCGGATCGTGGCGGTGTCGGAGGACCGGATGCCGAGCTTGCGCTCGAGCCGCTCGACCTTCAGGCCCGGGGTCCCCTTCGGCACCACGAACGACTTGATCGCGGCCCGTCCCAGCGCCCGGTCCAGCGTCGCCCAGACCACGACGCAGTCGGCGCGCTCGCCGGAGGTGACGAAGATCTTCTCCCCGTTGAGCACGTAGTGGTCACCGTCGCGGGACGCCGTGGTGCGGATTGCGGCGGAGTCCGAGCCGGCCTCTGGCTCGGTGATGGCCATCGCCGCCCAGACGCCGCTGAACCGCTCACGCTGCTCCTGGGTGGCCAGCGCGGTGATAGCGGCGTTGCCCAGGCCGCGCCGGGGCAGCGAAAGCAGCAGGCCGACGTCCCCCCAGCACATCTCGGCCACCGTCAGCACCGAGGCCAGGTGGGTGCCCGTGCGCGGCGCACCCGAGGCCTCGCGGGTCGCCTCGTCCTGGGCGGTCCGGGCCGCCGCCCCGTCGATGAGGTCGGCCAGGTCGTCGAGCTCGTGAGGGTACTCGTGCTCGGCGAGGTCGTACCGGCGCGAGATCGGGCGGAGCAGGTGCTCGGCGGCCTGGTGGGCCAGCTCCAGCAGCGGCGCGATCTCCGCAGGATCGTCGAGGTCGATCATGGTGCCGTCCTCAGACGAGGACGCCTCCTTCCATGACGGCCGGCGCCCGCAGGTCCCGGTACCAGCGCTCCACCGGGTGCTCCTTGACGTAGCCGTGCCCGCCGAGCAGCTGGACGCCGTCCGACCCGATCCGCATGCCCTTCTCGGCGGCCAGCATGCGGGCCAGGCCCACGTCCCGCGAGACGTCGGCGGCCCGGGCTCCCCGTGCGGCCCGGGCCGCC
>NZ_DAOMFK010000081.1:0-13205 GCF_035429765.1 Nocardioides sp. | reverse complement strand
GCCGCCGACCTCGGATCGTGGCGGCGGCGGGCCGGCGACCTGTTCGCCGCGGTGGCCGCCGAGCGGGGTGGCGCCAGCCACCGGGGAGCGCTGCTGATGGCCGCCGACCTGCGGGGCAGGGACCTGGCCGGTGCCGACCTGCTCGGAGCGGACCTGCGCGACGCGGACGTCCGCGGCGCCGACCTCTCCACCGCGCTGTTCCTCACCCAGCCGCAGGTGAACGCCACCCGCGGCGACGCCGGCACCCTCCTGCCGGACCGCCTGGTCCGCCCGGCGCTGTGGGAGGCGGTTAACAACCGCTAACCAGGGCGGCTAGCATGACGTCCATGACCTTCGCCCTGTCGCGTGAGCACGAGGAGTTCCGCCGCACCATCCGTGAGTTCGCGGAGGCCGAGATCGCCCCGCACGCCGCGCGATGGGACCGCGAGCACCACTTCCCGGTAGAGGTGGTCGGAGCGATGGGGGACCTGGGCCTGTTCGGCCTCACCGCGCCCGAGGAGTACGGCGGCGCGGGCCTGGCCGCGGAGGACGGTGGGTTCACCAGCCTGTGCCTGGCGATCGAGGAGATCGGCCGGGTGGACCAGTCGATGGGGATCACGCTGGAGGCGGCGGTCGGGCTGGGGATCAACCCGATCCTGACCTACGGCACCGCGGAGCAGAAGGAGACCTGGCTGCCCGACCTGCTGGCCGGGCGGACGCTGGCGGGCTTCGGCCTGACCGAGCCGGGCGCCGGCTCCGACGCCGGCGCGACCCGGACCCGTGCCGAGCTGGTCGGTGGGGAGTGGGTGGTCAACGGGTCCAAGCAGTTCATCACGAACTCCGGCTCCGAGCTGACCAGCGTGGTGACGGTGACCGCGCGGACCGGCACGCAGGTCGGCTCACGCGGGGAGGAGCGTGCCGAGATCAGCTGCCTGATGGTGCCGGCCGGCACGCCGGGCTTCACGGCGGAGCCGGCGTACGACAAGCTCGGCTGGCACGCCTCGGACACCCACCCGCTGAGCTTCGTGGACGCCCGGGTCCCCGAGGGCAACCTCCTGGGCGAGCGGGGGCGCGGGTACGCGCAGTTCCTGGCCACCCTCGACGACGGCCGGGTCGCCATCGCCGCACTCGCGGTCGGCTGCCTCCAGGCCTGCGTGGACATGAGCGTCCAGTACGCCGGGGAGCGGCAGACCTTCGGCGTCCCCATCGGGCGCAAGCAGGGTCTGGCCTTCCAGGTCGCCGACCTGCAGGTGATGCTCGACGCCTCCCGGCTGCTCACCTACCGCGCCGCCGCCATGAAGGACGCGATGGGCGTCTCGGGGGGACCGAGCCCGGCGGAGTTCAAGCAGGCGGCGGCGGTGGCCAAGCTGTACAGCACCGAGGCCGCGGTCACCGGCACCCGGATCGCCACCCAGGTGTTCGGCGGCTACGGCTTCATGGAGGAGTACCCGGTGGCGCGCTTCTACCGGGACGCCAAGGTCCTCGAGATCGGGGAGGGCACCTCCGAGGTCCAGCGGATGCTGATCGCCCGCGGTCTCGGCCTGCCGGTGGAGTGAGTCGGTCGGTCCGGGAGGCGTCGGACGGATACCCTGCCGCCATGGCTGTGCACCCGCGTCGGCTCTTCTGGGAGGTCAGCACCTTCCTCACGGTCGGCGGCGTGGCCACGCTGGTGTCCCTGCTCCTGTTCAACCTGTTCGTGCACGGCTACAGCCGCTCCTACGAGCCGCTGCTCGCCGACCACGCGATCGTCGCGTACATCGTCGCCAACCTGGTCGGGATGACGCTCAGCTACCACGGCACCCGCTCCTGGGCGTTCCGGCACCGCGAGCCGGTGCACTCCGACGGTGGCCGGACGGCCTACCTGGGCATCACCGTGGCCACCATGACGCTGCCGGTGGTCTGCCTGTGGGTCAGCCGCAACCTCCTGCACCGCAGCGACCCGCTCTCCGACAACCTCTCGGCGAACGTGATCGGGCTGGCGCTGGGCACCACCGCGAGGTTCTTCCTGATCCGGGCGTGGGTGTTCCGGCACCCGGACCGGGCTAGCCAGGAGCTGGCCGAGATGGTCGGTGCCACAGAGCCGTCCACGAGTGACCCAACTGCGCCAGCAGCTCCCTGACCAGCGGCAGGCTGACGCCGACCACGTTGTGGTGGTCGCCCTCGATCCGGGTCACGAAGGGCCCGCCGAGCCCGTCGACGGTGAACGCACCCGCGACGTGCAGCGGCTCCCCGGTCGCGACGTAGGCCTCGATCTCCTCGTCGCTGAGCGCGGCGAAGTGCACGACCGTGGAGGCGGTCGCCGCCGCCTGCCGACCGGTGGTGGCCTCGCGCAGGCAGTGGCCGGTGTGCAGCACGCCGGAGCGACCGCGCATCTGCTGCCAGCGGCGGACGGCGTCCGCGCGCCCGAGCGGTTTGCCCAGGGCGAGCCCGTCGAGCTCGAGGACGGAGTCGCAGCCCAGCACCACCGAGCCGGGGGGCAGGTCGTGCCGCCCGGCGACGGCGGCCGCCTTCAGCTCAGCGAGCCCCAGCGCCAGCTGGGCGGGCGGCAGCCCGGCGAGCTGGGACTCGTCCACACCGGACACGACCACGCTCGGCTCGACGCCGGCGCTGCGCAGCGTGGCCAGCCGGGCCGGGGAGGCGGAGGCCAGCACCAGGTGCATCAGAGCGTGGCCAGGGCCCGGGTGAGTGGGTCGAGGCCGAGCCCGCCGAGGTCGAGTGCAGCGCGGTGGAACGCCTTGAGGTCGAACGCCTCGCCCTGCCGGGCCCGCGCCGCGTCCCGGGCCTCCAGCCAGATCCGCTCGCCCACCTTGTACGACGGGGCCTGGCCCGGCCAGCCGAGGTACCGGTTGACCTCGAACCGGATGAACGCGTCGTCCATCCGGCAGTGCTGCCGCATGAACTCCAGGCCGAGCGCCGGGGTCCAGGTCTCCCCGGGGTGGAACCCGAACGGGTTGTCGCGGGGGATCGCCAGCTCCAGGTGCATGCCGATGTCCACGATCACCCGCGCGGCCCGGAAGGACTGGCCGTCCAGCATGCCGAGCCGGTCGGCGGGGTCGGCCAGGTAGCCGAGCTCGTCCATCAGCCGCTCGGCGTACAGCGCCCACCCCTCGCCGTGCCCGCTCACCCAGCACAGCAGCCGCTGCCAGCGGTTGAGCAGGTCCTGGCGGTAGACGGTCTGGGCCACCTGCAGGTGGTGGCCGGGGACCCCTTCGTGGTACACGGTGGTGACCTCGCGCCACGGACTGAACCGGGTGATGCCGTCCGGCACCGACCACCACATCCGGCCCGGGCGGGTGAAGTCCTCCGAGGGTCCGGTGTAGTAGATGCCGCCGTCGTTGGTGGGGGCGAGCCGGCACTCGATGCGGCGGATCGGCTCGGGGATGTCGAAGTGGACCCCGGCCATCTCGGCGATGGTGCGGTCGGCGAGGTCCTGCATCCAGCCGCGGAAGGCGTCCTTGCCCTCGATCTGGCGGGCGGGGTCGGCGTCGAGCGCGGCCACCGCCTCCTCGATCGAGGCCCCGGGCACGATCCGCGACGCCGTGGCGGTCATGTCGTCGTGCAGCCGCTTGAGCTCCTGCCAGCCCCAGGCGTAGGTCTCCTCGAGGTCGATCCGGGCCCCCAGGAAGCTGCGGGAGGCGAGGGCGTAGTGCTCGCGCCCGACGGCCTCCTTCTCTCGCCCACGCGGCGCCAGCTCGCTGGTGAGGACGCCGGCGAAGTCCGCGAACGCGGCGGAGGCGGCGGCCGCGTGCGTCTCCAGCTGGGTGCGGAGGGGACCGGTCAGCTCGCACCCGGCGACCAGGCCGGCCAGCAGGTCGCCGGTCTCGCCCTCCTGGCCGGTCCAGTTGCGCACCTGCGTGGCGACCTCGGTGTACTGCCGAGCCGCGGCGACGTGCCCCCGGTCGGCCTCCTCGAGGAGGGTCGTGCGGTAGTCGGCAAGGGTGGCGGGGATCGCCGCCAGCCGGGCGTCGATGGCGGCCCAGGCATCCTCGCCCTCGGTGGGCATCAGGTCGAAGGCCATCCGGAGGTCGTGCAGGCCGCTGTCGATCACGCTGAACTGGCTGCGGGCGTAGCCGGCTCGGGACATCTCCTGCTGCAGGCCGAGCCGCTCCAGGAAGGCCTCGCGCGCCACCGACTCCCGTGCGTCGGTGGGCCGGGCCGCAGCCGCAGCCTCCAGCGCCCGGTCGACCAGCGCCTCGCGGGCGGCGTAGCCGTCGGGGGACAGGTCGGGGAGCCGGTCGTCGTGGCCGGCGATCCCGACGAAGGTGGCGGTGAGGGGGTCGAGCTCGGTGTAGTCGGTGACGAAGCGGTCGCAGATCTCGTCGACGGGTCGTGGGGTGCTCACCCGGGCGAGCCTACGACCTCAGCGGGGCAGCCCGCTGCCGCGCCAGCTGCCGGGGCCGTGGCTGTAGGCGACCCGCACCTGGCGGTACGGCGCGTTCCACACCCTCCGGGGCCGCGCCGGGGTGGGCGGCGGGCCGCCGATCGAGGAGAGCACCGCGACCAGGGCGGCGACCTCCTCGGCGGTCGCGTCCGGGTTGACGATGCGCAGCAAGGGGGTCGGCGTGCTGTCGCCGTGCTCGCTCACAGCGGGATGTTCCCGTGCTTCTTGGCCGGCAGCACCGCCCGCTTGGTGCGCAGGATCCGCAGCGCCTTGACGACCTCGGCCCGGGTGTTGCGCGGGGAGATGACCCCGTCGATGTAGAGACGTTCGGCGGCTTCGTACGGGTTGGCCAGCTTGGTGTCGTAGTCGTCGACCAGCTCGGCCCGGAGCGTCTCGGGGTCGGCGGCCGCCTTGAGCTCGTTGCGGTAGAGGATGTTCACCGCCCCCTGGGCCCCCATCACCGCGATCTGCGCGGTCGGCCAGGCCAGGTTGATGTCTGCCCCGAGGTGCTTGGAGCCCATCACGTCGTAGGCGCCGCCGTAGGCCTTGCGGGTGATGACGGTGACCAGCGGGACCGTGGCCTCGGCGTACGCGTAGATCAGCTTGGCGCCCCGCCGGATGATGCCGTCCCACTCCTGGTCGGTGCCGGGCAGGAAGCCCGGGACGTCGACGAAGGTGAGCACCGGGAGGTTGAAGGCGTCGCAGAACCGGACGAACCGCGCGGCCTTCTCCGAGGCGTCGATGTCGAGGGTGCCGGCGAACTGCATCGGCTGGTTGGCGACGACGCCCACCGGATGGCCCTCGACCCGGCCGAAGCCCACGACGATGTTGGGGGCGAACAGCCCCATCACCTCGAGGAACTCCTGGTCGTCCAGGACCACCCGGAACACGTCGTGCATGTCGTAGGGCTGGTTCGGGGAGTCCGGGATGATCGTGTCCAGGCCCCGGTCGAGGTCGGTGGTCTCCAGGTCGACGGGTGAGTCGTAGACGACCGGCTCGTCGAGGTTGTTCTGCGGTAGGTAGGACAGCAGCGTCTTGACGTACTCGATCGCGTCGTCCTCGTCGGCGGCCATGTAGTGGCTGTTGCCGGACCTGGTGTTGTGGGTGCGGGCGCCGCCGAGCTCCTCCATCGTGACGTCCTCGCCGGTCACGGTCTTGATGACGTCCGGGCCGGTGATGAACATGTTGGAGGTGCCGTCGACCATGATGGTGAAGTCGGTGACGGCGGGTGAGTAGACGTGGCCGCCTGCGCAGGAGCCCATGATCATGGAGATCTGCGGGATGACCCCGGAGGCGTGCACGTTGCGCTTGAAGATCTCGCCGTAGAGCCCCAGCGAGACGACGCCCTCCTGGATCCGGGCGCCGGCACCCTCGTTGATGCCGATGATCGGGCACCCGGTCTTGATGGCCAGGTCCATCACCTTGCAGATCTTCTCGCCGTAGACCTGGCCCAGCGAGCCGCCGAAGATGGAGAAGTCCTGGGAGAAGACGCACACCTGGCGGCCGTCGATCATGCCGAAGCCGGTGATGACGCCGTCGCCGTACGGGCGCTTCTTCTCCAGGCCGAAGGCCGTGGACCGGTGCCGGGCCAGCTCGTCCATCTCCACGAACGTGCCGGGGTCGAAGAGCCCCTCGATGCGCTCCCGGGCGGACTTGCGGCCTTTCTTGTGCTGCTTCTCCCGTGCCCGCTCGTCCGCGACCCGCACGGCCTCGTCGAGCCGGGACTCCTTCTGGGCGAGCTTGCCCGCGGTCGTGTGGACGTCGAAGGCGGGGTCGGTGCCCTCGCCGGGTTGTGCGCTCACGGTCTCTGGCCTCCTCGCATCGGCGTAGGCCAATCTAGTGCCCATGACGGACATCCACGCACAGCGCCCACCCCTGGACCCGGCTCGCCTCCAGGAGCTGCCCGGGCTCGTGGTCGAGGTCGTCGAGCAGGCGCCCTCCACCAACGGCCTGGTCGAGCAGCGCGCCCGTGAGGGAGCAGGGGAGGGGCTGGTCGTGGTCGCCGAGCACCAGACCCGGGGCAGGGGCCGGCTGGACCGCAGCTGGGAGACGCCGCCGCGCGCCGCGCTGACCTTCTCGGTGCTGCTGCGGCCGACCGCGCCGCCGGCCGGCTGGCCGTGGATCCCCCTGCTCGCGGGGGTCGCCGTCGCCGATGCCGTGCGCGGCTACGGCCTCGACACCGAGCTCAAGTGGCCCAACGACGTCCTCGTCGACGGCCGGAAGGTGGCCGGCATCCTGGTGGAGCTGGTCGAGACGGAGCAGGGCATGGCCGCGGTCGTCGGCATCGGTATCAACGTCTCCACCGCCCCCGAGGAGCTGCCGGTGCCCACCGCCACGTCGCTGCTCCTCGCCGGGGCCGACGTGGACCGCACCGAGCTGCTGCGCACGGTGCTCGCGGGGCTGCGGCAGGAGTACGACGTGTGGCAGGCCCCGGGGGGCGCCGACGCGGTGCGCGCCCGGTACACCGCGCTGTGCCGGACCGCCCACCGCGAGTCCGTCGAGGTGGCACTGCCCTCCGGCGAGGTCGTCACGGGAGACGGCTGCGGGATCGCCGAGAGCGGCGCGCTCCTCGTCGCCACCTCCGACGGCGTGCTCACCGTGAGCGCAGGCGACGTACTGCACGTGCGGCACGCCGATCAGTGAGAGGATCTGCCCATGGCCCTCTCGCCCAAGGCGCTCAACGACGGGGAGCGTGTGGTCGTCACCACCCGCACGCACGTGAAGGCGCTGCTGGCGCCCGCGCTGTGGCTGGTGCTGCTCCTCGCTGTGGCCGGCTTCTCCGACACCTCCTTCGCCGACGGGACGACGGCGCTCGTGGTGTGGGTGCTCGCCGGGGTGCTGGCGCTGTGGCTGGTGGCCTGGCCGGTGCTGGAGTGGGCGACCGCCAGCTACACGATCACCGACCGCCGCCTGATCACCCGCAACGGCGTGCTGACCAGGCGGGGACATGACATCCCGCTCACCCGGGTGAGCGACGTCGCCTACGAGATGGGCCTGATCGACCGGATGCTGGGCTGCGGGACGCTGATCATCAGTGACGCGAGCACCCTCGGACGGGTGCCGCTGCACGACATCCCCGACGTGGAGTCCGTCCAGCGCACCCTCAACCAGCTCCTCCACGAGCTGCACGGCTCCGCCACGGGCAATGACGACACCTGACCCGCCCGGCCCCGACGACCTGACCCGGGCCATCCTCCGCGGGGACGTCGAGCTGGACGCCGAGCAGGTGTCGGAGCTGACCGGGGTCCCGGTCGCCGACGCCGGCCGGCTGTGGCGGGCCCTCGGGTTTCCCGAGCACGCCGGTGAGACCGTGTTCACCCGCAGCGACGCCGAGGCGCTGGAGACCCTCACCGGGGTGGTCGCCTCGGGCGCGCTCGACTTCGACACGGCGGTGAACCTCACCCGCGCGGTCGGGCAGACCATGGCCCGGCTCGCCGACTGGGAGGTGGCGACACTGGTCGCCCGGATCGAGCAGCTGGAGGCGGGCACGGGGGCCACCGGGAGCCGCCGGGCGACCGCCCTGCAGATGGTCGACCAGGTCAACGAGCCGTTCGAGCGGCTCCTGGTCTACGCGTGGCGGCGCCACCTCGCCGCGGCCACGGCCCGGGTCGAGGCCCTGGGTGCCAACGAGGAGGATCTGCACACCGTCGAGCTGACCGTGGGGTTCGCCGACATCGTGTCGTTCACCAAGCTGTCCAACGAGCTGGACGAGGACGGGATCGGCGAGCTCGTCGAGGAGTTCGAGTCCCGGTGCGCCGACGTCGTGGCGGCCCAGGGCGGCCGGGTGATCAAGAGCATCGGCGACTCGGTGCTGTTCGTGCACGAGGAGCCGCTGGCGGCGCTGGCCACCGCGGAGGGCATCATCGAGTCGGTCGGCCGCGACGAGCGGCTCCCCGACGTACGCCTGGGCCTGGCCACCGGGCCGGTGGTGATGCGGATGGGCGACGTCTTCGGACGCCCGGTCAACCTGGCGGCACGGATGACCGCGGTCGCCCGGAGGAACCGGGTGATCGTCGACGAGGCCACCGCGCGCACGCTGCCGGCGGAGGAGTTCCGCGTCCGCCGGCTGCCGGCGCGCCCGGTCCACGGGTTCGGGCTGGTGGAACCGCTGACGGTGCGGCGGCACCGCTGAGGCCGGTCCAGAGCGGTTGACGCAGTTTGCCGGTTCGGGCCACGGCGTACCCCACCATTCCTTACGTTTGCCCCGTGTATGCGGTTCAGGACGTACGACTCGACCCCGTCGGACGACGCGTGTGGCGTGGTGACCACGAGATCACCCTCTCGCGCAAGGAGTTCGACCTGGTGCACGCGCTGATCTCGAGGCCGGGGGAGATCGTCACCCGCGAGCAGCTCATGCGGGAGGTCTGGCACACGACCTTCTGGACCTCCTCGAAGACCATCGACGTGCATCTCGGGTGGGTACGCCGCAAGCTCGGCGACGACACCCGGCGACCCTCGCTGATCACCACGATCCGTGGCCAGGGGCTGAGGTTCGAGCCGGCCACCTCCGGCTGAGACGAAGGCGGTCCGCGGAGGGTTCCGCTGGGCGGGCCCACTAGGCTCATCCCTCGTGACCTCTCCGCCCGAGCCCCCGGCGCCTGTCCTCGCGGTGATCGGCGGCGGGCAGCTGGCACGGATGATGGCCCAGCCCGCCATCGCGCTCGGGCTGCCGCTGCGGCTGCTGGCCGAGGCGCAGGGCGTCTCGGCGGCCCAGGTGATCGCCGACCACTCCGTCGGCGACTACCGGGACCTGGACACGCTTCGTCGGGTGACCGCCGGCTGCAGCGTGGTCACCTTCGACCACGAGCACGTGCCCACCTCGCACCTGCACGCCCTCGAGGACGACGGGCTCGCCGTCCGGCCAGGTCCCGAGGCCCTGGTCCACGCCCAGGACAAGGCGGTGATGCGCCGCCGGCTCGCCGAGCTGGGGGCGCCCTGCCCGCGCAACGCCGTGGTGCACGAGGCGGCCGACGTCGCGGCGTTCGGGTTCCCCTGCGTGCTGAAGACCAGCCGCGGAGGCTACGACGGCAAGGGCGTCTGGCTGGTGCGCTCGGAGGCCGAGTGCACCGAGCCGTTCGCGGTCGCCGGTGCCGGCGGGGTGGAGCTGGTTGCCGAGGAGTACGTCGAGTTCCGGCGCGAGCTCTCCGCGCTGGTGGCCCGCTCTCCGAGCGGCCAGGCCGCGGCGTACCCCGTGGTCGAGACCACCCAGGTCGACGGCGTGTGCCGGGAGGTGGTCGCGCCCGCGCCGGACCTGGACCCGGCGCTCGCCGGCCAGGCCCAGGAGCTGGCGCTCGGGCTCGCCGGTGCCCTGGACGTCACCGGCATCCTGGCCGTGGAGCTCTTCGAGACCACCGACGGCCGGGTCCTGGTCAACGAGCTCGCCATGCGTCCCCACAACACCGGGCACTGGACCCAGGACGGTGCGGAGACCTCGCAGTTCGAGAACCACCTGCGCGCGGTGATGGACCTGCCGCTGGGGTCGCCCAGGCCGCGGGCCCGATGGACGGTGATGGTCAACATCCTCGGTGGGCAGCACGACAGCGGCCGGCTGTGGGACGGGTTCCCGCACGCGCTCGCACGCGACCCGAGGCTGCGCGTGCACCTGTACGGCAAGCAGCTGCGGCCGGGCCGCAAGGTCGGGCACGTGAACGCCTACGGCGACGACCTCGCCGAGTGCCTGGAGCGGGCGCGGCACGCGGCCGCGTGGTTCGCCGGAGAGCTGGGAGAGCACAGTGAGTGAGCAGGCACGGGTCGGGATCGTCATGGGCTCGGACTCCGACTGGCCGGTGATGAAGGCTGCGGCCGAGGCGCTGGCCGAGTTCGACGTCGCCTCCGAGTCCGACGTGGTCTCCGCGCACCGGATGCCGGAGGAGATGCTCGACTACGGTCGGTCGGCTGTCGACCGCGGCCTCGCGGTGCTCATCGCCGGGGCCGGGGGCGCCGCTCACCTGCCCGGCATGCTCGCGTCGGTGACGCCGCTGCCGGTGATCGGCGTCCCGGTGCCGCTGGCGCACCTCGACGGCCTGGACTCCCTGCTGTCGATCGTGCAGATGCCGGCCGGCGTTCCGGTGGCCACGGTGGCCGTCGGCAACGCGCGCAACGCCGGCCTGCTGGCCGTGCGCATCCTGGCGGCCGGCGACCCCGGCCTGCGGCAGCGGATGGTCGACTTCCAGGCGGCGCTGCGCGAGACCGCCCGGGAGAAGGGCGCGGTCGTGCGCCGAGAGTCCGCCGGACCGCGGGGCAGAGTGGGCTTCTGACGACGCGTCCCTTCTCGGTGGTGGCCGGGCCACCCTCGAGTGGACCGAAACTGCACGGAAATCGACAGAACTTCTGTCGTTTGGGTCCAATCGGCAGGCCCCTGGCGCGGCAGCCGTGATGACTCAGCCTGTCGGCCCGGGGCGTCGTCGCAGCGCCTTGACCTCGGCACGCTGACGCTTGGCCTCCAGCCGCCGTCGCCTGGCGGCGCGGCTCGGCCTGGTCGGGACGCGCGCCGGGGCCGGGGGCGCGAGGGCGGCCCGCAGCAGATCGGCCAGCCGTTCCCGGGCGGCAACCCGGTTGCGGTGCTGTGAGCGGTGCTCGGAGGCGACGACCACCAGCCGGCCCTCCACCAGCCTTGCCGCCAGCCGGCGCAGGGCCCGCTCCCGCTGGGCCTCGGAGAGTACGCCGCTGCCCGCGACGTCGTACTCGAGCTCGACCCGGCTGTCGGTGGTGTTGACCGACTGCCCGCCCGGCCCCGACGAGCGGGAGAACCGCTCCAGCAGCTCCCCGGCCGGGACCACGAGGCCGTCGGGCAGGCCGGGTCCGGCCGGGACGCGCAGGTCGTCACCGGGGCCGCTCACGGACCACCCGCGCAGGAGCCCACGGCCGCGACGAGGAAGTCGCGCACCTCGGGATGGTTCAGGACCAGCTGCCGGGAGTGGTCCATGGTGTCGACCGGCAGCAGGTGCGGTGCGGCCCGCCCCTGGGCAGCGGCAGCCTCCCGGACCAGCCGCACGGTGTCCGCGATGGCTGGGTTCTGCGCCTCCCAGGTCACCCACAGCGAGTCCGGGAGCGACCGCAGCGGCGTGGCGTCCACAGTCCCGTGGCTGTCGGAGGACACCAGCACGGGTGAGACCGAGGCCACCGCGCACGGCGCCGGGGCGAGGTCGGGCAGCGCGCTGACCATCACCGAGTTGCCCATGGACGAGGCGACCAGGGCGACCCGCTGGGCGCCGTCCTCGCGCAGGCGCGCCACGGCGACCACCGTGTCGCCGGGCTCCGCGGTCAGGTCGCCCTCGCCGGGCGTGGATCCGCGCCCACGTCGGTCGAACAGCAGGACCCGGGCGCCGGTGGCCTCGGCGAGCGCCCCCGCCCACGGCAGCCACTCGCACAGGGTCTGGGACGCGCCCTGGCGCAGCACCACGCCCACCCGGGCGTCCTGCGGGCCGACGACCGCCGCCCCGAGAATCCGCCCGTCCGCCGCCGTCAGCGTCGTCCGCGCAGCACCGGCCGGAACCTCCGCGCACTGCTCGGCCAGGGGCGTCTCCGGGTCGACCGTGCGGTGCCGCTGCCAGTAGCCCCACCCCACCCGGCCGGCCACGACCAGACCGGTCACCAGGGCGAGGACGAGGGCGGCCAGGGCCAGCCGTCCCCCCGGCGAGGCCGCCCTGGTCACCGGCGGCACCGCCCGCTCGCCTCCCGCACGCCCCCCACCGTAGCGGCGGCCGGCGGATTCGTAGACTCGCAGACGTGACCGAGAACCAGCCCATGTACGCACTGTCCGAGGAGCATCGTGCCGTTCGCGAGGCGGTCCGTGCCGTCTGTGACGCCAAGGTGGCGCCGTTCGCCGCCCAGGTGGACGAGGAGGCGCGCTACCCGCAGGAGGCGGCCGACGCGCTGCTGGCGGCAGACTTCCACGCGCCGCACGTGCCGGAGCAGTACGGCGGCGCGGGCGCCGACGCGCTGGCGACCTGCATCGTCATCGAGGAGGTGGCCCGCGCCTGCGTCTCCTCCTCACTGATCCCCGCGGTGAACAAGCTCGGCTCCCTGCCGGTCATGCTGGGTGGGTCGGAGGAGCTGAAGTCGACGTACCTGACCAAGCTGGCCGCGGGTGAGGGCGGGTTCTCCTACTGCCTCTCCGAGCCCGACGCGGGCTCCGACGCCGTGGCGATGAAGACCCGCGCGGTGCGCGACGGGGACCACTGGGTCCTCGACGGGGTGAAGCGCTGGATCACCAACGCCGGCGTGTCGGAGTTCTACACCGTCATGGCGGTCACCGACCCCACCGCGCGCAGCCGCGGGATCAGCGCCTTCGTCGTCGAGAAGTCCGACCCGGGGGTGTCGTTCGGCGCGAAGGAGAAGAAGCTCGGCATCCAGGGCTCCCCGACCCGCGAGGTCTACCTGGACCGGGTGCGGATCCCGGCGAACCGGATGATCGGGGCCGAGGGCACCGGCTTCGAGCTCGCCATGCGAACGCTCGACCACACCCGCGTCACCATCGCCGCGCAGGCGGTGGGCGTGGCCCAGGGGGCCCTGGACTACGCACTGGGCTACGTCAAGGAACGCCGGCAGTTCGGCAAGGCGATCGCCGACTTCCAGGGCCTGCAGTTCATGCTGGCCGACATGGGGATGAAGGTGGAGGCGGCCCGCCAGCTCACCTACGCGGCGGCCGGGCGCTCCGAGCGCGGCGACGCCGACCTCACGTTCTTCGGTGCGGCCGCCAAGTGCTTCGCCTCCGACGTGGCCATGGCGGTCACCACCGACGCGGTGCAGCTGCTGGGCGGGTACGGCTACACGCGTGACTACCCGGTGGAGCGGATGATGCGCGACGCCAAGATCACCCAGATCTACGAGGGCACCAACCAGG
>NZ_DAOMFK010000080.1:11746-13211 GCF_035429765.1 Nocardioides sp. | reverse complement strand
CGCGTCGACCAGCTCCTGGCGCACGGCCTCCAGCCGCTGCACCCGCCGGGCCGCCTCGGCCAGCTCCTCGGTGCGGGCGTGGTAGCCACGCACCGCGCCGCTGATCTCCGAGAGGTACCGCACCCGCTCACCCGGGATGATCTGCCGGATCGAGGAGGAGTGGCGCACCTGCACCGGGGCCAGCGTGCCCTCGTCGAGTGGCACGTCCCGGTCGGCGAGCAGTCCCCGCAGGTGCTGGTAGAGCGCGGTGACGCCGTCGTCGTTGAACGTCGCGGCGGAGGTGCCGAAGACCGGCATGTCCGTAGGCTGGCGGCCGAAGGCCTCCCGGTTGCGCACCAGCTGACGACCGACGTCGCGCAGCGCGTCCATGGCGCCCCGGCGCTCGAACTTGTTGATCGCCACGACGTCGGCGAAGTCGAGCATGTCGATCTTCTCCAGCTGCGAGGCGGCGCCGTACTCGGGTGTCATCACGTACAGCGAGAGGTCCACGAACGGGACGATCGCCGCGTCGCCCTGCCCGATGCCCGGCGTCTCGACCACGACCAGGTCGAAGCCGGCCGCCTTCAGCACGTCGATCACGTCCCCGAGCTGCTCGGGGAGCTCGTGGGCCCCCCGGGTCGCCAGCGAGCGGAAGTAGACGCGGTCGCCGTCCAGGGAGTTCATCCGGATCCGGTCGCCCAGCAGCGCGCCGCCGCCCTTGCGGCGGGTCGGGTCGACGGCGAGTACGGCGATGCGCAGCTTGTCCTGCTGGTCGACCCGGAACCTGCGGACCAGCTCGTCGGTGAGCGAGGACTTCCCGGAGCCGCCGGTGCCGGTGATGCCGAGCACCGGGGTGTGCCGTCCGTGCGCGGCCGTCCGCAGCCGGTCCAGGACCCCCTCGGGCAGCCGGCCCTGCTCGGCGCCGGTGATCGCCCGGGCGACGGCCCGGCGGTCGCCGCTGAGGACCTCCTCCGCCCCCACCTGCCGGCCCGCCCACAGGTCGACGTCGCACGCGGCGACCACGGAGTTGATCATGCCGGCCAGCCCCATCCGCTGGCCGTCCTCGGGGGAGAAGATCGTCACGCCCGAGCCGCGCAGCCGCTCGATCTCGTCGTGGACGATGACGCCGCCGCCGCCGCCCACGACCTGCACGTGGCCGGCGTCCTGGGCCCGCAGCAGGTCGACGAGGTACTCGAAGTACTCCACGTGCCCGCCCTGGTACGACGACACCGCCACGCCCTGCACGTCCTCCTCGAGCGCCGCGTCCACGACCTCCTGCACGGAGCGGTTGTGGCCGAGGTGGATCACCTCGCACCCCTGCGACTGGAAGATCCTTCGCATGATGTTGATCGAGGCGTCGTGCCCGTCGAACAGGCTCGAGGCCGTCACCAGCCGGACGTGGTGGCGCGGACGGTGGAGGTCGGGCATCACGAACACCTTCTCCTGGGTGCGGGACGGGTCCAGTCAAGCACGCCGCGGAGGGGTC
>NZ_DAOMFK010000080.1:0-11646 GCF_035429765.1 Nocardioides sp. | reverse complement strand
GGTACGTCGTACGCACCAGTAGACGAAGCGCGGGGATCAGCTCGGCTGGTCGGCGTGCCCCTGGAAGTCGTCCATGGTGTGGTAGATGCCGAACACGCGTCCGGCGAGGAAGTCCCGCATCCAGAGGGGGACGATGCCCTTGAGCGCCTCGCTGAGCAGCACCGTGCGCGGCATCACCACGAAGGGGCGGCCGCGGGTCATCGCCCGCCAGGTCTCGTCAACGACCTCCGCGGGCTCGAGCAGCGGCAGCAGCGGGGCGGACTTGGCGCCGTCGAACATGCCCGTCTTCACGTAGTACGGGCACACCGTGGTCACCCTGACGTGGTCGTGGCCGGCCTGCTCGAGCTCCAGCCGCACCGACTCCGACCAGCCGACGACGGCCCACTTCGAGGCGGCGTACGACGCCATCCGCGGGTTCGCGGTCAGCCCCGCGGCGGAGGCGAGGTTGACCAGCCGGCACTCGCCGTCGGTCTCGATCATGCCGGGCAGGAACGCCCGGGCGACCATCATCGGCCCCAGGGCGTTGACCTCCATCGTGAAGGCGATGTCCCGCTCCTGGTCGGTCTCCCAGAAGAAGTGGTTGCCGCGGACCACGCCGGCGTTGTTGACCAGCACGTCGACCCCGCCGAGTGCGTCGGTGACCGCGGCCGCCGCGTCGGCGACCGAGGTGTGGTCGCCGACGTCGACCACGTCGGTGCGGATCTCGGCGTCCCCGCCCGAGAGCTCCTTGGCGGTGACGGCCAGCTGGTCGCCGTTGATGTCCCACAGCACCACGTCGCTGGCCCGCTCGGCCACCGCCCGCTCCGCGAAGAGCCGACCCATGCCCATCGCCGCGCCCGTGACCAGTACCCGCTTGCCGACCACCGTCTCCATGTCGTCCTCCCCACCGGGGTCGAGAATCCTGCGTCCATCGTCGCAGGTCCACGTGCGGTGTGGACACCCGCTCCGCGGCGGATCCGGGTGAGACGTGGCACCTCCGGGCGGACCCAGGTGGTCCCGCGGCGGCGGCACCGGGCAGGATGTGGGCGGAGCGAAGGAGTGCGAGGCGATGAGCGACCCGACCAGGCTCACCGTGGCGGTGCTCGGCGGCACCGGCCCGCAGGGCCGTGGGCTGGCCCGGCGCTGGGCCGCCGCCGGCGTGCCCGTGGTGATCGGCAGCCGGAGTGCCGAGCGTGCCGAGCAGACCGCCGCCCTGCTGGCCGAGGCGACCCGCGGCCGCATCACCGGGGCCACGAACGCCGACGCCGCGGCCGGGGCCGACCTCGTCGTGGTGGCGGTCCCGTGGGACGGCCACGCCGCGCTGCTGACCGAGCTGGCGCCCGTGCTGGAGGGCAAGGTCGTCGTCGACTGCGTCAACCCGCTGGGCTTCGACGCCCAGGGCGCCTACGCGCTGCCCGTCGTCGAGGGCTCGGCGGCCCAGCAGGCCGCGGGCATCCTGACCGGGTCCACGGTGGTAGCGGCCTTCCACCACCTCAGCGCCGCGCTGCTGGAGGATCCCGCGATCGAGCGGTTCGACACCGACGTGCTGGTCCTCGGTGAGGACCGGGCCGCCACCGACCTGGTCCAGGACCTGGCGGCGGCGATCCCGGGGGTCCGGGGCGTGTACGGCGGGCGGCTCCGCAACGCCCACCAGGTCGAGGCGCTGACGGCGAACCTGATCAGCGTCAACCGGCGCTACAAGGCGCACGCCGGAGTGAGAGTGACGGACATCTGATGCACCCTGCCTACCCCGCCCCGTCGGCCCGGGCCGTGGAGCTCGAGGACGCCCTCGTCCGCTTCATGCGCGAGGAGGTGTTCCCGCGGGAGGCGGCGTACCGCCGGTTCCGCGAGACCCACAGCGTGCACGACACCCACGTGCCGCCCGTGCTCGAGGAGCTCAAGGCGCTCGCCTTCGAGCGAGGGTTGTGGAACCTGTTCCTCCCGCACGAGTCGGGGCTCACCCAGCTGGAGTACGCCTCGCTGGCCGAGCTCACCGGGTGGAGCGTGGAGCTGGCCCCCGAGGCGCTCAACTGCTCGGCGCCCGACACCGGCAACATGGAGCTGCTGGACCTGCTGGGGACGCCGCAGCAGAAGGAGCGCTGGCTGCGGCCGCTGCTGGCGGGGGAGATCCGGTCGGCGTTCGCGATGACCGAGCCGGAGGTGGCCTCCTCCGACGCCACCAACATCGAGACCAGCATCGTGCGCGACGGCGACGAGTACGTCATCAACGGCCGCAAGTGGTGGATCAGCGGCTCGGCCGACCCGCGCTGCCGGGTGCTGATCGTGATGGGCAAGACCGACCCCGGCGGTCCGGTGCACCGCCAGCAGTCGATGGTGATCGTGCCGATGGACACCCCGGGCGTGGAGCTGGTCCGCAACCTGCCGGTCTTCTCCTCCTACCACTTCCAGGGACACTGCGAGCTGGCCTTCACCGACGTGAGGGTGCCGGTCGAGAACATCCTGGGTGAGGAGGGTGGTGGCTTCGCCGCGGCCCAGGCTCGGCTCGGTCCGGGCCGGATGCACCACGTGATGCGGGCCCTCGGCGTGGGCGAGCGGGCGTTGGCCCACATGGTGTCGCGGACCCAGCAGCGGGTCGCCTTCGGCAAGCCGCTGGCGGGGCAGAGCGCCGTCCGGGAGCGGATCGCGGAGAGCCGGATCGAGCTGGACCAGGCCCGCGCGCTGTGCCACCGCGCGGCGTACCTCCTGGACTCCGAGGGGAACAAGGCGGCCCGGCACCTGGTCGCCGAGGCCAAGGTCGCGGTGCCGCGGGCGGTGCTGTCGGTGATCGACAAGGCCATCCAGGTGCACGGCGGGGCCGGCGTCTCGGGTGACACGCCGCTGGCCGAGATGTGGGGCTGGCAGCGGGCGATGCGGATTTTCGACGGCCCCGACGAGGTGCACCTGCAGAGCATCGCGAAGGCGGAGCTGACCCGCCCGCCGCTGTTCGAGGTCTGAGTCCACCCCGCGCACCGTCATCCGGACGGAGCCGGCGTCTGTCCGTCCGGCTGACGTCCTGGGGTCTCGACAACCGCGGCGCGGGGGACGAGTATCGGCCCCAGTGCGACCGTGCGGGCCGGGGGGTCCGCCGATGAGCGGGAGGATGACAATGGGGAAGTCGAGACTGCGCGGGCTGCTGGCGGCGCTCGCCACGATGGGGCTGCTGCTGGCGTCCCCGGCGGCGTACGCCGGGCGCAGCGAGCCGGCACGCCACCCGGCGCACACCGGGACGCCGGTGACGGTGATGAGCAGGAACATCTACCTGGGCGCGGACATCAACCGGCCGGTGCTGGCCGCGCTGGCCGCCCAGGCGGCCGGGGGCACGCCCCAGGACATCCTGGTCGCCCTCGGGAACGCCACGCACGTGACGCGGGCGATCGTCGACGAGACCGGCTTCCCGGTGCGGGCCACGCTGCTGGCCAAGGAGATCGCGCGGAAGAAGCCGGCCCTGGTGGGACTCCAGGAGGTGGCGCTGTGGCGCTCCGGCCCGCTGGAGCTCACCAACGTCGGGGTGCCCAACGCGACCACGGTCGACTACGACTACCTGCAGCTCCTGCTCGACGCCCTGGCCGCCCGCGGCCAGCACTACGTGCCGGTCAACGTGGGCTGGCGGGCCGACGTGGAGGCCCCCAGCTTCACCGGGAGCCCGTTCAACGGCACCATCGGCGCGGACGCCCGCGACGTCCGGATGACCATGCGTGACGTGATCCTCAAGCGCAAGAACCAGGGCGTGAAGGTGACCGACTCCGGGGACGCGATCTACAGCCACAACCTCGCCGTGGACGTGGCCGGGGTCCAGATGAGCTTCGACCGCGGCTACCAGTGGGTCGACGTCCGCGCGGGACACCAGCGGTTCCGTTTCCTCAACACCCACCTGGAGGCGTTCAGCTCCGACCTGGCCCTGGCCCAGGCAGCCGAGCTGCTCGCGAACACCCCCACCGACCGCACGGCCGTGCTGGTGTGCGACTGCAACTCCGACCCGCTCAACGACTCGGTCAAGCCCACCGACACGGTGCCGCACAGCGCGCCGTACGACCTGGTCACCGGTGCGGGCGGGTTCACCGACGAGTGGCTGCGGTGGGCGCCGGCGGAGGAGGGATGGACCTCCGGCCTCTCCGAGACGGTGGACGACCCCACCGCCGACGGCTTCGACCACCGCATCGACATGGTGTTCGCCCGCACGGCCAAGGGCGGCGGACTTCCCGTCGACCGGGGGGCCGTGACCGGCACGAGCGTCGCCGACCGCGACCCCGCCACCGGTCTGTGGCCCTCCGACCACGGCGGCGTCGTCCTCCGGCTGCGGCTGGGCTCGCACCGCCACCACTGAGTTAGTACGGTCCCAACCCGGGGTCCTGGAGCGTCAGGAACCCCGGGTTGGGACCGTACTATCTGGTCAGCTGCCGGGGATGCGGGGGGAGCGCACGCGCACCCGGTCGGGGGCGAAGCCGTGCTCGATCCCCCACAGCACTGCACGGGAGCGTGAGGTGACGCCGATCTTGCGGTAGCAGGTGCGGATGTAGGACTTGACCGAGTTGATCGACAGACCGGTCCGCTCGAGGATCTCGGCGTTGGTCATGCCCTGGGTGATCAGCGCGAGCACCTCGGACTCGCGAGCGGTCAGCCCCTCCTCGCGTCCCGGCCAGTCCCCACCGACAAGGTCGCCGCGGCCACGGTCCGTGGAGACCACCACGGTCCCGTGGTGGATGGCCTCCACGGCCGAGACCAGCTCGCCCGCGGGCAGCCGCTTGGACAGGTAGCCGGCGGCGCCCAGCCGCAGCGTGGCCCGCTCCAGCTCCGGGTCCACGTTCCAGGTGTAGACCGCGACCTTACCGACCCCGGGGTTCCCCATCAGGTCCGCGACGGCCTGCCGGTCGCCCTGGGGCTGGGCGAAGGTGTCGTAGAGCGCGACGTCGACCGTCGCGTCGACGGTGGCGCTCGCGGTGAGCTCCACGACGTGGACCCGTTCGCTGTAGGACCGCATCATCGCCGCCAGGCCACGCACCACGATCTCGTAGTCGTTCACCAGGGCCACTCGCACGGGCATGGTCCGAGGGTAACCGCCGATCGCCGCAAAGCCTCACCCTTAGGGGTGTACCGAGGCCCCCTCGGGTTGGTCCAGACTCCTCTTTCAGGACGCCACGAGACGTCCCGGGCCGGTTCGCGGCCGGTAGACCCGCCGGCCCGCGTCCGTCACGCACAGGACGCACGCGGCCGGCCCGGGGTCGGGGGACACGGCCCCTCGCCTCCCTCGGGGGGTGAGGGGCCGTGGGGCGTCAGGAGAGCCCGGTGATGGTGCCGTCGTCGTCGATGTCGATGTGGTTGGAGGCGGGCTCCCGCGGCAGCCCGGGCATGGTCATGATCTCCCCGGTCACCAGCACCACGAAACCCGCCCCCGCGGCCAGCCGCACCTCGCGGACGTTGACGATGTGGCCGCTGGGGGCGCCCAGCACCGACGGGTCGGTGGAGAAGGAGTACTGCGTCTTGGCCATGCAGATCGGCAGGTGGCCGTACCCGTCGGCCTCGATCCGCTCCAGCCGCCGCCGCGCCTTCGCCTCCCAGCTCACCGCGGCCGCGCCGTACACCCAGCCGGCGACGGCCTCGGCCTTGTCCGCCAGCGGCATCTCGTCGGGGTAGACGAAGGAGAAGCCGTCGGCGTCGCCCTGCTCGATGGCGGCCAGCACGGCCTCGGCCAGCGCCTCCGCCCCCGCTCCACCGTCGCTGAAGTGCGTGGCGGGGACCGCCGCCACGCCCTCGGCGGCGACCAGGTCCACCAGCGTCTTGACCTCCAGGTCGGTGTCGGTGGGGAAGCGGTTGATGGCCACCACGACGGGTACGCCGTACACCTTGCGGATGTTGCGCAGGTGCCGGCGCAGGTTCGCCATGCCGGCGGAGAGCGCCTCGACGTTCTCGACCTTCAGGTCGGGGACCTTGACCCCGCCGTGGTACTTCAGCGCGCGCACCGTCGCCACCAGCACCATCGCGGAGGGCCGCAGCCCGCTGGCCCGGCACTTGATGTCGACGAACTTCTCCGCGCCCAGGTCCGCGCCGAAGCCGGCCTCGGTGACGACGTAGTCGGCCAGCTTGAGGGCGGTGCGCGTGGCCATCACCGAGTTGCACCCGTGGGCGATGTTGGCGAACGGGCCGCCGTGGATCATCGCGGGCGTGTGCTCGAGGGTCTGCACGAGGTTGGGAGCCAGGGCGTCGCGCAGCAGCACCGTCATCGCTCCGTCGGCGCGGAGGTCGCGGGCGGTCACCGGCTGCTTGGCGCGGGTGTAGCCGACCACGATGTCGCCCAGGCGCCGCTTGAGGTCGGCCAGGGACTCAGCCAGGCAGAAGATCGCCATCACCTCGGAGGCGACGACGATGTCGAAGCCGTCCTCGCGCGGGTAGCCGTTGGCGACCCCACCGAGGCCGACCACGATGTCGCGCAGGGCACGGTCGTTGAGGTCGACCACCCGCTTCCAGGTGACGGTGCGCGGGTCGATGTCCAGCGCGTTGCCCTGGTGGATGTGGTTGTCGATCAGCGCGGCGAGCAGGTTGTTGGCTGCGGCGATCGCGGCGAAGTCCCCGGTGAAGTGGAGGTTGATGTCGGTCATCGGGATCACCTGGGCGTAGCCGCCGCCGGCCGCACCACCCTTCATCCCGAACACCGGACCCATCGACGGCTCGCGCAGCGCCACCATCGCCTTCTTGCCCAGCCGTGACAGCGCGTCGGCCAGCCCCACCGAGGTGGTCGTCTTGCCCTCTCCCGCCGGCGTGGGGGAGATCGCGGTCATCAGGATCAGCGTGCCGTCCGGGCGGTCCTGCAGCGTGCGGATGTAGGGCAGGGAGACCTTGGCCTTGGTGTGGCCGAACGGCGAGAGTGCCTCGGGGTCGATGCCCAGCCGCTCCTGGGCCAGGTCGGTGATGGGTAGGGGATCGGCGGCGTTGGCGATCTCGATGTCCGACAGCATGGGTGGGCTCCTCCTCGTCTCCTTCGCGCACGGTACTCCCCGGCGTGTGACTTGTCTCTCATCGCGCATCGGGTTGCGCATGACGCAACCAGGCTCCTGGGTGGGCCGGGAGGACCAGACCGTAGGGTTCCGGTGTGACCCTCCACGTCCACCGCGCGGGGCGCGCCGACGCGCTCGCCGACGGGCTGGCGCTGCTGCTCGCGCAGCCCCTGGCCGACCCGTTCGCCGTGGAGGTCGTCGTGGTCCCGGCGCGGGGCATGGAGCGGTGGCTCTCCCAGCGCCTCTCGCACCGGCTCGGTGCCGCCGAGGGGTACGACGACGGCGTCTGCGCCGGCATCGAGTTCCGCTCGCCCGGCAGCCTGGTCGCCGAGCTCACCGGCACCGACCAGCAGGACCCGTGGGCACCGGACGCGCTCGTCTGGCCGCTGCTGGAGGTCATCGACGAGAACCTGGACGAGCCCTGGGCGGCCACCCTCGCCCTCCACCTCGGCCACCGCCTCGCCGGCGACGAGGCCGACCTGCGCCGGGGCCGGCGCTTCGCCCTGGCCCGTCGCGTCGCGGGACTGTTCGCGGCGTACGCCCTCCAGCGGCCCAGCGTCGTGGCCGACTGGTCCGCATGCCGGGACACCGACGGTTGCGGCGGGCCGGTTCCCGCCGACCTGGCCTGGCAGCCCGAGCTGTGGCGCCGGCTGGTCGACCGCGTCCCGCACCCCCCGCCCCCCGAGCGGCACGCCGCCACGGTGGCCCGGCTCCGTGCCGATCCCGACTCGGTGGACCTCCCCCCGCGGTTCTCGCTGTTCGGCCACACCCGCCTGCCGGGGACCGAGGTCGAGCTGCTCGGCGCGCTCGCGGTGCACCGCGACGTGCACGTGTGGCTGCCCCACCCCTCGCCCGCACTGTGGGACGCACTGGCCCTGGCCGGCGTCGAGGGGCCGGTGCCACGCCGGGAGGACGACAGCCACCGGTACGTCGGGCACCCGCTGCTGGCCTCCCTGGGCCGTGACCTGCGCGAGCTGCAGCGCACCCTCCCCGCCGACCCGGCACAAACGGCAGGCGACCCGGCACAAATGGCAGGCGACCCGGCACGAATGGCCGCCATTTGTGCCGGGTCGCTGCTGGGGTGGCTGCAGGAGGACCTCGCGGCCAACCGGCCGGGAAGCGGTTCCGGGGAAGCGGCAGGGCGCCGATGGACCCCGGCCGACCGGTCGGTGCAGGTGCACGCCTGCCACGGCCCGGCCCGGCAGGTGGAGGTGCTCCGCGAGGTGGTCCTGGGCCTGCTCGCGGACGACCCGACCCTGGAGCCCCGCGACGTGCTGGTGATGTGCCCGGACATCGAGCGCTACGCGCCGCTGATCCAGGCGGGCTTCGGCCTGGGCGAGGTGGTCGGCGACCGGGGCCACCCCGCCCACCGGCTGCGGGTCCAGCTCGCCGACCGGGCGCTGCACCAGACGAACCCGCTGCTCGCGGTCGCCTCGCGGCTGCTGGACCTGGCCGGGGGCCGGGCCGGCGCCAGCGAGGTGCTCGACCTGGCCCACGAGGAGGCGGTCCGCCGCCGGTTCCGGTTCACCGAGGACGACCTGCAGCAGCTCACCACCTGGGTCCGCGACTCCGGGATCCGCTGGGCGTACGACGCCGAGCACCGCGCCGACTACGGCCTGGCGTCCTACGTCCAGAACACCTGGCGCTTCGGGCTGGACCGGCTGCTGGCCGGCGTCACCATGTCGGCCGACGCCGGGACCTGGCTGGACCGGACCCTGCCCCTGGACGACGTCGGCAGTGCCCAGGTCGACCTGGCCGGCCGGTTCGCCGAGTACGTCGACCGCCTGGCCGACGCGACGGACCGGCTGGTGACCGCCCAACCACTGTCGGACTGGCTGGTGGCGCTCGGGGACGCGGTCGCCTCCCTCACCGACGTCCCGGCGAGCGAGGGCTGGCAGGCCGGCCAGCTGCACCGCGAGCTGGGCCGGATCGGGGAGGAGGCCGGCCCGCTGGCCGGGACGGACCTGCGGCTGCCCGACGTACGCGCGCTGCTGGGCCACCGGCTGGCCGGCCGGCCGACCCGCGCCAACTTCCGTACCGGCAGCCTGACCGTGTGCACGATGGTGCCGATGCGGTCGGTCCCCCACCGCGTCGTCTGCCTGCTCGGCCTCGACGACGGGGTGTTTCCCCGGGCCGGGGTCAGCGACGGCGACGACCTGCTGGCCCGCGAGCCGCTCACCGGGGAGCGCGACCCCCGCAGCGAGGACCGCCAGCTGCTCCTCGACGCGATCATGGCAGCGACCGAGACACTGGTGGTCACCTACACCGGTGCCGACCCCTACTCCGGCCAGCCGCGCCCGCCCGCGGTCCCGCTCGGGGAGCTGCTGGACGCGCTGGACGACACGGCGACGGCACCCGGGGGATCCGTGGGCGACGCCGTGGTCGTGCACCACCCGCTCCAGCCGTTCGACCCCCGCAACGTGGTCGCCGGCGCGCTGGTGCCAGGACAGCCGTTCAGCTTCGACCCCGCCGCCCTGGCTGGCGCGACCGCTGCCCGCGGTCCGCGCAGCCCCGTGCCCGCGTTCCTGCCGCAGCGGCTGCCCGAGCTGCCGGTGGAGGACGTCGCGCTGGACCAGCTCGCCGGCTTCCTCAAGAGCCCCGTGCGCGACTTCCTGAGGACGCGGCTGGACGTGGCCCTGCCCTACGACGAGCCGCCCGTCCCCGACGGGCTTCCTGTGGAGATCGACGCGCTGGCGGAGTGGGGGGTGGGCGACCGGGTGCTCGCCGACCTGCTCGCCGGGATCGACCCGGCCGCCGCCCGGCAGCGCGAGTGGCGCCGTGGTGTGCTGCCGCCCGGCCGCCTGGGCTGGCGTCGTCTGGGCGAGCTCGTCGAGCGGGCCCGGCCGCTGGCGGCGACCGCGCTGTCCCTGCGGACCCGGCCCGCCACCGCGGTGGACGTGGACGTCGACCTGGGGGGTGGCCGCTGGCTGCGCGGCACGGTCCCGGGCGTGTACGGCGACCGCCTGGTGCCGGTGAGCTACTCCCGGCTCGGCGCGACCCACCGCCTGCAGACCTGGGTGCACCTGCTGGCCCTGGCCGCCGCCGACCCCGACCGGAGCTGGACCGCGCACACCATCGGTCGGCCCGCCAACAGCCGCTCCCCGCTCGGCCAGGCGGTCTCGGTGCTGGGGCCGGTGGACGACCACACGGCGCGCGAGCTGCTCGGCCGGCTGGTGGCGCTGCGCGACCGCGGTCTGGCCGGACCGCTGCCGCTCCCGCTCAAGACCTCCTTCACCTACGCGAGGCTGCGGCGTACCCACGCGAGCCATGCCGAGGCGGTCCGCAAGGCGGGCTTCGACTGGTACGACGGCACCTTCCCGGGCGAGGGTGCAGACCCGGCCCAGGTCCGGGTGTGGGGAGCCCGGGCGGCGCTGCCCGGGCTGGCCGAGCGGCCCCGGCCCGGGGAGGAGCACCCCGGTGAGACCACCCGCTTCGGCGCACTGGCGATGGGGCTGTGGAGCCCGCTGCTGGACGCCGAGCAGGGGAGCTGGTGAGCCCCGTGGCCGACCTGTCGCCGTTCGACCTCGCCGGCCCGCTGCCGAGCGGGACCACCCTGCTGGAGGCCAGCGCAGGGACCGGCAAGACGTTCACCGTCGCCGCCCTGGTCACCCGGTACGTCGCCGAGGGCGTCGCCCGGCTCGAGGAGATGCTCGTCATCACCTTCGGCCGGGCCGCCAGCCAGGAGCTGCGCGAACGGGTGCGGGCCCAGCTCCTCGAGGCCGAGCGGGCGCTGGCCGCTGGCCCGACCGGGCCCGACCCGGACAACCAGCTGCTCTCGCTGCTGCTCGCCGGGGACGAGGAGGAGCGCCGCCGGCGACGGCACCGGCTCCGGGACGCGCTGGCGGCGTTCGACGCCGCCACCATCGCCACCACCCACCAGTTCTGCCAGCTGGTGCTGCGCTCCCTCGGCGTCGCCGGCGACACCGACCCGGGGGCCGGCCTGGTCGACAGCCTCGACGACCTCGTCGAGCAGGTGGTGGACGACCTGTACCTCCAGCGGTTCGGGCAGCTCGACGAGAGGCCGCCCTTCGACCGGGCCGCGGCCCTGGACCTCGGCCACCGCGCCGTCGGTGACCCGCAGGCCACGCTCGCCGCCGCCGACCCCGCGACCGCCGGCGGCGCACGGGTGAGCTTCGCCGCGGACGTCCGCGCCGAGGTCGAGCGGCGCAAGCGGCGGCTCGGCGTGCTCAGCTACGACGACCTGCTGAGCCGGCTGGCCCGTGCCCTGGAGGCCGCCGACGCTCCCGCGCGCGACCGGATGCGACGCCGGTGGCGGATCGTGCTGGTCGACGAGTTCCAGGACACCGACCCGGTCCAGTGGCAGGTGATCGACCGGGCGTTCACCGGTCACGCCACGGTCGTGCTGATCGGCGACCCGAAGCAGGCCATCTACGGCTTCCGGGGCGGCGACGTCGTCACCTACCTCGCCGCGGCGGAGACCGCCACCACCCGGGCCACCTTGGCCACGAACTGGCGCAGCGACCAGGCCCTGGTCGACCGGCTCCAGGTCGTCCTGCAGGGCGCGGCGCTCGGGGACCCCCGGATCGTGGTCCGCCCGGTCCAGGCCCACCGGACCGGCTCGCGCCTGGCCGGCGCCCCCCAGGGGACGCCGTTCCGGCTCCGGGTCGTCGCCCGCGAGGGCTTCCGCCTCACCAGGCACGGCGCGATCCCCGTCCGC
>NZ_DAOMFK010000079.1:0-13264 GCF_035429765.1 Nocardioides sp. | reverse complement strand
CCGGGGCCCTCGCCGGCTGGACAGTGCTGGTCGCCGGCGGGGCCGGCGCGGTCGGCCACGCCGCCGTCCAGCTCGCCCGGTGGGCCGGGGCGACCGTGCTGACCACGGTCAGCTCACCGCAGAAGGCGGCGCTCGCGCAGGCGGCGGGAGCCCACCACGTCGTCGACTACCGTGCCGTGGACGCCGCTGCCGCCCTGCGTGCCCTGGCGCCCGGGGGAGTCGACCTCGTGGTCGAGGTCTCGCCGGCCGTCAACGCCCGGATGGACCTGGAGGTGTGTCGGAACGGGGCGACCATCTCCTACTACGCGACCAACGGGGGCGAGGAGTTCACCCTCCCGGTGCGTGGGTCGATGTCGAAGAACCTGCGCTGGCAGGGCGTCCTGCTGTACGGCGTGCCCGGGCCGGCGAAGGCCGACGCCGTCGCAGCGGTCACCGCGGCGGCTGCCGACGGCGCGCTGCCGGTCGGGGAGCAGGCCGGGCTGCCTCTCCACCGGTTCCCGCTCGAGCGCACCGCGGACGCCCACCGCGCCGTGGAGTCCGGGGTGGTGGGGAAGGTGCTGGTCGACGTCGGCTGAGGGGGGAGCCCGCTCAGCCCTCCAGCGCCGTGATCGCCTCGTGGATCGCCAGCACCCGCTCGGCGGACTCGACGTGGAGGTTCTCGACCATCCGACCGTTGTAGGTGACCACGCCCGAGCCCCGGCCGGCTTCCCACGCGGCCAGGATGCCGCGGGCGTCCTCGACGGCCTGGGCCGACGGGGCGAAGGCCTCGTTGGCGCCCTCGACCTGACCGGGGTGGATCAGCGTCTTGCCGTCGAAGCCCATCTCCCGGCCCTGCCGGCACTCGGCGAGGAACCCGTCGAGGTTCTTCACGTCGTTGTAGACCCCGTCGATGATCGCCTTCCCGGTGGCGCGGGCGGCGAGCAGCGCCAGCCCGAGGCCGGCGAGCAGGGGTTGGCGGCCGGGGACGTGCTCGGCGTACAGCTCCTTGGCCAGGTCGTTGGTCCCCATGACCAGCACGGAGAGCCGGTCGGAGGCGGCGGCGATCTCCTCGGCGTGCAGCATCGCCACGGGGGTCTCGACCATCGCCCACAGCGTGGTGCGGTCGGGGGCGCCGTGCCGCTCCATGGCCTCGACGAGGCTGCGGACGGCGGCCGCGGAGTCGACCTTGGGGACCACGATCGCGTCCGGTCCGGCAGCGCACGCGGCGGCCATGTCGTCGGCGTGCCACTCGGTGTCGGAGCCGTTGATGCGGATGGTCAGCTCGCGCCGGCCGTACTCACCCGATCCGACGGCCGCGCACGCGGCCTCGCGGGCAGCCGGCTTGGCGTCGGGCGCGACCGCGTCCTCGAGGTCGAGGATGAGCCCGTCGCAGGGGATCGTCTTGGCCTTCTCCAGCGCCCGGGCGTTCGAGGAGGGCATGTAGAGGACCGAGCGGCGGGGGCGGAAATCGGCCATGTCAGTCCACCTCGATCGCGTCGTACGCGGCCTTGAGGGCGGGGTCGATGGCGGCCAGCTGCTCGGCCAGCCTCACCATCACCAGGCACTGCTTGAGCGAGGCGTCGTCCTCCATCTTCCCGTCGAGCATCACCGCCCCGGTGCCGTCGCCCATCGCGGCCACGACCCGGCGGGCGTGGCGGATGTCCTCGACGCTGGGGGAGAAGACGCGGTTGGCGATCTCGATCTGCTTCGGGTGCAGGCTCCAGGTGCCGACGCAGCCGAGCAGGAAGGCGTTGCGGAACTGGTCCTCGCACGCGACCACGTCGGCGATGTCGCCGAACGGGCCGTAGTACGGGTAGATCCCGTGCATCGCGCAGGCGTCGACCATGCGGGCGATCGTGTAGTGCCACAGGTCCTGCTGGTACGTCGTGCGCGTGCCAGCCACGTCCCCGTCGACGGGGTCCTGGCGGACCAGGTAGCCGGGGTGCCCGCCGCCGACGCGGGTGGTCTTCATCCGCCGGTCAGCGGCCAGGTCGGCGGGGCCGAGCGAGAGGCCCTGCATCCGCGGTGAGGCCCCGCAGATCTCCTCGACGTTGGCGACGCCGCGTGCGGTCTCGAGGATCGCGTGGACCAGGATCGGGCGGCTCAGCCCGGCCTTGGCCTCCAGCTGGGCGAGCAGCCGGTCGACGTAGTGGATGTCCTCGGCCCCCTGCACCTTCGGGACCATGATGACGTCCAGCTTGTCGCCGATCGCCGGGACCAGCGTGGTGAGGTCGTCGAGCACCCAGGGGCTGTCCAGGGCGTTGATCCGGGTCCAGAGCTGGGTCGGACCGAAGTCGGTCTCCTGGGCGATCCGGACCAGGCCCTCCCGGGCGGCGAGCTTGTTGTCGGCCTTGACCGCGTCCTCGAGGTTGCCCAGCAGCACGTCGACCGTGCCGACCATCTGGGGGATCTTCGCGGCCATCTTCTCGTTGCTGGGGTCGAAGAAGTGGATCGCCCGGGACGGTCGGGCGGGGATCTCGGTGAGCGGCGCCGGGGCACCGACGGCGAGCGGGCGGAAGAAGTCCTTGGGGCTCTTGGAGGGCATGGCCGGACGGTAGCAAGGCGGCCGCGGCCGGCGGTATGACGTACTCCACTACGCAGCGGTCAACCGGTGCGCTTCTGCCATTGGCCCCGGTGGACCACCTCGGCGGTGGGCCGGCGGCGCCGGCGGGCGGTTGACCCGGCCGCGCCGGGGGAGGGTGCGGGGTGGCCGATCGTGATGGCGCCCACGGGGTCGTGGTCCTCGGGGATCCCGAACCTGGTGCGGAGGGCGGCGTCCCGTCCGGGCGGGATACCGAAGAAGCAGGCGCCCAGGCCCTCGTCGACGGCGGTGAGCAGAACCAGCAGCGAGGCCATCGCGGCGTCCATGTGCCAGAAGGGCATCGGCCAGCGGGTCTCGGCCCGGTCCGACCAGCCCTTGTCCGGCTCGGCGTACCTCTCCAGGTAGGCCGCCTTGCTCGAGCAGGGGACGATCACTACCGGTGCGCGGCTCATGCCGGCGAGCCACGGGTCCGGGGCCGCGAGGTCCTCGGGGTCGGTGGTGGACTCCCAGAACGCCGCCACGTCCTGCGGCTCGTCGAGCACCAGGAACCCCCATCCCTGGCTGAACCCGGCGCTCGGTGCGCGGACGGCGTGCTCGAGGGCCCGGTCGACGACCGCGCGGGAGACCGGCTCCCCGGTGTAGCTCCGCACCATCCGCCGCCGCCGTACCACCTCGCCGAGCTCCATCCCCGGAGCATCCCACCGAGTTAGTACGGTCCCAACGCGGGGTGTTCGGGGGGCTGGGACCCCGCGTTGGGACCGTACTAACTGGAGTCTCGGATTCGAGAAGGGTCCGGGGGGTGCCAGGTTGTCGGGACGCCGCGCGGGCGGTGGACTGGGACCGTGACGTTCGAGCAGATGTGGCGGGACCTGGCGCCGGTGGGGCGGGACGCCCGGACGGGCGGCTACTTCCGCCAGCCGTACGGCGCCGCCGAGACCGAGCTGCGCCACTGGTTCGTCGAGCAGGCGCGGGCGCGGGGGCTGGAGGTCGAGGGCGACGACGTGGGCAACCTGGTGGCCTGGTGGCGGCCCGCTGGAGCCTCCGGCCGGGGCGTGCTCACCGGGTCCCACCTGGACTCCGTGCTCGACGGTGGCGCGTACGACGGCCCGCTCGGCGTGGTCTCCGCGCTGGCCGCGGTGGACCTGCTCCGGGAGCGCGGCGTCGTACCTCGGAAGCCGATCGGGGTCAGCGTCTTCGTCGAGGAGGAGGGTTCGCGGTTCGGGCTGGCCTGCCTGGGGTCGCGGCTGGCCACCGGGGCCCTGTCCTGGTCCGTGGCCCGCGAGCTCCGCGACCGCGACGGGGTGTTCCTCCCCGACGCCCTCGCGGCGAGCGGGCTCCACCCCGACGACGGCGACAAGGCGTGGGACCTCGCCGCGCAGGTGGAGTGCTACGTGGAGCTCCACGTCGAGCAGGGCCGGCACCTGGTCGACCTCGGTCACGCGGTGGGGGTGGCCAGCGGGATCTGGCCGCACGGTCGCTACCGCTTCGAGTTCGGGGGTGAGGCGAACCACGCCGGCACCACCCGGATGGAGGACCGGCGCGACCCGATGCTCACGTTCGCGATGACCGCGCTGGCGGCGAACAAGCAGGCCCGGCTGAGCGGGCAGCGCGCCACCTTCGGGCGGGTCCAGCCGGTACCCAACGGCACCAACGCGGTGCCCTCCTCGGTCACCGCCTGGCTCGACGCCCGCGCCGCCGACCCCGAGGCACTCACCGGCCTGGTGGCAGCCATCCAGCGGCAGGCCGCCGAGCGGGCCGAGCGGGACGGCACCACGCTGCACGTGACGACCGAGTCCGTCTCCGCGCCGGTGGTGTTCGACCCCGACCTGGCCGCGCGGGTCGCCACCGGCCACGAGGGAGGCGACTGGCCGCTGCTGCCGACCCAGGCCGGGCACGACGCCGGCATCCTCTCCGAGGCGGGCATCCCGAGCGCGATGCTCTTCGTGCGCAACCCCACTGGGGTCTCCCACTCCCCGGAGGAGTACGCCGAGCCCGCCGACTGCCTCGCCGGCGTCTCGGCGCTCGCCGACACGCTCGCCCTGCTGGCGACCGAGGCGCCCACGTGACGGCGTACCTCCTCGAGCGCGCCTGGGTCGACGGCGCCGTGCGGGACGACGTACTCGTCGACATCGAGGACGGACGGTTCACCCGGGTGGAACCTGGCGGGGCAAACCCGCACGTGATGGGGGCTGCAACCCGCGACATGAGCGGGATTCCCCGCCCGGGCGGGGAATCCGTCAGGATCCCCGGGCTCACCATCCCCGGGCTGGCCAACTGCCACAGCCACGCGTTCCACCGGGCGCTGCGGGGGCGGACCCAGCGCGAGCGGGGCAGCTTCTGGACCTGGCGGGAGCAGATGTACGCCGTGGCCGCGCGGCTCGACCCCGACAGCTACCTCGCGCTGGCGCGCGCCACCTTCACGGAGATGGCGGCGGCCGGGATCACCACCGTCGGGGAGTTCCACTACCTGCACCACCAGCTCGACGGGACGCCCTACGCCGACCCCAACGCGATGGGCCACGCCCTGGTCGAGGCGGCCCGGCAGGCGGGGGTCAGGCTCGCCCTGCTGGACACCTGCTACCTCAGCTCGGGCTTCGGGGCGCCGCCCGAGGGGGTCCAGCGCCGGTACGCCGACCGCGACGCCGACGCCTGGACGCGGCGCGTCACCGACCTGGTGGCCCAGCACGCGTCCACCCCGGGGGTCGTCGTCGGCGCCGCGATCCACTCCGTGCGCGCCGTGCCCCGTGACCAGCTCGGGACCGTCGTGGCGGCTGCCGCCGGCCGCCCGCTGCACGCGCACCTCTCGGAGCAGGTCGCCGAGAACGACGCCTGCCTGGCCGCCCACGGCTGCACCCCCACCCGGCTGCTCGCCGACGCCGGCGCCCTCACCCCGGCGACCACCCTCGTGCACGCCACCCACCTGACCGCCGACGACGTGGCCGCACTCGGCAGCGCCACCGCCTACGCGTGCTTCTGCCCCACCACCGAGCGTGACCTCGGGGACGGGATCGGGCCCAGCCGTGCGCTCCACGAGGCGGGGAGCCGGCTCACGCTCGGCTCGGACAGCCACGCGGTCATCGACCTGTTCGAGGAGATGCGGGCCGTCGAGCTCGACGAGCGGCTGGCCACCAGGCGGCGCGGGCACTGGGCGGCGGCGGAGCTGCTCGACGCCGCGACGTGGGCGGGGCACACGTCCCTCGGCTACGCCGACGCCGGGCGGATCGCCGTGGGTCAGCGCGCCGACCTGGTCACCCTCGACCCGTCCGGCCCGCGCACCGCCGGGACCGGCGGCGACGAGGGCACGGTGGTCTTCGCCGCCACCGCCGAGGACGTCCGCCAGGTGATGGTCGACGGGCGCGTGGTCGTGCGGCACAGTGACCGGGAGGAGATCGGGCACGAGCTCGACGCGGCGGTGGGGAGGCTGTGGCAGTGACCGACCCCTCCAGCGTGCTGCTCACCGGCATCGGCGAGCTCGTCACCAACGACCCCGACCGGCCGGGCCTGCTGGGGCTGCTCGCCGACGCGGCCGTCGTGGTCGAGGGGAGCCGGGTCGCCTGGGTCGGGTCCGCCCGGGACGCGCCCGCGGCCGACACGGCGTACGACGCGGGCGGGCGCGCCGTGCTGCCGGGCTTCGTCGACTCCCACAGCCACCTGGTCTTCGCCGGCGACCGGGCTGCGGAGTTCGCGGCCCGGATGACCGGCGAGCCCTACACCGCCGGCGGGATCCGCTCCACCGTGGCCGCGACGAGGGCGGCGACCGACGAGGAGCTCACGTCCCACGTCGCCCACCTGGTGGCCGAGATGCGGCGCCAGGGCACCACGACGGTCGAGATCAAGTCCGGCTACGGGCTCACCGTCCACGACGAGGCCCGCTCGCTGGCGATCGCCCGGCAGTTCACCGAGGAGACCACGTTCCTAGGCGCCCACGTGGTGCCGGCCGGCACCGACCCCGCGGCGTACGTCGAGCTGGTCACCGGCCCCATGCTCGCCGCCGCTGCGCCGTACGCACGCTGGATCGACGCCTTCTGCGAGACCGGCGCGTTCGACGCCGACCAGGCCCGCACCGTCCTCGACGCCGGTCGGCAGGTGGGGCTGCGCGGGCGGCTGCACGCCAACCAGCTCGGCCCCGGACCCGGCGTGCAGCTGGCCTGCGAGCTCGGCCTGGTGGCCGTCGACCACTGCACCTACCTCACCGACGCCGACGTCGCCGCGCTCCGTGACTCCGGCACGGTCGCCACGCTGCTCCCCGGGGTGGAGTTCTCCACCCGGCAGCCCTTCCCGGACGCGCGGCGGCTGCTCGACGCCGGCGTGCGGATCGCCCTGGCCAGCGACTGCAACCCCGGCTCCTGCTACACCTCCTCGATCCCGTTCTGCATCGCGATGGCGGTGCGCGAGATGGGGTTGAGCCCGGCCGAGGCGGTGCACGCGGCGACCCGGGGCGGCGCGGACGCGCTGGACCGCGCCGACGTCGGCCGGGTCACGGTGGGCGCCGCCGCCGACCTGGTCCTCCTCGACGCCCCGAGCCACGTGCACCTGGCCTACCGACCGGGTGTCCCCCTGGTCGCCGGGGTGTGGCTGGGCGGCCGGCCGGCCTAGCCCGCCGGGCGGTCGTCCGGACCGCCGACGGTCAGCGTGCCGGCGATCCTCCGGCCGCCAGCACGTCGGAGCCCTGCGGGAACATCACAGACTCGGAGTACCGCTGTCCCACCGCCAGGTCGTACTGCACCAGGCGGTAGTCGTGGAGCAGCGCCCGTGCCCTCGGGCCCAGCGCGTCCTCTGAGACCTTCGACCCGTCCGGCAGGTAGTACTCGCCCTGCTCCATCGCGGGGATCTCCTGCTGCAGCTCGGTCAGGAGCACGTAGTAGGGAGGCAGCGGCGCGGAGAGCTCGTTGAACAACGTCGGGAGGAAGTAGATCGGGCTGGTGACCGGCGCGCTCTGCCGCGGCAGGTCGGTGAAGTTGGTCCAGATGAAGTACGGCGTTCGGCGGAAGGAGTCGGCGCCGTTGCTGTCGTAGACCTCCCCGCTCCAGAAGGCGGGGGCGTGGTCCCCGTAGAAGATCACGGCGGTCTTCTCGTCCGACCTCTCCAGGTCGCCGATGAAGTCGCGGAGGGCGTCGTCGGTGTGCCTGAGCCCGCGGGCGTAGTGGCTGAGCTGGTCGGCCACCTCTCCGGAGACGCCGGTCACCGGGATCGGGTCGTGGTACTTGCCGGCCATCGGGTAGTGGTTCTGCATGGTGACCAGGTTGACGAACGCGGGCTTCGTCGACCTGGCGAGCTGGTACTCGACCTCGTCGAAGGCGGCGGCGTCGGAGACGTAGTTGTTGTCGTCGATGCGGTCGGCGTGCTGCATCGTCGAGTCGTGGATGAACTCCGAGAAGCCCAGGATCGGGTAGACCTCGTGCCGCTTGTACATCGTGGGCCGGAAGGGGTGGACGGCGAGCGGCTGCCACCCCTGTGCGCCCAGGAGGCCCACGACCGAGGGGAAGGTCGGCGTCTGGGTCACCAGCATCTGGTACGGCGTGTTCATCTGGGGCAGGAACTGCGACAGGGACATCCCCGACAGCGCCTCGAACTCCATGTTGGCTGTGCCACCGCCGAAGAGCTGGGCGAGCATCTCGCCTGACGTCGTCGAGGCCATCAGGGAGCGCGTGAACGGGATCGGGTCCTCGGCCAGGGTCGGACCCGTGATCAGGGTGGGGTCGCTGAACGCCTCGCTGAGGACCACCACGACGTTCACGTCGTCCGCCGCCCCTGCGACCCGTTGGCTGTTGAGCCGGTCCGCCCGCCGGGCGTACTTCGTGCTCAGGGTGGCCATGGTCGCGGCGCTGTAGTCCTCCGGCCGGTCCATGGCGGGAACGTTGAGGTTGTACAGGAATCCGGCCACGAAGCCGTGACGCCCGTAGTTGTCCGTCTGGCTCCACCACGCCCAGTCCGCGCCGGCGTGGTTGTAGGCCTCCCTGACCCGGTTGCCCGAGGAGTTGAAGTGGGTGACGTAGCTGAGCGCTGCCGTGACGAGTACGACGGTGAGGACCCGCAGCAGCAGCATCGTGCGCCACCGCCTCGGCTCGGTCCTCCGCCTGATGGGCGGGAACGAACGGGAGACGACACGCCCGACGAGGAGCACCACCGCGAGGAGCAGTCCGATCACCAGGCCCGCGGCGACCAGGGTCCTGGGGTCGACCATGTCGCTGAGGAACCCGGCCTGCCTGACGAACACCAGGTCGGAGGGGTAGACGGGCTCGCGTCGCAGGGTGATCTTCAGGTAGCTGGCCCAGCCCAGTCCGACCGCGACGCACAGCGCGAGACCGAGGGACAGGAAGAGCCGGTTGGTGAGTGCCAGCAGCAGCAGCACCAGCAGCCACACGACACCGGTCGAGATGAGGAAGATCACGCCCGTCTCGACGAGCTCCTGGGTGAGCAGGCGATGCAGGTCCCCCCCGGACTGAAGCAGGTCGAGCATGCCGTTGCACACCGCGGCCCAGACCAGGGAGACGACACCGACGAGGGCCATCATCGCGACCCGGTTGCCGCGCGAGGGCGGAACGGCCCGGGTGACTCTGCCGGCCGAGCCGGCGGGGAGGTCGGAGGGACCGAGCGGGGGCACCCTCCGAACAGTAGGTCCGGACACTCGGGCTCCGGGCGATTTTGGAGACACCCGGTGCCTCAGGAGGGGGCCTCAGGGCAGGGGCGGCCGTAGATAGGGCACTCTCCCGATGTGCGGGGCTACCTCAGGCGCGCAGTCTGGGCTCATCGGCGAGACGAGGAGACACCATGAACCAGGCAACGAGCCCGTGGACCGAGGCGGAGATCGCCTACCGCACCAGCCGCATCCGCGACGGCATCACCGGATCCGGGCCACGCCGCGCGACCACGCGACGCAGGGACCGGGACCGGGACCGTGGATCATGGGGTGCGTGGCGCTCCCGGAGGCCGGTCGACTGATCGGACGTGACGCCGAGCTCGCGGAGCTGTGCTCCCGGCTCGGCGTCCGTCCGTCCTCCCCGCGCCACTCGAACCTGCTGCTCGCCGGCGACGCCGGCGTCGGGAAGACGCGCCTGCTCACGGCGCTCCGGGACGCGGCGGTGGCCGAGGGGTGGCAGGTGTACGCCGGGTACTGCCTCGACTTCGGCGAGGGCGCCCCGCCGTACCTGCCCTTCTCCGAGGTGATCGGCCGGCTCGCGGCCGACCTGCCGGAGATGGTCGACGCGGTGGTGGCCGCGCATCCCGCCCTGGGGCGGCTGCGACCGGGGCGTCGGCTGCTCGACGGGGCCCAGGCCGGGGAGAGTGCCCTGGACCGCGGGGCCCTCTTCGAGGCCGTGCACGCGCTGCTCGAGGCGGTCGCCGAGCCGGCACCCCTGCTGCTGGTGATCGAGGACCTGCACTGGGCCGACCAGTCCACGCGCGACATGATCAGCTTCCTGCTCGCGCGGCCCTTCGTCGGCGACGTCGCGCTGGTCGGCTCCTACCGCACCGACGACCTGCACCGGAGGCACCCGCTGCGCACCCAGGTCGCCGAGTGGGCGCGGGTGCGCGGGGTGCACCGGACGGTCCTGCAGCCGTTGGCGCCGGTGGCGGTGCGGGAGCTGGTCCGGGACCTGCAGACGACCGAGCTCACCGAGTGGGACGTCTCCGGGATCGTCGCGAGAGCCGAGGGGAACGCGTTCTTCGTCGAGGAGCTGGTCGGTGCCGCGACCGCCCCCGGCGGCCGGGTCCCGGACGACCTCGCCGGCGTCCTCCTGGTGCGCCTGGACCGCCTCGACGAGCAGGGACGCGAGATCGTCCGCGCTGCGAGCGCGGGCGGCCGGCAGGTGTCCCACGCACTGCTGGCGGCGGTGTCCGGGCTGCCCGAGGAGGAGCTGGAGGAGACCCTGCGCCAGGCCGTCGACCTGCACGTCCTCGTCACCGGTCCGCCCGGCTACTCCTTCCGCCACGCGCTGCTCGGCGAGGCGGTCTACGACGACCTCCTGCCCGGGGAGCGCACCCGGATCCACGCGGCGTACGCCGAGGCGCTGGGCAGTGGCCGTGCCCGCGGCACCGCGGCCGAGCTCGCCCGGCACGCCCGGGCGGCGATGGACTACGAGACCGCCCTGCGGGCGAGCATCCAGGCCGGTGACGACGCCTCGACCGTGGGCGGGCCCGACGAGGCGGCCCACCACTACACCCAGGCCCTGGAGCTCCTCGCCGACCCGCGGCTGGCCACCACGGCGGACGTGGACCGTTCCCGTCTCGCGGTCGCGGCGGCCGAGGCGCTGAGCGCCAGCGGTCGTCCGGGCCGGGCCGCGGCGCTGCTGCGCGACCAGCTCGCGGTTCTCGGGCCCGACGCGAGCCCCCAGGCGCGGGCGCGGATGCTCTCCGCCCGGGCGCAGGCGATGATGGTGATCGAGCCGGACGAGGACCCCGCCGCGATCTCTGCCGAGGCCCTGCGGCTGCTCGGCGACGAGGCCACCGGCCTGCGTGCGCAGGTGCTCGCCGTGCACGCGCACATCCTCGCGTCGCTGGGACGGTCCGACGAGGCCCAGGCGGTCGGGCTGGACGCGCTGGCGCTGGCCGAGCGGCTGGACCGCTCGCGGCTGGTCAGCGAGGTGGTCACCACGCTCAGTGCGCTCAAGCGCAGCGGCCCCAAGGAGGTGGTCCGGGCTGCCCTGCTCGACGCGGTCGAGCACGCCCAGCGGGCCGGGGCGGCCCCCGCCGAGATGCGCGGGTGCTACCTGCTGGGGCGCTCGTTCGCGGAGTACGCCGAGTACGACGAGGCCGTCCACTGGTTCGGCCGCGGCCGACGCATCGGCGGCGAGCTCGGCACCCCCTTCGCGCCGTACGCCCTCGAGTGCCTCTGGCAGCTGGGCTGGATCCTGGTGGTCACCGGCCGCTGGGACGAGGCGCTGGAGCTGCTCGAGGAGCGGCCGGCGCCGGCCCCGGCGATCGTGCACGGCCTGCTCCAGGTGCTCCGCGAGGACGTGCTCCGCGCGCGGGGCGGCGGGACGGACCTCTCCGGGCTCCGCGCGCTGTGGGAGGAGGAGGGGCTGATCGCGGTCCACGACGCGGGCCTGCTCATGGATGCGGCCGCCCGGGCCGGCGACCCCGACGGGGTCCTGGCGGCCTACGACGACGTCATCGAGGTGGTGGGCCGGATCTGGCACCCCTGGTTCGGGGCCCGCGCCCGGCTGGCGGCGACCGCGCTGGCGGGGCTGGTCCGCTGCTGCGAGGACTCGACCCGGGAGCGACGGGCGGAGATGGTGGTCCGCGCCGAGCAGCTGCACGCCGATGGCCTGGCGGTCCGCGACCGGGTCGCCACCGGCGGCGACTTCTGGGGCCCGGAGGGCCAGGCCTGGGTGCAGCGGCTGGACGCCGAGATGCTGCGCCTGCGCTGGCTGGTGGGGGAGGACCCGCCGACCCACGCCGAGCTGGTGGCCGCCTGGCGCGGGACCGTCGAGCGGTACCAGGCCCTCGGCGACGTCCACCGGACGGCCCAGGCCCAGGCGGTGCTCGCCGGCATCCTGCGCGCCGCCGGACAGGTCGCCGAGGCCCGGGCCGAGGGCGATCTCGCCCGGGCCACTGCCGAGCGGCTCGGTGCCCGGGTGCTGCTGGAGGACCTGCGGCGCAGCGGGGCGACCCGGGTCGCCACGCGGGGCGCCCCGAGCTCGGTGGAGCTCACCGCCCGCGAGCGCGAGATCCTCGGGCTGGTCGCCCAGGGCGGCAGCAACGGCGAGATCGGCAGACGCCTGTTCATCAGCACGAAGACCGTGTCGGTGCACGTCTCGAACGTCCTCGCCAAGCTGGGCGCCGCGAGCCGCACCGAGGCGGTGGCGATCGCCCGGCGGCGTGGCCTGCTCGAGTGAGCCGCACCCCGGATCCTGCCCGGTGGCGCACGGCTCGGTGCGCCAGACTGGAGCGGTGGTCGCGGAGGTGTCGCAGCGTTGCTCGGCGGTGAGCCGCGCCGAGGGTGAGCCGATGGCCGGGACCGCCCCCGGCGAGACAGCCTGGCTGTTCGTCGAGTACGCCGGGGCGTGGGGCCGGCACGCGGTCTCCGAGAGCCGGCTGCCACCGGCGGTGCGCCGCTCCCTTGCCGCACTGGCGGGAGTGCGGGTGCAGCTGGTGCGCCGGCCCGGACGGACGAGCGAGGAGCGGGGGGTGAGGCTGTACACGGCCGCTCTGGGAGGCGGCCCGGCGCGGGTGCGCACCCTGCTGCTCGACGACGTCGCCGAGCTGGCCCGGCTGGACCCGGGGGAGCTGGCCGCAGGTGGCGGCGCGGCCTTCACCGAGCACACCGGGCCGCTGTGGCTGGTGTGCACGAACGGGCGTCGCGACCGCTGCTGCGCCGAGCTGGGCAGACCGGTGGCAGACGCCCTCGCTGCCCGCTGGCCCGGCGCGACGTGGGAGACCACGCACCTCGGTGGGCACCGTTTCGCCGCCACGGTGCTGGCCCTGCCGGCGGGGCTGGTGCTCGGCCGCCTGGACCCTGCCGCCGCGGTCGAGGCCGGCGGCAGGCTGCTGGACGGCCGGTGGCCCGCGGGCCTGGTCCGTGGCCGGGCCGGCCACGCCCCCGCGGCCCAGGTCGCCGAGGAGCACCTGCGGGGCCGGGTCGGGCTGGACCGCCTCGACGACGTCCGCCACCTGCCTGCGACGCACGACGGCGAGGTGCGGCTCGCCGCCGCCGGTCGGGCCTGGAGGGGCACGGTGGCCACCGGTCCCGGCGTACCGCGACCGCTGACCTGCGGCCCCGCCACCGCGCCGCCCGGCCCGGGG